>JANDJK010000026.1 GCA_024330925.1 Nitrospira sp.
CAGATGTCTGGCGGTGGATCCTGTTCCCAGCCCCACCACCATGCCGTCGCGGACGAACTCGACGGCCTTCAAAGCGGCGGCTTTCTTGAGACTGTCCAGGTCTGATGGGCTCATGGTTTCCCGCCTTGGACAAGGGTGGCGGCGACGGACGCGGCGCCGAGCAGGGCGGTGTGTTCGTTCATGACGACCTTGACGGGGATCGAGGTCATCAACCGTTTGTATCGTCCTTTATTGGTGAAAGCCTTCATGAAGGTGCCGTCCCGAAGTTTGGTGATGAGCTTGGGAGCGATGCCGCCCGCGACGTAGACTCCGTCCAGTGCGAGGGCCTTTAAGGCCAGGTTGCCGGCCTCCGCTCCATAGATCGAGGCAAAGAGGTCCAAGGCTTGTTTGGCAATGTCAGCGTGTCCTGCGAGGCCGGCCTCGGCGATCACCGCGGCGGGATTGCCGGTTTTGATTTTTTCGGCCAGCCAGGTCGGCTCGTTTTTCTTGGTGTCGCGCAGATACTCATAAATGGCATGGAGCCCTGGACCGGAGAGCACCCGCTCGTAACTGACGTGGAGATATTGACCGCGCAGATAGCGGAGCAGCTCGATCTCATTGTCGTTGTTCGGTGCAAAGTCCGCGTGGCCCCCTTCCGACGGCATGGGCCGATAGGTGGTTCCGTCCCAAAAGAGAATGGCTTCTCCCAGGCCTGTTCCGGCGGCGATGATCGCGAGAGCCTGCCGTTTCGCCGGAGGTTTGCCCTCGTTCAGCACTTCGACCTCGTCTGGACCCAGCAACAAAATGCCATGGGCTGTTGCTTCGAGGTCGTTGAGAAGCCGGACCTGCGGAATCGCGAACTCCTTGGCGATGTGAGCACCGTCGACCACCCAGGGAAGGTTCGTCGTCTGGCTTCGGTTATCGAGGACGGGGCCCGCAATTCCAAAGCAGGCCGCCTCGATCTGTAGCGGCATTGACGATTCATCGGTTTGGCGATCGGAGACGGATATGGCTTCCGGTAGCTCGGTCTCCTGTTGACGAGGTAGAACGGAGCGTGAGGATACGAAAAAGTCGCGGAGGATCTCTTCCAAGGAGGAGTAGTCGCCGCTGGGAAACGACTCAACGTACCGCGGCTCGGGGCGCTGGTCGGTCCAGTCGTAAAGGGCGAGATTGGTCTTGGTGCCGCCGATGTCGCCAGCGAGAATCATGGGCGAAGATTCTGGACTGCCTGACCGTGAGCCGGCAACTGCGATGCGGCTGAATGGTCCAACAGCCACACCAGCCGTCCGGCTTCCGGCGCCACCAAGGCTGCGGGGAGGACCCAATCATCCTCACTCCGGGGGGCGAGGATTTTTTTCACGACCGGTGCCTTGTGTGAGCCGGTGACCAGGAAGAGTATCACACTGGCCTGGTTAAGCACACCCACGGTCAGTGTGAGCCGAGTCCGCACGCCTGTCGGTGCAAAGCCGACGGTCACGGCTTTTTCTCGTTCCCCAAGCGCCGCCGTACCGGGAAAGAGGGATGCGGTGTGACCGTCGTCTCCCAGACCCAGCAGGATCACGTCAAGTTTGGGAAGGGCAGGCGGCGGGCCATTCGTCAGCCGTCGTAAGACTGATTCATAGTCCTGGGCCGCGGCCTGCGGATCATCGAACTCGCCCTTCATGCGAAAGATGTGATCGTCTTGGATGCCCAACGGTTGGAACAGTACTGTCCGAGCCATGCCGAAATTGCTCTCCGGATGGTCCGGCGGCACGCACCGTTCGTCTCCAAAAAGAAAAAAGATCCGCGGCCAGTCGAAGCGGTCTTTCCAGGGAGAGGAGGCCATCGTCATGTACAGTGTTCGAGGCGTGGACCCGCCCGAGAGGGCGAGCAGGCAGCGGCCATGGGACCGAATGGCGGCTTCGCTGAAAGTCAGAAGCAGGGTCGCCGCCCGGTCGGCCCATTCCGCTCCATCTCGTGCGAGGTGAATTTCCGGAGCGACGGGCATGTTATGGCCGAGTCTTCCGCCGAGTCGCGTGTGCCTTCGTTTGGACAGCGACTCGCCGAGTTGAGGAATGGGGGGGACTCACAGCGGCGGTGACGGCGTCGATGGTCTGTACCGGGTCTCGCCCGAGCGGAACGAGCAGCGCGTGCCGGTGATGAGTGTGCAGGGATTGGAGGTCACCGGCCGCCTGGGCGCGGGCTAAAGTGCCGAAAGAGTAGGGTTTCCCAGGGATGGGCAGGTCAGGTACCATGCGGTCAACCACGAGGAGAAAGAGACCAGTTGATGGGCCTCCCTTGTGGAGCTGGCCGGTCGAGTGTAGATACCGAGGCCCATAGCCGAAAGTGGTGCTGACGTGATGGCGGGCCACGAGGGCTTTTCTGAGCCGCGTGACCGCTTGCTCGAAGGGACGAGAGGGCGTTGTGTAGGCCAAGATGGCGACGTATGTCCCGGGCTTCAGGCGAGCCGACAGGTCTTGCGCCGCTTGTGTGGGGTTGTGTCGCAACAACTCCGGTAGTTGGCCTGTTGAGTGGAACAGGCTCAAGACCTGGTTGGTGTTGTCCTTACTCTCTTGGACGTTCGGTTGGTCGAACGGATGGATTCCCAAGAGATGACCGGCCACGGCGGTGGCGAATTCCCAGCGAAAGAATTCGGCGCCCAGATCGTATCGATCACGAAGATCCAATTGAAGCACGGGCTGGTCTGCATTTTTCAGAGCCTGGATCTGTTGATCGAGCCGTGCATTGTCGTCCTTCTGAAGACGCAGATAGACGAACAGTCGGTCGTTGCCGTAGGAGGAAGGACGAAGAATCGGCTCTTGGATCACGGGGATCAAGCCCGTTCCTTGCTTGCCGGTGCTTTCAGCCAACAATTGCTCGACCCACAGCCCGAAGGTGGACAGGGTGGGTGATGTGATGACTGTGACCTTGTCTCGTCCAGATTTGGCGAGGCTTCCCATGACCGCGCCGAGATAGGCGCCGGGGTTGGCCTCGATGGGCGTCTGGGTCTTGCAATGTGTCGCCATCGCGGCCGCCCGGTCCAACAGTTTGGGCACGTCAAGTCCAAGGAAGGCGGCGGGAACCAGGCCGAACAACGAGAGGACGGAATACCGGCCGCCGATGTCGGGGGGATTCGTAAAGATCCGGCGGAATCCGTGGTCCCGTGCCAATCGTTCAAGCCCGGTTCCCGGATCGGTGATGGCGATGAAGTGGTCGCCGGCGCGGTTTTTCGTCGCCTTGTGAATCAGCCCCCAGAAATGGGCGAACAGGGACAAGACTTCAATGGTGCCCCCGGACTTGCTTGCGACGAGGAACAGGGTTTTGGAGGGAGTCAGGGCATTGGTTACCGCCCGAATCCATCCCGGCACGGTGGAGTCGAGGACCCACAGTCGTGAAGATCCTTTGGCCTGCCCGAACGAGGCGCGGAGGACTTCCGGCCCCAAACTGCTGCCGCCCATGCCGAGGAGAACGACATCCGTAATTCCCCTCGCCTTGGTTTCAACGACCCAGTCGCGAAGATCGTCAAGTCGTTCTCGCATGTGCTCATGGACAGTCAACCAGCCGAGTCGATTGGTAATCTCGGTTGGATCATCGTTCCAAAGCCGGTGATCTTTTTCCCAGAGTCGCTCGATAACCTGGTTGCGAACCAGCTCACCGAGCGCCAAATGAACTCCTTCGTATAGTGGAGACGGTAATCGTTTTCGTGATGGGGTCGGCATGGGTTCCTTCGCCTCGCTTCTTCTGGTTACGATCCGACCGTTGGGCCGATCATCGGAGCCTGCCCTAGATTCTCCTTATAGGTGTTGTTGGAAGAAAAGACAATGGGTCTCTACTTCCCAAGTCTCTCGTTCTGTACCTATTTCTCCGTTGGTCTTCTGATGATCAACGGCATCCCATCGACTGCCGACCAGGCCAGGGACTTTGCCTGATCGTGAGGGATGTTGAGCAAGAGATAGGGTGCCGGTCTGGTTGGTTCTCCGACTAATGATCCGAGGGCAAAGGACCGTATCCATTTTTTCCAGGTCCGCCACGAGGCAACTAGGCTGGTGCCCAGTTGGTGAAAGAGGTTTCTTTCGTCGGACGGTTGAACCTCGATGGTCAGAGGGGGAGCAAACGAGAGGGTATAAGCAGTCGGCATGTCCTCAAGTGAGAGAGGGATCTGTTTGGGAGAACCTGTGAGGTCAATGGTGGGGCGGGTGAGGGGGGGACGAGCTATCAGACGGTACGTCCGATCAGCGGCCTCCGGTGCCTCGAAGGACCACGACTCAATCGTGAGACGGTAGAGGTCGAGCCCTCGCCCTTTGATGTGGACCGTCTTCGTGACGAGATCGATGAGAAGGTAGTTCTGAGGGCGACTAGCCAATAGAATCTCTTCTTGGAGCACACGGGTAGCTTCTTGTAGCGAGGCCGGGTCGTTCATGTTCACATCGGGGAAGGGCTCTCGTGCTGCTGCTCTGCTAAGCGGGGTCACTGTGGTCAGGAGGAGTACTCCCATCACGATCAAGAACCATAGTCGGTGGCGAAGCGGAGGCGTCGACTTGAGAGAAGGCAGGGAGAGGAGGAGTGTGGAGAAATTAGAAAATGATAATCGGTGTCCCAATCCGAGCGACTTGATAGACACGCTTGAGGTCATCGTCGTTGAGCCGAATGCAACCATGTGTGACATTTTTGCCAAGCAGGCGGGTGTAGAGGGTGCCATGAATAAAATAACCCTTTCCAAACCCCAAGGCATAGGTTCCTAATACACCCTGCTCGATGCGAGCAGTTTGGTCGCGCGGAATTTCCAGTCCTTCTTCGATGAAGGCCCAGTCAGGCTTCACCCATGTGGGATGGAGGAGTTTGGATTGAACGAAGAACGTTCCACGGGGTGTATCGAATACCCATTGTTCCGTGCCTCCTCCTGGTTTGGGGAGAACGGTTCCACTGCCGGTGGAAGCCAATGCATCTAATAAGATCGTATCACGGTGTTTAAGATAGAGATGGTTGCGGGCGGTGTCCACGAGAATGTACGGCTCCTGCGGTTTGAGCCGGGACAGTTGTTTGGCCAAGGTCTTGTATCGGGCTCGCAGAGAGGAAAGGGCGGGAGGGGGCTCTTCGCGATGGCCAGAGGTGACAAGGGAAGCCGAGACGGCTGGTGGAGATGCCGGAGTGGCGGATTCGCCGCGCTGCGACAGAGAGGCGGTCGGGACCCCGATTAGGAGAAGCAATGAACAGGCAACCACCCACTGTCTCATAGGCAAGGTTTAGCTTGCGTCTCGTCGTTGCTGCAAGCCGGTCAAGGCTACGGTAACGGGATTGTGTTTGGTCAGGGCGCCCACGATGGTCACGGGGGTGCCGATGGTGACACGGGAGAACACCGTTTGTATATGCTGATTGTTCAGCATGATACAGCCCAACGTTTGGGAGGCTTCTGTCGAATCCATGCCGTGGATTTCAATGTGGCCTCCGATGGAGGCGGTTTGGGGAATAGTACCGGCTCTCCGAGCAGCCAGAAACCGTCGCTGGTCCTCTGCATTAGGATAGTCCAACAGCAAGGCACGATAGAACGGTGTGTCTCTCTCGCCTTTCATGGCTGTGATGTGATAACGACCCTCCGGCGTGGCTCCATCTCCCTGCACCAGTTTGGCCTTGAGGCCGTTGTAGCCCAGTCGAACGGGATAGGACGATGTCATCTTCCCGTTCTCGTAGAGGAGCAGTTCCCGATCCACTTTA
This sequence comes from Nitrospira sp., assembly GCA_024330925.1. Lineage (GTDB taxonomy): Bacteria > Nitrospirota > Nitrospiria > Nitrospirales > Nitrospiraceae > Nitrospira_D. The sequence continues at coordinate 5,671 of JANDJK010000026.1, forward strand.
TTCACGATAATGGCTGGCGCGTGATGGATGCGGGACCATTCCACAGTCTGGCGGGCCATGGTTTGCCATCGGGCGATCTGTCTAGCGTCTGCGTACCGTTGAAGGTCCCGTGTCAACGTGGCGGTCTGAACGTCGAGGGTCTCGACGGCTCTTGCGGTGATGTCGAGAGACCGGGCATAGTCTCGTTGTTGAAAAAACAATCGCGCCTGTTTTAACAGAAGATCGGTGTGGGTCAATTCTTTTCCCAACACGAGATGGCTCCCCCATGATGATACTTGTGAAGACAGAGCCGAAAGACGTTCGTCAAGTTTGGCGATCGCAGTTTCGGCCGTTCGGCGGAGGGCGGCTTGTTCTGCTTGGACCCTGGCTAAGGTGGTGTCGCCATGGGCGAGTAATTGTCGAAGCTCGTCTTCGATGTGATTAGCCTCCCAAGGCCAGCGAATCAGGTCGTCATCCGTCTGCATCCGAACCTTGAGGGCAGCCCACTGAGCAGCAAAGGCCGTGTATGCATCCGGTGCTAGGCGGGGAGCACCGATAGTGATCAATCGATAATCAATGTCCTCAATGGCGGCGATGAGATCAGAAGGAACGGTTGGGGTACAGGAGATGACGGAGAACCAGATCAGCAGGCTGATGGGTACAGATGCGACCGGAAGGAAGGAGGACCTCTGAAAGTTTATTAATTTCATATTAATTTCATTTGAGGGAACGTTTTCCCGCCTTGACCTTCGCCATCGCATCTTGAATCTCGGCAGAGATGGCTCGACTTTTTTCATCAATGGCCTTGGCTTGGGCTTGGGCGGCTTGATAATCCTCCCTATCGATCGATCCCTGGATCTGGGTCAAGGCAGCGGTCAGTGCCTCGATGTCGCTCTTGATTGACTCGATGGCGGCCCGGTCTTTTCCGACCGGCGCTCTGGCAAGCAAGTCATGAACAGATGTGACGGCTTCTTGGGCGACCTGCTGGGCTTGAAGGGCGGCTGCTTTGGCTTCCTCCTTCTTCTGAGAAGCGGCTGACGCAACCATTGCCGCCTCCTGAGCGGTTGAAGTAGCCAGTTCTTCCACCTTTCCGTAGTCTTGGAAGGGGGCAAATTTGCCTTCTTGCTCAGCCAGTTCTTGTTTTAAGGCGGTCAGTTTTCCCTCGAGCTTTGCGTATTCCTCGGGAACATAGACGTTGGCGCCCTTCTCTCTGGCATTTTTGACAGCCTGCTCTGCTGCCTCAATGGCATCTGAAGGCGGTTTGGCACACCCTGCTGCGGCTGTAAGAATAAGTAGGATGACGAATCCAGCACTCTGCCTCATCGATTTCATTGGTTCCTCCATGGGGACGGAGCGGTTGTCTGCTTGGATACCTCAAGGCAAGCTTGATGCCACCAGGATGGGATAAAATAATGACACAGAGAGAATGACTTACCAAGCGTAAGAAGCCAAACATGAGGCGAAGAGGTCGCTTCGGATGGGGCACTTTGGTGGCATGTGTTATAGAGAAAGAGGCTGAAGGCGCATGGGGTGTCCGGTTGGGAAATTGAAACGAAGACGAAGCGGAATCCCCCCTGAGGCTTCCCTGATTTGCACCTTGGGCAAGGGGTCCTATATAATGCAAGTTCCTTTCGAGCTATTCATAGTGAATCAGAGGGATTAGAGAACGACAACGTTGCTGAAGCAAGCGAACAACCTTTCATGAAAGGGGAAGGCCCGTGTCATTTACTTTTCGACAGCCATCCAACCTGAAGAGAAAACGGGAGCATGGGTTTCGCAAACGGATGAGCACGAAAAATGGACGAAAGGTGCTAGCTCGCCGGCGAGCCAAGGGGCGCGCTCGATTGACCGTGTGATGTGTGACAGACGGTTGGCAAGGCACGGAGCGTTGCTTCCCCTGCAAGCTGGTGTTGCCGAGGTGGAGGAAGGCCACCCGTTTGAGGTCTTTTTTCAGAACGACGTTGGAAGGCAATCGCCAAAATGTCTCGGCGACGGCCGAGTCCAGAAAGCGTCGCCCTCGAGACGTTTTCCTGCGGAAAAGCCGCGCCATTGAGGCGGTCAAGCAGCATGGCCGTCGGGTTTCAGCCGAGTGGTTTACTGCGCTCGTCAGTGAGGTCCCTGGTGCGTACCCTCGTGTGGGGATTATTGTGGGGCATCGATTCGGGAAGGCTGTTTGTCGGAATCGCATCAAACGGATGTTTCGAGCTTTGGTTATGAAGAGCTGCCAGGACCTGGTTCCGGGGCAGGCCATCCTTGTGTTTCCCAAGCGTGAAGCCTTGAAGGTGCCGTTTTCAGTGCTAGTCGAAAAATGGAATACTACCTTGCGACGAGCAGGGATCATGCGAGCACGTGCGGAGGAGGGAGCTGGGGTAGGACAGTAAAATGCGAACACTGTGCAGGGGGATTATCCGCGCCTATCGGTATGCGATTGCTCCTCTCATCGGCCCGTCCTGTCGATTTGAGCCGAGCTGCTCACAGTACGCCTTGGATGCGATTGAGCGGTATGGAGTGCTGCGTGGTGGCAGTATGGTACTCGTCCGCCTGTTGAAATGCCATCCTTTTCACCCGGGTGGAGAGGATCCCGTGAGGTGATGACCCGCCATGATAGACCCCTTACCGGCGACAGAGATCACGCTGATGAACAGCATAGTGTGGTAGTGTGTAGCCTGCTCTCTTTCTTATGGAAAAGCGGCTCGTCGTTTTTTTGCTTTTATCCCTGGTGATCATCTTTGGCTACGAGTTCCTCCTGAACGAGTTAGGACTCGTCCCTCCTCCTTCTCCTCCTGGTGAAGTGACTGAAGGAACATCGACCAGTCACGTGGAGTCATCGACCACCCATTCTGAGGAAAACAAGGACGGGTTCAAGGTGGGCGAGGGGGCAGATCAGCCAAAGCGGGCTGGCGTTAGAGCCAGTCCGGCTCAAGGTAGTCATGTTGAAGAGGCACGAATCATAGAAGTGGAGACCAACCTGTACCGTGCTCGATTCAGCAGCCAGGGTGCGGTCTTGACGGGGTGGGAACTCGATCGCTACCGGGGTAGTGCTCCGAGCCGGCCTCCTGTCCAACTGGTCAGGCAGGGGGGAAAGTTTCCGGGTCCGTTGGCAATCTGGGTGTCTGATGCATCGTTGACCCGTGAGTTGCAAGAGGGGATCTATCAGGTTCAACAAGATGTTCAGAAGGTGGACGCAGCAAATCCCACGGGGCATCTGGTGTTTTCCTATGAAAGTGCTGATGGGCATGTTCGGTTGGAAAAACGGCTGACTTTTCACGCGGACAGTTATGTCGTGGATGTGGAAGTGCATCACGAGGGCCTTGGGGAGTTTGTGGAGGTTGGTCTAGGGACCAACTGGGGGATTGTGGAATGGGGCGATGGGTTTATTGGAGCCATCGGGCCGGTTTCGATGGTGGATGGAGAAAGAAGTGTAGAGCTGCCGGATTCCGAGGCTGAGCGACGGGGGATGGTCCAATGGGCCGGTCTGCAAGACAAATATTTTCTGGGGGCGGTGATCGCCCAAACAGTCGCGACCGTGCGGGTGAAAAGAGAGCAGGAAAAGTTGGTGTCGAGTTCGATCCAGTTTCCGATCGGAAAGGAGGAGGCCCCGCTGGGCTTTCGACTGTATGCAGGACCCAAAGAGTATGATGCGCTTCGCAGTTTGCAAGTAGGGCTGGAGGATACAATCGATTTTGGATGGTTTATTTTTGGAAGCTGGAGCGTGGTAAAAGCGGTTGCCAAGCCAATTTTTTATGTGTTGCGGGCGATCAATGAGTATACACACAACTATGGTGTGACGATCATTTTGCTGACCTGCATCATCAAGATCATTTTTATCCCCTTGCAATATAAAAGCTACAAGGCAATGAAACAGATGCAGGAGATCCAACCTAAAATCCTGGCCCTGCAGGAAAAGTTCAAAGACGATCGTGAGCGGCTGAACCGGGAACTGATCAAGGTCTATCGTGAGCACAAGGTGAATCCGATGGGAGGCTGCCTTCCAATGTTGTTACAAATGCCGGTGTTCATTGCCTTGTTTAATATTCTCAATGTCGCGATCGACCTCCGACAGGCGCCGTTTGCCTTGTGGATCGATGATCTGTCCGTTCAAGACCCCTATTACGTTTTTCCAATTCTGATGGGCATTACGATGGTGATTCAACAAAAGATCACCCCGACGACCATGGACCCCACGCAGGCCAAGGTCATGCTTATGCTGCCGGTCTTTATGACGTTTCTGTTCCTGAATTTCCCCGCCGGGCTAGTTTTGTATTGGATGACTCTCAATACGTTGAATATCGTACAACAACTCGTGACAGAGCACTTGTTCTTTCCGCGAACTCCTCCGGCGCCGGCTGTCGCCGATGAGGCTGGGAAACGGAATTCCTGACATCGTTGAGCATCTCCTTGCTTGCTGGGGACTAAGGTTTGAGCCCAGGAGGCTTCACATTGGAGAAAACATGACGCAAGGGGGAGGGGATACCATTTGTGGAATTGCCACCCCTCCTGGTGAAGGAGGAGTGGGGATCGTCCGCATCAGCGGCCGCCGTGCGATAGCAGTGGCCGAAAAGATTGTGCGTCTTCGATCGGGTCGGAGGTTAAGGGGCAGTCTGTCTCATTGTCTGCATGTGGCGGACATGGTTTTCCCGAAAAGGACAGCCCCGGCTGATCCCATCGGTGAGCCGGCCGGGAAGGGGGAGGAGGATTTCATTGATCAGGGGCTTGTTGTCTGGATGAAGGCGCCGCGGTCCTACACCGGGGAAGATGTGGTCGAGTTGCATTGCCATGGAAGCCAGATGGTGTTACGCCTCCTCTGTGAGGCCTGTGTCCAGGCGGGAGCGAGACTGGCGGAGCCGGGGGAATTTACCAAGCGGGCGTTCTTAAACGGTCGATTAGATCTCTCGCAAGCGGAAGCGGTGTTGGAAACGATTACGGCGACGACCGAAGCAGCATTGCGCATGGCCCAACGCAATTTACGGGGAGAGCTGGGGCGATTGGTCAACGAATTGCGCGAGCGGCTGTTGGTGCTTCTCTGTGAAATTGAGGCAGGAATTGATTTTGTCGAGGAAGACGTAACGTTCATCAGTCCTGAACAGTTGGCAGCGGGGCTTGAGGACACTCTTGCGCATGTGGAACGGCTCTTAAACTGTGCTGAGACAGGGAGGCGGGTGAGGGAGGGGGCCCGAGTGGTGATTGTCGGCCCGCCCAACGTGGGGAAGTCCAGCCTCCTCAATGTCCTGCTTGGTGAGAATCGCGCGATTGTGACTGATGTTCCTGGGACTACGCGGGACCTCATTGAGGAATCTGTCGTGTGGGACGGTCTTCAGATGGCGTTGATTGATACTGCTGGTGTCCGTGACACGGACGATGTGGTTGAACAGGAGGGGATTAAGCGAACGAGGACAGCCATCGAGGAAAGTGATGCGGTGATCTTGGTGTTTGATGTTCGAGAAGCGGCCAATGTGGAGGAAGGGATTCAAGGGGTGGGGCTGGTGCCGCGTCACCAGGGACAGCACAAGATCGTTGTGCTGAATAAGTGCGATCTGGTACCGAGCGAGCTAGCAGCCGAAGCTGCTCGTTCAGTGGCTGATCGTTGCGGATTGCCGGTGGTTGTGACGTCTGTTCGCACGGGGTGGGGCCTTGACCACTTGAAGCAGGCGATCAGGCGTAGCCTGACCCAGGACTTGTTAGAGCCCAGGGAGGCGGTTGTTTTCGTGAACGCGCGACACCGTCAAGCGTTGGAGCGGGCCAAGACTGCATTGATCAATACCCGTGATTCGATTCGCAACAAGAGAGGGGCGGAAGTTCTTGCCGTGGATCTGCGTGAAGCGGCGGATGCCCTCGGGGAGATTACTGGCGCGATCACCTCCGATGAGATTTTGAACAGAATCTTCTCCCAATTTTGCGTTGGCAAGTAAAAGGTGTCTGCCGTGGAAGTGGAGGTCATTGTCATAGGGGGAGGACATGCTGGGTGCGAGGCTGCGCTTGCGGCGGCGCGGATGGGGGCAAGGACTGTGCTGTTGACAATGGATCAAACCCGTATTGCCCAAATGTCCTGCAATCCAGCGGTGGGAGGTATTGCCAAGGGGCACCTGGTCAAAGAAATTGATGCGCTGGGAGGTGAAATGGGACGAAATACTGACCAGGCCGGTATCCAGTTTCGGTTTATCAATACGAAGAAGGGACCAGCAGTCAGAGCCCTACGGGTCCAATGCGACAAGGCGCGATACCGCGAGGTCATGAGAGCAACTCTGGCACGTGAGCCCCTTTTGACCATCGTTGAGGGAACCGTCGATCGTCTTCTCACCAGAGGAGGAGCCATTGCCGGGGTTGTGACGGCGAAGGGCGATGTGGTGAAGGGTAAGGCCGTGATCCTGACATCAGGAACTTTTCTTAAAGGATTAATCCATATCGGACTCAACCACTTTCCTGCAGGTCGCGCTGGTGAGGCACCTGCGGAACATTTAAGCGATTGCATGCGGGATCTTGGGTTTGAAGTTGGCCGTCTGAAAACCGGGACTCCGCCCCGCTTAGATAAACGCACTATCGATTTTGCAGCTATGATTCCGCAGGCCGGTGATGATCCTCCTGTTGGTTTTTCGTATCGAACGGAAAGGATTGAACAGCCGCAAGTCCTGTGTCACCTGACCTACACCAATGAGCAAACCCATGAGATCATTCGGAAAAATCTTGATCGGTCCCCCCTCTATAGGGGAGTGATCTCTTCGACAGGTCCTCGGTACTGCCCCTCCATTGAGGACAAAGTCGTGCGGTTTGCGGAAAAAGAGCGGCACCAGGTCTTTGTCGAACCAGAGGGGTTGGCGTCAGAGGAGTTCTATCCCAATGGCATTTCGACAAGCCTGCCAGTGGATGTCCAGGCTGCGATGCTCAAGACAATTCGTGGCCTTGAGCATGCCAAGATCCTCAAACCAGGCTATGCCATCGAGTATGATTATTTCCCCCCTCGGCAGCTTCATAGCACGCTTGAAACAAAACTCGTGAAGGGGCTTTACCATGCTGGTCAGATCAATGGGACATCTGGGTATGAGGAAGCTGCTGCGCAGGGGTTGATTGCTGGAATTAATGCCGTGCTTGCGATAAGGGGGGAAGCCCCGCTCATTCTTGATCGATCCCAGGCGTACATCGGCGTGCTCATTGATGATTTGATTACCAAAGATGCCGATGAGCCGTATCGAATGTTTACCTCCCGAGCAGAATATCGGCTCCTTCTTCGTCATAGCAATGCTGACTTGCGTCTGACGGAGCTGGGATTTCGAGTGGGATTAGTTGAGAAGGCGTTGTACGAGAAACTTATTGAGAAAAAAATGCGGATTGAACGGGAAGTTGCTCGCCTTCACGGTCTCAAGCCATCTCTGACTGACTCTATACGCAGGAAGATAAAAGGAACCTCATTCGAAAATATCTCTCCTACACAAACAGTAGCCGAACTGCTGAGGAGACAAGATTCCACGTATCATGAATTGTTACAGATCTTAGAGTTAACCGGGATTGAAGATCACGAAATCACTGAAGAAGTTGAAATCCAAGTGAAGTATGAGGGCTATATCCGTCGGCAGCTTCAGCAAATTGACAAGTTCAAAAAGCTGGAATCGAAGGTGATCCCACCAGATTTCGATTACAGTGCAGTGCAGGGATTTTCGCGAGAGGCGCGAGAGAAACTTCAAAAGGTAAGACCAGAGACCGTTGGGCAGGCATCGCGTATTGCAGGGATCACCCCTGCCGCCATCTCGCTTTTGCTCGTGGCATTGGAAAGAAGGGGCCAATACCCATCCCGTCGTCTCGCCAATTGATAATTTTTGTCGTTCACGAATCCCATCCGCTCGGGAGAGTGAAAATCTTGTGTTGACCGAGGGGTCGTTCTTCGCGTAAGTGTTCCACGTGGAACAAAATCCGTCCTTGCCATTTCTGCTGGAACAGTGTTCACGTGAGGTGGGAGTTGCCTTGCAGCCAGAACATGTGACTCAGCTCATGGCGTACTTGAGCCATCTCAAAACATGGAATCGATGGATTAATCTGACAAGTATCCACGATGATCGAGCAATGATCGTGAAGCATTTTGTTGATTCGCTCGCATGCCTTTCGGTCGAATCCATAACAAACGGTTCGCAACTGCTAGATATTGGGTCAGGAGCTGGGTTTCCTGGGATCCCTCTGAAAATTGTTCGAGATGATCTGCACGTGGTACTTGTTGAGCCGGTCGAAAAAAAAGTCTCTTTCCTTCTTTCGATCGTTGGACTATTACGTCTTGACCACATTACCGTCTATCATGGAACGATTAGAGAATTTGCTGCTCAGGCACCATCGCTCCAAAAATTTGATTACATCACTACTAGAGCACTGAGGACGGATGAGATTTTCAAATATGGGAAAAATCTCATATTCGATAGGGGGAAAGCCATCCTCTATCTTACAAGGCCATTTGAGCAAGGGAATCATACGGAGTGGTCACTGGTTGCAGAAAGAGCGTTTGACCTCCCCCTCGGATATGGTCATCGCGTCATCTCGATCGTTCAATATGTCGGTGGGTAGTTAAATGTCGCAATCAAATTGGCAAGGTAGTTCCACGTGGAACAAAATCGAACTGTAATCATAAGATATTGAATATATGTCAAAAATCGTCGCGATTGCCAATCAGAAAGGGGGAGTGGGGAAAACGACGACATCTGTCAATCTGGCTGCTGCCCTTGCCCTCGAAGGGCGATCAGTTCTCCTTATTGACTTGGATCCTCAAGGAAATGCTACCAGCGGCCTTGGCATTGATCCCCGTTCACTACGACAGACGGTCTATCACTCGCTGATCAAAAGTGTCCCGATTGAAAGGGTGCGACTAGGGACTGCCGTCCGATCCCTGTTTGTTCTGCCGGCAAATGCCGATCTTGCTGGCATTGAAATCGAACTTGCACAAGTGGAATATCGCGAACGGTACTTAAAAGAGGCTTTGAACGATATTCCTTACAGGTACGACCTGATTTTTATCGACTGCCCACCGGCTTTAGGCATTTTGACGATCAATGCATTGACGGCGGCTCAAACCGTTCTGATTCCAGTTCAATGTGAGTACTATGCCATGGAGGGGCTGACACGTCTGCTTTCCAGTATTGAGCGGGTCCGTCAATCGTTTAATCCTGAGCTGGAGATTGAGGGAATACTCTTAACCATGTTTGACTCTCGCAACACCCTGGCGCGGCAGGTCGCTGAACAGGTGCGAGCTTACTTCAAAGAGAAGGTTTATCGTACGATTATCCCAAGAAACATTGCCCTGGCCGAGGCTCCAAGCTATGGACGCCCCGGCATTCTGTATAACGCGACATCATCGGGGTCGCAGGCATACATCGCCTTAGCGAAGGAGTTTCTTAGCAATGGAGAAAAAAGCGCTGGGGAAGGGACTTGATGCGCTCTTGCCTTCGTTCTCCCAACAACAGGGAGATGTTAATGATATTCAACAACTGCGCATCGACGACATCGTTCCCAATCGATATCAACCGCGGCAATCTTTCTCACCAGAGGAACTTGCTGAGTTGACTGCCTCCATTCATGAGGCGGGAATGTTGCAGCCGATCATCGTCAGACGAAAAGGCGATGGTATGTTTGAGCTTATTTCGGGAGAACGGCGATGGCGTGCTTCCAAAGAAGCGGGATTGAAAACCATCCGGGCAATTGTCAGAAACTGTAGTGATGAGGAGGCCATTCTGCTTGCCTTAATTGAAAACTTGCAGCGATCGGATCTGAATCCTATGGAAATCGCCAGAGCTTACTCGAGGATAATCAATGAATTTGGGATGACGCATGAGATGATTGCCAAAAAGGTCGGTTGTGAACGATCCTCGATCGCCAATGCCGTTCGACTGCTTAATCTACATCCCGACGTTCAAAAACTGGTGGAGAACAAGGTTTTGTCGGTTGGCCATGCCAAGGTACTCCTGAGCTTGGAAGCGCCAGAAGCCCAACTTGAGGCCTCAAGGAAAGTTGCGGCGCAGGGACTTTCGGTGCGTGAAACGGAAAAACTTGTTGCATCGATCCTGCGCAATTCCAAGCGAAACCGAGGCACGACGCGCGGCCACTCTGATTGGCTCGAGCTTCAATCACGACTTCAAAAGAAACTAGGGACTAAAGTCACTATCCAACCGCGGAGAAAAGGGGGGACCATCGTCATTCACTATTTTTCAGCAGAAGAATTGGAGAGAGTTGTCGAGGCCTTGTTATCCTAAGGGGTTCCTGCTCTCTTCTCGCAATACCATCGAGTGTTGGAGCCGGTTCGACCAAGTAAGGCAAAAGTTGCTTTTTTCTCTTACTATGCTTAATTTACCCATCCGACCAACCGATAGGATGCAAGACCGGGCTTGTCACGGTTCCACATGAGGACACGATTGTATGAATACTCCGGTCCAATACCCTGGACTTCTCTCTCGGAACAACAAGTGCGTCAGTGTGAAATACAAGAAGATTTAAATCAAAAGGAGGGACTCTGCTATGTGGAAACAAGACAAGCCGGATAGTAGCTCATCAACTGGTCAGGATGTTGACGCCCTCATGACGTCAGCGCGCTCACAGCGCACAGAAATGGGAGAAGAGATCAGCGCATTTGTCGGAAGAGGGGTCGATTTCAAAGGAACCATCACTTATCAGGGGACAGTTAGGATTGATGGAACCGTCGATGGCGAGATTCAAACGGATGGCATTCTCTTGGTCGGAGAAGAAGCGGTGATCAAGGCCAAGGTCACGGCGGGGACCATCGTGTGCAAAGGGAAAATAACGGGAGATATTATCGCGAAGGACAAAATCAAATTGCGCACGCCGGCCGTGATCACGGGCGGGGTGAAGACTCCTATACTCTCAATGGAAGAGGGGGTCATGTTTAATGGAACACTGGAGATGACCGCGCCTGCTCGTGATGCTCAGCGAGAAGTAGGGATCAGGGCAATTCCGCAAGGTGAACAACCGGTTGTAAAACGTATTACGGCGTAGGCGTTAGAGGACCTCAACTAAAGGCGGCGAAACTTATTGCCTTTTTGCCAGGGTCGATGGTCTGGACTAAGAGGTCTTCAAAGACGGGAAGGAGCAATGTGGAACGGTGCTCTCCTGGAAAGAAGCGGGAGGGAGAAAAAAGTCAGCGGTTAAGTGCTGTCTTGGTGAGGAGGGGTTCTGGTATCGAGCTGAACGGAGTGTCTCCCCTATGTGAGGGGCAAAGAAAGAAGACTTCGGCTTCGGAAAGGACAAATTATTACGGGAGCGAGATGAACTGATGTGGGGCATCAGCGGAGAAGCAAAAGCAAAGGCAGAAAACGGGAGCGAACATTTCGCCTTTCTTGCCCGTGGAGTCGATTTCAAAGGCATCATCCATTTTGAGGGAACCATACGTGTCGACGGACGAGTAGAGGGCGAACTTCACACCACGGGGACCCTCATTGTCGGAGAACAGGGGCTTATCAAAGGCCATATCTCTGCGGGAACGGTGATGACCAGCGGAAAAATTAACGGCACGGTAACAGCTTCAGAAAGGGTTCACATTACCAAGCCGGGGATTCTTATTGGAGACATTCGGACTCCCGCCATTGCGATAGAAGATGGAGCCCATTTCCACGGCATGTGCGACATGGGGGCGCATAAATGGGTGGACGACCAACCATCCCCCTCTGCTCAACCCACGAGTTCCAGCGACCTTTCTGATGTGGGAACACCTCGTCCCCAAAAGAGGTTGCTCCACCCCTAGACCTTTTCCTACCGCCTCACTACAATGTTTCTCCATGGCTCGTCCTGCTGTGCTATTGGGAATGAGTGGAGGAGTGGATAGTTCTGTTGCCGCCGCAATCCTCCTCCGTCACGGCTACCAAGTCTACGGGGTCACTATCCAAATTTGGGAACCAGAAGGGCCTGAACAAACAGTGTCCAAAAGGTGGCAAGAACGGGGATGCTGCAAGATCGGGATCGCCAAATATGTTGCCCAAAAGCTGAACATTCCTTATGACGTGGTCGATGCTCGAGAGCACTTTCGCGAAACAGTCATCGCAGATTTCATCAAGTCCTACAAAGAAGGAACGACTCCCAATCCCTGTGTGCGATGCAATGAACAAGTGAAGATTCGCCGCCTCATCGAGTTGGCCGATCTCCATGGGATCGAGTACGTTGCGACCGGTCACTATGCCCGTGTTGACAAGACGGACGCCGGCTTTTCACTCCAGCGATCTGTCGATGTCAAAAAGGATCAAAGCTATTTTCTCTACAGACTGCATGCTGCGTGGCTTCCACGTCTCCTCTTTCCGGTCGGCAGTATGTGCAAAAGCGAAGTTTGGGCCGAAGCGGAAGCCCTGGGACTGCCGGTGGAGGAGCTCAAGGAGAGCCAGGAAATTTGCTTTGTTAGCCAGGGGGACTACCGGTCGTTCTTGGCACGAGAGGATCCCACGACACGGCGCCCCGGAGCTTTTCGTGATCAAGCAGGACGGTATCTTGGCCAACACAATGGCATTGCCTTCTACACACCGGGCCAACGGCGGGGGCTCGGGATTGCGGTCGGTCACCGCCTCTATGTCCAACATGTGCAGCCTGCTACCAATACGGTCATCCTTGGTCCGGAGGATTCGCTCTATCAAGGAGGGTGCGAGGTGGACCGTTTAAATCTGTTTGACCGCTCTCTGGCTCATCAGACCACCTGTGTGGAAGTCAAAATCCGGTACGCGACGCCTGCGATTCCCGCGACACTCCATCCGCGCGCTGACGGCTCATCCCTGGCTGTGCGGTTTCATGAACCGCAACGGGCTGTCTGCCCTGGACAGTCAGCCGTTTTTTATCGAGGAGATTCCGTGTTAGGTGGTGGGATTATTCGAGCGACCTCTGAGTGATAGAGGTGCGTCAGAGTCGAAGCCGGTGATCCGTCCCTTGACTTCCCTGATACCGTTCAGCTAGCCTCATACGTAAAGAGATCATCACTTCTCACCCCGTTGAGGTCAGGCATGTTTGGCTCGTTTGGGTGGATGGAATTACTGCTGATTCTGTTCATTGTCTTGATCATTTTTGGGGCGGGCAAGCTCCCCCAGTTGGGCGAGGGATTGGGAAAGGCCATCAAAGGTTTTAAGAAAACCATGCATGAGGCGGATGCTATCGACGTGACACCTGGCGAAGCCCAGGCCCAAGCGATGTCCCCTCCGATCTCAGCAGCTCCGGCGAGCGGGCAGCCTCCTGCAGCTCAAGGTCAACCTGACCAGGTCAAACAGGGGTAGGGTGGTCTTGGTGGCATGAGTCCGAGATGGGAAGGTGACTGACAATACCCGCCGTGATGTGATGTATGTTCGGCCTTGGCACAGGAGAAATTCTCATTATTTTGATCATTGCATTCCTCTTATTCGGGCCTAAGCAACTACCTGAGGTGGGACGACAGGTCGGAAAGGCGGTTAAAGGACTCAAAGAAGTAACGGAAGATCTCAAGAAATCCGTTGAGCCAGAGATCAATTTCCTTCAACAGGAAATGAAGATGGCGGAGCAGGATTTTCAGGCCACTCTCAAGGAAACGGAGGATGAGATCAGTGCTGCAGGTACTCAGACGGAAGATAGGACCGCTCCTCAGACACGCCAAACATAACATCGTGCATCTCCAATAACTGTGGGTCCCTCGACCATTGCTACACACTCAGCAGACATGAAGATGGGCTCATCATTTGTCGGATTGCTCAACGACGTGCGGCTTCCCCACTCCATTCGACGGTGTGTTCGATGGAAAAGGGGAACGCGAACGATTCTCAAGCCCCTCATGCTTTTGATCGGTTCGCTGCTGTCTCTCAGTTCGATCGGCCACGCGGCATTTGAGATTCCGGAGGGAGAGCGGATTACCAATATTATTGTCATCGGGCGTGGTATCCCCCTCAAAGAACAATACGAGCTCTTCGACCCCAAAATCGGTAGAAATTTCGACATCAAGAACTTTTGGATTCGGGCGGACCTTCGGGTGCGGCCAGAATATCGAAATAATCTCTGTTTCGGCGGTGGGATCGGGGGGAATGGAGCGACCGCGGGAAGCTGCAACCGTCCCACAGGAGCTGCCAACAACCTTCCCGGCAACGCGAATGACTCATTCGTTCAACAGATGACTCGGTTGGGTATCGGGTACGACCTTTCTCCCGATGTGAATTTCTATTTGGAATTCATCGATTCCCGGACATGGGGAGGCAACCAAGATCCGATCACTCATACGTGCGGTCCGGCGTTGGCTTCCGGCAGATCGTCCTGTTCGCTCGGCATTCGCGCCGGCTACATGCTCATTCGCAACTTCGCCGGCATTCCCGCTCTTGGCCTCAAGGCTGGAAGGCAATATCTCGTCTTCGGAGACCAGAGTTTGCTGGGCCACTTTGACTGGGCGAATACCGGTTTCTCCTTTGATGGCGTCATGGCTAATTACAACACCAGTTTCATGGAGTCTTGGTTCGGGTGGTTTCGGCTTGCTGAAACTGACCTGCCTCAAGGGGCGCCACTTGGGAGCGGCGGACCGAATCTACCAGGGACGGGTCAATCGCAAAACGCCCACGGTGATATCGACATGCTGGTGTTTTATAACCAAATTAAATCCATTCCCTGGACCATTATCGAACCTTTTTATATCTACTATAAAAATAACCTAGGTGCCGATACCAACAATGCCCAAGGGCTAGGCACACCCAAACATGGGAACCAGACCCGCCACGTGATTGGCAATCGCATCGCCGTCAAGAAGGGCGGTTTCGACTTTTCCAACGAGATCGTCTATCAATTCGGGCAGATGGGAGACACCGGCCAGGCGGTCGAACCTTGCGGTCCCACCGGGACACAATACAAATGTCTCAGTATCAATGCCTGGGCCACCAGAAACTGGATCGGCTATACCTTCTATGAGTGGGCGTGGAAGCCGCGCTTCGCCCTCAACTTTGATTATGCCTCGGGCGATGGCCGCGCCAACTGCACCTTAAACGCCGCCTATGGAGGTTGCTCGACCGCCAACACCTTTGAAAATTTCTATCCCACCAACCACATTCACATGGGCTATATGGATGTCATGGGATGGAAAAACACGTTGACGTGGTCGGCCAATTTCCAGGCTCGTCCGACGAGGGATGATCACATCGAAATCTGGTACACCCATTTGAATCTCGCCAATGCACGGGACAATTGGTATCGGGCCAGTCAGGGAGTCTATGTCTATTCCAAGGCGGACAATACCGCCAACCACGTCGGAAGCGAGGTGGACTTTACCTGGACCCACATGTTCATGGACGGAAAACTCGCCTTTCAAACATCCTTTGCGTATATGTTCACAGGTCCCTACATCCGAGAGAACTTAGGCGTCACCAAGGACCAGACCTGGGCCTATGCGCAATTGTGGTTGAACTTCTAGCCACAAATTGGAAGTCTCTGCTCGTGTGCGGCGCGTGGTCTCCCTGCGCCGTTCTTCGACGTGCCGCCGAATATCGAACTGCCGGCCCTCAGCAAAACTTCCCGGCCGTCATGAATCGTTCCCGCAGCTCGTCATAGGTCCGCGTGACGGGAAACTGTGGAAACTCCTTCGGCAAGTGATCGGGAGGTCTGAAGAAGAACCCGGCGTCCGCTTCCTCCAGCATGGCCGTATCATTGTAGGAGTCACCCGCCGCCATGATCCGAAAGTTCAGGGCTTTGAAGGCTGCCACGGCATGCTTCTTTTGGTTCGGCATCCGCATGTGGTAGTTGACGATGCGACCGGAGTCGTCCACTTCCAGTTGATTGCAAAATAAGGTGGGAAACCCCAACTGTCTCATCAACGGAAACGCAAATTGGTAAAACGTATCAGACAGGATGATAACCTGGCATCGTTCGCGGAGCCAGGCGAGGAATTCGGTGGCTCCTTCCAGGGGACCCATGGAGGCAATGACCCGCTGGATGTCGCTCAGCTTCAGATGATGACGATCCAAAATCGCTAGACGTTGTTTCATGAGCTGGTCGTAATCTGGCATTTCGCGGGTCGTGAGTTTCAAATCCTCGATACCGGTCTTGAGCGCAACGTTGATCCAGATTTCAGGGACCAACACCCCCTCTAAATCCAAACAGACTATGATAGGTTTGTGCATCGCTGCCTTCTTTCTTGGTTGCTAATCAGCCCGTGACATGCGTCATGTTTCGAAAGAAGCGGGCAACCTGCCCTTACTGCCCTTGACTCAGGTACCGCTGTACCTTATCGAGTGCCGAGTTGAGGAGCACGGTTCCTTGCCACTTTCGTGCTCGCTCAGACTGGTGGTGCTCCACCCACTCAGCCACCAGTGGAAGGGGGATCAGCCGCGGGACAGAGCCGGTCAACTCTCCCCATACCAACCCAAGAATGGTCCCTATACGGATGGGGATAGGAAGGGCTTCGACCGTCCCGCTCCCTATATCGTCACAGTTTGCTGGTGGAGAGGTGACGAGGAGTTCTCTGCAGGCAGAAGGCCGTTCCTCATAGACGGAGCAGACATTGTCCTCCAAGAAGGGACAAGGAATCCGTAACGAATAATAAGCCTCATTGAGCGGAGCCAGATCGTCATCATTGGGCGGCTGTTCCGACTCCACGACAGCCAGCAGCCGCTGCCAAATGCCATGGGCAGCCAACACAGATTTAATATCTGCCAATCGTACAGCCAGTCGTTGTTGTTGCTCGAGGGGCCACTGACGAACATGGTCCATCAATCGAAAAGCTTCGGGAGGAGAGAGCGGTACCAGCATGCGGCAACACGCAGCACATCCTTTTGTGCAAGAGCACAACCGGCCTTCTACCGCTGCGTGAGTTTCCTCCAGTTGCTGAGCTTGCTTTCCAAGACTCCGCAGCAAAGGCACCAGAGAGGTAATAGGAATAAAAGTGGTGGGGGTATGAACTACTGCCGAGACGCGGCCTGCTGCTGTTGTGATAGAGATTTCAAACTGTTCGGTCGACGGAGTCTGCACGGAGGGTGTCATGGAATCTCCATCATGAAAAGAGGTGTGATCTTTTAGTGAACAAGCTTCAACAGATCAACCGCGGGGCACCTGCCGCTTGTGCCATCATTACGGAAAGTGGATAATAGCACGTATGGAAGTAACATCGCCATTTTCCGGTCACGTGATTGGGCTGCTCAAGGGGTATATGACTGACTTGGTTCAGCAAGCAGTCCAGGAAGAGTGGGCCGCCAAACAATTTGGATTCGTATCGACACCGTATGGTCCCCACGATGCCCTTGCTGACCTTCTAGCCTTGTTGGATGACCGTCTTGAGTCGGAAGGAATCCAGGTGGGGTTGTCGGAGTCGTTCCTCCACAAGATGTGGAGTTTGTGCGATACAATGGCTTCCCAGTTGTGTGAACGCGTCTGGATGGAAAAAAACATCGACGATGGGCCACGGCCCATTGAGAAGGCAAGGGTGCGAGAATTGACATACCGGGCATTGATCGAGGCATTGGAACATTCATCTGCCAAGGCAGAAGCTTGAGAGACCATGGACTCGGCACTTGTCCGTGAGACAATCGGGGCCTGCATACCCATCAAGAACGGAATCTAGAGAGCATGGGGCTTCGCTATTGGTTAATGAAATCGGAACCCACCACCTTCTCGATCGATGATTTATGCAATGCTCCGCGCCAAACAACCTGTTGGGAGGGGGTGCGGAATTACCAAGCACGCAATTACATGCGAGATATGGCTATTGGTGATTTGGTACTGTTTTATCATAGTAATGCAGATCCCCCAGCAATCGTTGGAATCGCCGAGGTTGTCAAGACCGCTTATCCGGATCCTACCCAATTTGATAAGAAAAACAAATACTATGATCCAGCGAGCCATCCCTCCAATCCTCGTTGGGAGATGGTGGATATCAAGTTTGTGCGAAAATTGTCCCGCCCCCTTTCTCTTCCAGAGCTGCGAAAGGAACGAACTCTTAAAAACATGCTCCTTCTCCAAAAGGGATCTCGCCTCTCGGTTCAGCCCGTCAGCCGAGAGGAGTGGGAACATATCCTCTCCTTGGAGCAATCAGCCCGACCCTCGACCAGCAAGAAGAGACAATAGCTTATGTGCTGGCTTTACCGTCGTCCATGTACCGGTGTTGCCAATCTAGCCAGGCATGGCCTAATTCGTGAGCCAGGATATAACGCCGGCGTGTGACGGGGAGTCGCTTGCGGATGTAAATAGTTTTCGATTCGTCATCCCAAATACCATCGGCATTTTCATCACGCTTGTCCATTTCAGCATCCGACAGTTGTCTGACTGTAATCCGATAGCCGAAGGGGAGAACAATCCGCGACGGGATTCGTAATAGCCGCTTCTTCTCTTTGGCGATTCCTGCCATGGATCCCTCTTTCCATTTGAATCACCATTAGACTACCACAAGTGTTCCGTTGAATTGGTGAAAGTTTTTCTATTGAAATTCAAATACTTGTGAATGCGCATCGCGCAGAACAGGAAGGGGTCATGAATCTTTTGGAAGCCCGTCCGCAACAGGGGAAGAGGGGAGCGGCGGACGTCCTTTTGCTCATGCGGGAGACCTTTGCACTCACATGCTTCAGATGGAATGGAAATATAGTTTGAAAGAAAGGGCGAAGGACAGGTTCTCATCCATCTGTCACCTTGTGTTGGTGAGGAGAAAGATAGAATCAAGGCCTTGTGTTCTGAGCGTAGAGGATACTGTTCGAGGGAAGAAGGTAAGCGCAGGTAGTACTCGCAGGCATGCTTCCTTAAATGAGAGGCGCCCTAAACAGGGTGCGGGACGTTGTTGGGGGTTGCCTGGGGGCATAGGTTCTTCGATCGTTGGTCAATTCCGTTCCCCTGCGGTCACAAGCTCACTGCGTATCATAGGCATGATCCGGGTGGAGGGATGTTCCTCATTCATGGCGTAGGCCGCAGAGGGGTGGCTGTCCCAGAATGCGGTATGTGCTGAGAAAGCCGACCGCTGTTGTGAGGATGATGGTCGTAAGGAAGCTAACAAAGAGAATGGCTGGTTCAAAGGACCACCTTAGGTCAAAGATGAACGAGAGGGTGGCCCATGAAAGCGCGCTTGCAAGCAAGAGCCCTGCTATCCCTCCTACAGCCCCCAAGAGGGCATACTCAATTGCGAAGATCTGTACGAGGACTTCTCTGGTTGCTCCCAGAGCTTTCAGGATCAGCGATTCATAGAGCCGTCGGTAGCGTGTTGCTGCCAAAGCTGCCGCCATGACCAGGCTGCTGGCCAGCACACAAAACAAAGCCACGGATTGAATGGCCAGTGTCAGTCGGTCCATGACCTGGGTGAAACGATGCAGGACATCGCCGACATTGATAGCCGTCACGTTGGGGAAGGAGGTGACGACAGTCTGCTGGAGTGCCAGCTCTTCGGATGGAGTGACACGGGCAGTCGCAACATAGGTATAGGGGACTCCATCCAAAGAACCGGGAGAAAAAATCATGTAAAAGTTGGTGGAGAAATTGCTCCATTCAACATGGCGAATACTGCTAACCTCTCCCGTAATGGGGATGCCATGGATGTCTACTTCGATGGAATCGCCGATATTCAAACCTAAGTGTCTGGCGGCGTCTTCCTCGAGGGAAATAAGAGGTTTTGTGAAGACTTGACCGGGTTTCCACCATTCGCCCTGCACGATGGTGTTATCTTTAGGGAGGTCCTGCAGGAACGTTAGGGCGTACTCGCGGGTGAGAAACCATGTGCGGCGCGTGTCCTGTGACGGGCCGCGGGGATTATTGCGTCCTTCGTGATCAGGTGTGGTCTCAACTGCCACGGGACTACCTTTAAGGGCAGAGATCCTGGCACGAACCAAGGGGGTCAAACGGGGTGAGGGGTCACCGGATCGTTCACGCAGCAACCGAAGAAAGGCTTCAGCCTGATCAGGCTGAACATCAACGAAGAAAAAGGAAGGGGAATCAGCGGGCCGTTGCTCGTTTACCTGATGCAGTAAGGATTGTTCAACGAGCGCCACAGTGGCCATGACCATGACTCCCATGCCAACGGCGATCGTGATCCCTATGAGCTGACTTCCTGGTCGCTTGATGTTACCGATGGCGTAGCGAAATTGGAAAAGGGCTGGCTCCCGCCATCGCTTCAAAAGCCAACGCATAAGGCGGGCGGAGAGGATTAAGAGCAGCACTGCTGCTCCAAATGAGAGGATGAACAACCAGCCGATCGTCCACGAGCCAGCCTGCCACAGAGCCAGCAGAACCAATCCCATGCCGATTCCCACCAACGTAAGCACGGTCACACTATCAAGCAGCATCCCCCCTATCCGTCGGGATGATGTCCCCCGAGGGTCCCACGAGCCCAGAGGATCGACCTCGCGACGAAAAATCCATGCAGGCTTGACTTCCCGGACAGACAGCAAAGGCCAGAGGGCAAAAAGCAACGATGAGAGGACTCCAAGTCCCAGCCCCTTGAGAAGAGGAATTGGGGAGACATTCATCTTGCCCGTTGTCATTCCTAATTGGTCGAGCAGCGATGAGTCTAACAGGGCCGCCAAGAGCCACGGCAGTCCTCGATACAGAGCGGTCCCTAGCATCAGCCCAATCGTACTGCCTCCTATGCCGAGGATGATGACCTGCAGCACATAGATCCAGAAAATGACAAGGGAATCTGCACCGAGAGTCTTGAGAATCCCAATGGTCGTCAGTTTTTCCCTGATAAAGGCATAGACAGAGATGGCGATTCCCACTCCTCCGATAAACAGCGCGGTCAACCCAATTAGGCCAAGGTAGCGAGTCAGTTGCTCGAGCGACTGTTTCAATTGTGGCTGTGCGTGGCGAGCATCCGTGATGCGGGGAGATTCAGGGGCAAGGTGGTGCTGGAGGTCTGGGAGAAGGGAGTCGGCGGACATGGAAGTGGGCAGCTTTAGCAAGTACCGTTCACGGAGGCGGCTACCCAACCTGATTAACCCCGTGGTGTGGAGCCCTTCTTGCGAGAGGAAGACGCGGGGCCCCAGGCTGAAAATGGTGGCCATCCGATCGGGTTCGCTTCGAACGAGTCCTGTAATAAGGAACCATCCCTCGCCGATCTTGATCCGATCTCCCACGGTCAATCCCATTCTGATGAGCAACGATTCTTGCACCACGACCCCATAGCAGGGAGGGGTCAAACATCGCTGCGGAGGAAGGTTGAGGAGACTGACTAGCTTGCTATCGGGATCTAGGTCCAGGGAACCATAGAGAGGGTAGAGCGGCTCGACGGCTTTCAGCTCGACAATTTGTGTTGAGTGTCCGGCAGAAGGAACGACCGGCGAAGCAGCCATTGCCACGAGCTCGGTCACATGGGTGATGGTCACACCTTGTTCCTGGAGCGAATGGAGGATCATCTGGCCATGCTCACTGATTGGACGAGTCAACCAAATTTCAAGATCGCCGCCCAACAGGCTACGCGCTTCCTGGTTGATGACCAGCTCTACCCTGTTTCCAAACAGAGAAACGCCTGTCACCGCTCCTACGCCAATTGCCACGCACATGAGAACGTAGAGGAAGTGACGCCAGGCTGCACGGGTTTCGCGCCACGCCATCTTGAGTGTAAAAAATGGGATCATTCCGAAATGAGGTCCTGAACACCGTGGAGACACTGCCTAAGCGCGCGGAGCACCATCACACTTCTCCCGCGCAGCAAGAGAGGGAGTGATTGGAGCCAAGCGTGATGGGGAGCGAGTCGGACTCCAGGCGCCCGTCGCGCAGCCCGATCACTCGTTGCATCGCCGTAGCCAAAGTGGGGTCATGCGTGA
>JANDJK010000027.1 GCA_024330925.1 Nitrospira sp.
GTTCCATCCAGCCCCAGGTCGCATCCACTCCCTGATAGAGGGCCTCGAACAGGTTGTTGGATCGCATCAAGGACCGCCCAGGCCCGGAAATGCCGACTTTGCCAATTTCGACGGTTTGGCCGCCGACCACGGTTTTTTCAACCGCTGGCGTTACTGTAAGCAGGAGCCGTTGGCCATCGCGGAGGACCTCAACCTGCAGTGGCTGATTGGGGTGCTCTTTGACAATGGCGGTCATTTGTGACCAGGTGTAAATGGTCTGGCCACCAATTGTGAGAACTCGATCGCCAGGCTTGAAGCCGGCAGCGGCGGCAGGGGATCCATGCATGACGGCTGTAACTAATGGCGGGATCTCTTCAACGCCGATCGTATAGAGTGCTTCTTCCCCTTCTGTCGTTGAAGTGGAGGTTGGTACCGGCGTGACAGTGAATGTGTTGATCCGTCCATTGCGATCGACTTCAAGAACGACGGGCTCGCCATTGCTTTTTGCAATAATGTCCAGCAACTCGGTTTTCGTGGAAATGTCTTTCCCGTTAACCTTGACAATCCGATCACCAATTTCCAGCCCCGCCGTTGCTGCGGGCGAGGTGGGACTCAGAGCCTCGATATCAGCGCTCAAGTCGCGAAACGTGGGGACGAACAAGGGCGATCCTGTTGCCAGCCAGCCAGTGAAGATCAGGTAGGCTAGAATGAAATTAAAGCTAGGACCCGCCGCCACGATGAGCACTTTCCCCCACAGTTTCTGATGAGCGAACGACCGGCGGCGATCTTCCGCGGTGGTAGCTTCTGTCTCCTCTTCGCCGAACAGCTTCACGTAACCGCCTAACGGAATGGCTGATACGAGGTACTCCGTTTCCCCAAATTGGCGGCCAAAGAGTTTGGGGCCAAAGCCGAGCGAGAACTTCAGCACCTTGACGCCCACCCAACGGGCGGCGAGAAAATGGCCGAGCTCATGGAAAGCTACGAGGATGCCAAGTACGACGAGGAACCACCACGCTTTTTGCAGGAGAAGCCAGAGGGTGTCGGGAGACCACGTGATTGCGGCAACCATTGTGTCCAAATTCCCTCTCTGAACAGATGAGGTTACTGTACCATCGATTGAGTCAATTTCAAAATGGTCTCGTCAGCGCATGAGGGCATGGACGAGCGAACTGGCTTTCTCTCGGGCCCAGCGATCCGCTTCCAAGGCATCCTCCAGATCCACCAAATCCCGATACGCGTGTGCCTCCATTGTGGAGCGGATAATCTCGGGAATTTCCACAAACCGGATGCCACCGTTGAGAAAGGCCTCAACCGCTACCTCATTGGCTGCGTTCATGGCTGCTGGCATGGTGCCGCCCACACGAAGTGATTCGTAACCAAGAGACAAACAGGGGAATCGGTCATGATCGGGCTTGTCGAACGTCAGTTTGCCAATTTCCGTCAAATCCAACGATGGTAGCTCCAGTGGCAGTCGCTCAGGGTATCGCATAGCGTAGGAAATCGGGGTTCGCATGTCTGGCAGCCCCAATTGGGCGAGCATCGATCGGTCCTCGTATTCGACGAGGGAGTGAATGATGCTTTCCCGGTGGATTAAAACATCGATACGGGAGGCGTCGATATCGAACAACCATCGTGCTTCTACTACTTCGAGTCCCTTGTTCATCAAGGTGGCGGAATCAATCGTGATCTTGGCTCCCATTTTCCAATTGGGATGTTGGAGCGCCTGTTCAGGGGTGACGTCCTGTAGCTGTTCCTTCGTGAGGGGCCAGAGGGCGCCGCCAGAGGCGGTGAGAATCAGGCGGCGGACGTCCTGCAGTCGATGGCCCTCAAGCGATTGAAAGATTGCGCTGTGCTCGCTATCGACGGGGAAGATCCTGACGCCATGTTTGCGGGCCTCGGCCTGTATCAATTTGCCGGCCATGACCATCGGTTCCTTATTGGCAAGGGCGATATGCTTGCCGCTTCGGATTGCTGCCAGGGTGGGAACCAGACCTGCAGCGCCGACAATGGCCGAGATAACCAACTCCGCTCCCGGCATGGCGGCGACCTGAGCGATTCCGTCTTCACCGGTCAAAATCTCAACTTGAAGATCTGCACAGCGATCTCGAAGGCGCACTGCCGCAGTTTTCGTCGCCACGGCGACCGCATGTGGCCTGAACATGCGAATCTGGGCTTCCAATTTTTCGACATTGTTGCCTGCTGTGAGCCCAATGACACGGAAGTCATCGGGGAACCGACGCACAATGTCCAGCGCATTGGTCCCAATTGAGCCCGTTGATCCCAGGATGATGATCGATTTCATGGATACTCCTCACCCTCGTTCGTGGCTTATGGGGATGGTCCCAGTTCTCGAAAATAGGTGACATAGTAGTAGAAGGCGGGGGCGGTGAACAAGAGACTGTCGAGCCGATCCAACATCCCCCCGTGCCCCGGCAAGATGCTTCCTGAGTCCTTCACCCCGGCGCGGCGTTTGATAACTGATTCCCAAAGATCGCCGAGGAGGCCGGCCACAGTCAACAAGAAACCTAATGCCACGGTGTCGCTCAGGGAAAACTCTGGCACGAGCCATCTCTGCCCTACCACGGCTGCACTTTCGGCCAGCGCCAACCCGCCGAGTGCTCCTTCGACAGTCTTTTTGGGGCTGATTGACGGAGCAAGGAGATGTTTGCCGAACAGGGTGCCGATGTAGTAAGCACCGATGTCGCCCGACCAGGTGACCAATGCCAGGAAAATCACAAATCGTTCGCCTCCCGGTAGTAAGCGAGTGGAAGTGATAGTACTCAATGTTGCTCCCACGTATAACACACCAAAGCCGACTATGGCGGTCTCTTTGATCCGACGGTGGAATGAACCGGATGCCAGAAACAGGGAGACAACCATGGCCCATGTTCCCATTAACAGAAGATCGGTGATGAGGAGAGAAAAGATATGCCTGGCCAGAACGAGGGAGGTGAGCGAGAGACCAACAGCGACCAACCACCGATTGAGCGGTGCGGTAAGGGTGATGCGATAGAGCTCGACCAATGCCAGTCCTCCTCCCACTACCAATAATAGGGTCAGGGGCCAGGGGGGAAGGTACAAAATGATGGCATAAACGGTGGGGAGCAGAAGGGCCGCCGTATAAAGCCGTCGGGGATCAAACCGTCTGACGATTGTCGGTGGTACGGTCACAAATGGAACTCACGTGCGTCCGAATGAGACCGAGCAGGATCTTCATCTTACGCCGAAGAGGAAATGGCACTCAAAACTCGACCGAAACGACGTTCTCGACGTTGGTATTCCAATAACGCCAGCAGAAACTGTCGTCGGCGAAAATCAGGCCACAACGTCGAGGTAAAGCACAGTTCGGTGTATGCGACCTGCCAGAGGAGAAAATTGCTGATTCGCGTTTCTCCGCTCGTCCGGATGAGGAGATCAGGATCAGGAAGTGGATAGGTGGAGAGATACTGCGCGAACAGGGGCTCGTCGATTTGATCGATTTGGACCGCTCCGGCCTTCACGGCGGCCACGAGTGACTTGACAGCATCGACGATTTCTGAGCGGCCTCCATAGCTTAAGGCGACAGTCAGGATCAGTTTGTCCAAGTGAGCGGTCTCTCGTTCCGTTGTGCGGACCCAGTGTTGGGCTGATGGGGGCAGCAGGTCGAGTCGCCCGATCGCTCGAAATTGAACCTGCTGCTCGATCAGTCCACTTCGTTCCGTTGACAGGTAGTGTTCTAATAAACTCATGAGCGCATTGATCTCATGGCGGGGTCTGTTCCAATTTTCCTGCGAGAAGGCGTAGATCGTGAGGGCCCCAATACCCAGCTCAAGGCACAAGGAGATGACTTCTCGCACGGAGTGAATACCCTCGCGATGCCCTTCAATGCGAGGGAGCCCTCGCATCTCAGCCCATCGGCCGTTGCCATCCATGATCACGGCAACGTGCTTCGGCAGCAGGTCTGGGTCCAATTTAGCCAGTAACTCGCTCTCTGAAAGTTGATCAAGACCAATAGGAAGTTGGTGTCTCATATGGTACGGACGGTTTGTCTCACTGAAGTCCCAGTGGGTGCTGCCTTTTCCCTTCTCCAGATCAGGAAAACAGCGGAAGTCTACTGGGGCGAGGAACGAATGTCAAACAATTACTCAGAACCTAAGGATTATTGCTGTTAAGCCTGCTCTGTCGCATTGCGGCTTCCGAAACGAATGAGCTATACTTCGCCATCTTGCAAAGTAGTTCCAAAAGAAGAAACAAGGGATGACGACCTTCTTCGAAGCAGCGTGTGAAGAAGCCTAAAAGGCGCAGAAGCGGATTCGCAGGAAGATTGCGATGAAAGAGGCGGTTCAACTGGCGGTGTTTGGCCTAACGGAGGCGGATGCTCAGCATGTACTGGATCTGCTGAGTGTACGGGGTATCGACTACGCCGATCTCTATTTTGAGTCTCGGGTCTCTGAGTCAGTTTCGATGGAAGAAGGGATTGTCAAGCGCGCGACGAAAAGCATTTCACGTGGTGTTGGTGTCCGGGCAACTGCG
Source organism: Nitrospira sp. (assembly GCA_024330925.1). Lineage (GTDB taxonomy): Bacteria > Nitrospirota > Nitrospiria > Nitrospirales > Nitrospiraceae > Nitrospira_D. The sequence continues at coordinate 4,492 of JANDJK010000027.1, forward strand.
GGGGAGAAGACGGGTTTGGCATATTCCGATGAACTAACGAGGAAAGACCTTGAAGTGGCGGCCATCACTGCCCGGTATATCGCCAATTCTTCACACGGTGATCGGATGGTGCCCGTCCCCACATGCGTAAAACCGGTGCACGATTTGTATCCGATCGAGCGGGCACAGATTGAGGTAGCCACCTCGGAGCGGGTGGCACTCTTAAATGAAATTGACGCGGAAGCTCGTCGCTATGATGTGCGTATCAAGAATGTCATGGCGTCGTTTACGACGGAATACAAAGTGGTGATGGTCGCGACGTCGGATGGTACGTTGGTGGGCGACATTCAGCCGTTGTCTCGCTTGCAAATCAGTTGTATTGCAGAGGAGAACGGCAACCGCCAGGTTGGTTCTTTTGGGGGAGGCGGGCGCGTCGAATTTGAGTTTTACCGCGAACAGAATCGCCATTTGGACTATGCCCGAGAGGCCGCTCGCCAGGCGGTGGTCAATCTTTCCGCCGTTGAGGCACCAGCCGGGATCATGCCTGTTGTGTTAGGGAGGGGGTGGCCCGGCATTTTGCTGCACGAGGCGATTGGTCACGGATTAGAGGCGGATTTTAACCGCAAAAAGACCTCGGCGTTTTCCAATTTAATGGGGCAACGTGTGGCCTCCGAAGTGTGCACGATCGTGGACGACGGGACCCTGCCGTTTCGCCGTGGATCGTTGAACATGGACGATGAGGGAACGCCGACTAGCTGCACGCTTCTCATCGAGAAGGGGATCCTCTGTGGTTATATGACCGACAAGCTGAATGCCCGTCTGATGGGAATGAGATTGACAGGGAATGGGAGACGGGAAAGCTACCAAAGCGTGGTGTTGCCTCGGATGACCAATACCTTCATGTTAGCTGGCGAATCTGACCCTGAGGACATCATTCGGTCCGTTAAAAAGGGGTTGTACGCTGTGTCGTTCGGTGGCGGACAGGTAGACATTACCAACGGCAAATTCGTTTTCTCGGCCAGCGAAGCGTATCTGATCGAAGATGGCAAAATTACGAGGCCGGTAAAGGGTGCTACCTTGATTGGAAATGGTTCCGAAGTCCTCAAAAGGGTATCAATGGTCGGCCACGATTTACAACTAGACAATGGAATTGGGACATGTGGAAAAGATGGTCAATCCGTTCCTGTGGGCGTGGGTCTTCCCACCATCAAGGTCGATGAAATTACAGTTGGTGGCACGCAGCTATAAGGCACGAGTGAGAGGGCGGCTATTGTGTTGGCTGGCAGGAAGGGGCTGCAAGGAAGGCCGTCAGTGGTGTGCTGAAGATGGATTGTCGTTCTGACAAGCAATCCAGTTTGGTGGGTGAACACAACGGCGACTACGTTGCCTTGGCTACGGATCTCATCAGTCGGGCCAAGAGGTATGGAGCCACGGAAGTCGATGTGGTGGTAGCAGATGGTCAAACGTTGTCGGTGCAGGTGCGCGTGGGGGCCGTTGACCGATTGACTAAAGCAAGGGAAAAGCGTCTGGGGTTACGGGTGTTTGTCGGGAGGCGGTCGGCGGTAAGCTCAACATGCGATTTCTCAAACGACTCGCTCGAACACTTGGTGGCTGAGACCTGTGCCTTAGCGAAGACGGTCATTGAAGATCCGCTCTCCGGTTTACCGGAGCCATCCCAGATGGCGCAGGATCAACCGGATCTTGACCTCTACGATGGAACGCTTCTCAATGCGGAAACCCAGATTGAGTGGGCTCAACGGGGCGAAGCGGCAGCTTTCTCGGCGGATGAGCGGGTAACGAACTCGGAAGGGGCGGAGTTTGAATCATCATCTGGTCGGGTGATGTTGGCCAATAGCCATGGGTTTGTCGGCTCCTACCAAGGTTCCAGTTTCTCGTTATCCGTGTCGCCGATTGCGAGCGATAGGCAAACTGGTTCGATGCAGCGAGGCCTATGGTATGACGTGCAGCGGAAGTTTGCTCGCCTGGCATCGGCTGAGTCAATCGGCCAAGAGGCGGCCAAACGAGCAGTGAGACGGTTGGGGGCACGGAAGGTTCCGACCAGGCGGGTGCCTGTGGTGTTTGATCAAGAAACAGCAGGCAGTCTTCTGGCAAATCTCTGTACTGCCGTCTCTGGCTACAGCTTGTATAAAGGAGCGTCGTTTCTGGTGGATCAACTAGGGCAGCGGATCGCTTCGGATCTGATCACGATCTACGACGATGGTCGGCTCATGGGTGGTTTTGGCTCCCGTCCTTTTGACGGAGAAGGGGTGGCGACCAGAAAAAACACGATTGTAGAGCGAGGAGTGTTGACCAGTTATCTGCTGGATACCTATTCCGGGAAAAAATTGGGGTTGTCTTCAACCGGCAACGCTTCCCGAGGAATTGGCGAAGCTCCGTCGGTCGGACCGACCAATTTTTATCTCGTGCCGGGGACCAGTACGCCAGAGGAGATTATCAGGTCGGTGAAGCAGGGGCTCTATCTCACCGAGTTGCTTGGATTTGGTGTCAATATGGTTACAGGTGATTATTCACGGGGCGCCTGCGGGTTTTGGATCGAAAACGGTGAGCTGGCGTTTCCTGTTGAGGAAATCACTGTAGCCGGCAATTTGAAACAGATGTTCCAAGACATTGAAATGGTAGGAAACGACCTGGTCTTTCGCGGGAGGATTGCCAGTCCGACTCTTAAAATTGCCGAGATGACGGTGGCGGGTGATTAAGCGTGGCTCCCCTGTCTCGTTCGTGGTTGAGGTTAGTGGGGGAAGAGACCGGTGCGACCCCAAAGGGATAGCGCCGAAGCGTTACAGAGGGAGGTGAACAATGGCGGAAGCGATCAGAGAAACCATGGTGCAGTACCCCAGTGGCAATGTGACAATGAAGGCATTTGTTGCTGCGCCAGCCGTCAAAGGCAAACGGCCGGCTATTATTGTGATTCAGGAGTGGTGGGGGCTGAGCGACCACATCAAGGATATTGCCAGACGGTATGCGGCGGAGGGCTATGTCGCGATTGCGCCGGACCTCTATTCGCGGCTGGGCCATGCACTGACGAGCGATCCGACAGAAGCTGGGAGGCTTATGAACCGTTTGAAGCAAGAAGATGGACTCAAAGACTTAAATGCCACGGTGGCTTACCTGAAATCGGTTCCTGAAGTCGATGCCACTAAGATTGGCGTCACCGGCTTTTGCATGGGAGGATCCTATGCCCTTCTGTTACCCTGCGTGAATCCGGACATCAAGGCTGCAGCGCCCTTTTATGGACAAGTGCCCAATCCTGATACGCCACTACAAAATTTGTCGGCGCCGGTGTTGTATCTTTATGGTGAGGATGATGGCTGGATCACGAAGGCAGATGTCCAACGACTGGCGGCGGCCTTGAAAAAATACAACAAGGCTGGTGAGATCAAAACCTACCCGGGAGCCCCGCACGCATTTTTTCGAGATACTGATCCCTCCGTCTACAGACCTGAAGCGGCCAAAGATGCGTGGGCAAGAGTGACGGCATTTTTCAGACAGCATCTGGGGTGAGTCATCACCTTCAGCGGCATTCTTCTTTTGTCATGTCCCCACGGAGATTTTCGCTAGAGGCCTAGCGAGTTCCGAGCAGGGAAGTGTTGATCTCGCGGTCGATCGAATCTGTGCAGGGTCGAGCAGGTGAACCATGCCATTGGATGCCGAGAGGGGGAAAAAAGTTCTTCAACTGATTACCTCACGCTATGACGATCGGCGTTGGAGGAAGCGGATCGAAAAAACGCTCAGTCTCCCTCCGTCCGGCATTACCGATCAGGTTCAGCGGCAAATTTTTCTTTATTTGAAGCTTGGTCTTAAAGCGTACAAATCGAGGCGGGCCGATCCTGATACCTGGATCGTTGGTGGCTATGCGACCAAAGAAGTCATTGAACGAGCAAAATTCCAACCTCATCTTGTAGGGCCTGGAATCTCAAAAGAGGATGTGGCTTTTCTCGGAACGGATCCCGGAGAAGAGGTAACGGAGGCATGGTGGGACGAGATGCTTATCCAATGGTTCGAGACGTTCGAGGACGCCACATCGGCAGATGAACCACCGGCTGATTCTGGAGAATCACTGCCCTCGGCGACGCCGTAGAGGCGCGTGCGCACAATGCAAGAAAGAGGAAAGGTTGTCAAAACAGTTCCATCTGGGTTGGTTTTGGTGATTCGAAGGGAAGAGTGGTCGCTGAAGAAGCATTGGGTGTCGGATTCAAGGTGGTAGTGTGGTGGTCGAGGAATGCTTTGAGTTTTTTAAAATCATCCTTTAGAGGTGCCAGGAGAGCACTTTGATGCAGGGCTGCAGCAGGATGGAAGAGAGGAAACAACACAAAGTCCTTGAGATAAAAAGGCTGCGCCTTGACTTTTGTGATACCAACTTTGCGTTCCAATAAAGTTTGAGTGGCCCAGTTGCCGAGCGAACAGACTACTTGCGGCCGGATGAATTGAATTTGCTGAAAGAGAAAGGGTTTACAAGTCTCCACCTCATCGGGTTCGGGGTCGCGATTATTGGGCGGACGACATTTGATGACATTAGCAATATAAATCTGCTCCCGCGACAGCCCTGCCGAGGCGAGCAACTCGTTCAACAGCTTGCCTGCCGCACCGACAAACGGCTCGCCTTGTAGATCTTCATGAAAACCGGGTGCCTCTCCGACAAACATAATGTTGGCATGTGGGTTGCCGACGCCGAAGACAACTTGTGTGCGACCCAGCTTGGCCAGTTTGCATCGTTGACAATTGACCAGAGACTGCGCGAGCTGGTGAAGCGGTGCCATAGCGACGATGGAATCAACCAGGTGGCGCCATCTTACGAAGGCCCGACGGGGATGTCAATCACAAGGCTCAACTGGCTAGCGACAACTCGGCTCTTTCACGCGGTTGACTGTCGATGAACAATGTCAGTGCAGCGTCTGGCACTGACAATGGCGCTTTCAACATTGGCTGGCCATCCTGTGTCGGTCCACGGCCCTGCAAGAAGTAAGTTGGGAAGAGGGCTCTGCTGAAGGGGTCTCCGTAAAGTCACACCTGGATGAAGCGATAGGGCCGCTTGTTCATGACGATGCACGGTACCAGTTGAGGTCTCTATCGGCAGATTATGAGAATAGAGCTGCTGCAGTTCAGCTCTGGCAGCTTGGAGCAGGTGATCATCGGACAATTCCTCCAGAGGCGGAGGAGCAGCGATGGATAATCGACACGTCATCTGGTTAGATCCTGACGGGGTGATGATCGCCTGATGAAAAAGATGGTCTGGAAGCAATACCAATCTTGGACACGGAGGAACTAAGCCCAGCCGAAACTCTACCGTCGCTTCAGGTAACGGTTTGAGATCAATGAGGCGTGCAAAGTAGGCGTATCGAGCAAGAAGCTGTTCTGGCAACAGGGCCAGCAACTCTCGATGGGACAGAGCAGTGATATACCATCGCGCCTGAAGCCTCCTTCCATCAGACAGCCGAATGGCTTCGATGCCGTTTGGTCCGAGTTGCAAGAAGGGGCGCTCTGCGTAGCGTAGGGGGATAATGCCTTTCCGTTCCAGGGCCTGCCGTAACGGCGTGAGGAAACGGTCGCCAATCGATCCATGAAGCGAACAGAGAGAGACGTCGCGAGCTTGTTGCAGGAAGATTTCCGTCAGTTGATGGACGAAGACGGAAGCAGACAAACACTCGAGATGATTACCAGTCAACCAGCGGCTGAGCGGATTCCAAATCTGTCTCCGACTTGCCTGACTTTGTCCTATCGATGCAAGCCATTGATCGGCGGTGTGATTGTCAAGGTCGGACGGAAACGATAGTGCTCCTTCCCACAGTTGCTCTAGGTACGAGAGCAGTGTCCAGCGCTCTTGCCAGGTGAGTCCACGAAACCGCAAGAGCCCCACGATCCACTGCCATGAACCGGGCAGAGGAAGGGGGCGGTAGGAAACGGTTTGTCTGCTGGCTAGACGAAATTCGAGAACAAAAGAAGAGACCCCGCTGGTTGGGGGGGGCTGAATTAAACGGAGGAGCCGCAGGGTTTCCCTGTGCCTTCCTAAGATGATCGGCACAGGATCATGGGCATTGGTAGCATATCCTTCTGCGTCGGAGACAAGATCGATCAGAGTTATGTCAAAGCGTCCCTGTTCGGAGAGGAAAAGCGCTGTCGCGAGGCCGGTGAGGCCGGCGCCGACAATCACCACGGTTTGGGGTGGTCTGATCGTCACGAAAATCAGGAGCCGCGAATCCACACGCCCAGCGCCACCGCGAGCCGATGAGCGGTCGACAGGGTGATGCGGGGACCGAATACCTGGTAATCGGATTGCTCGATCTTGCCGAGGATTCGGCTATAAATGGCGCGCATGATCTCCGCTACAATGAGAGCACGGCGCTCCGAAGGATGAAGAGCCACAAAGGCCGAACGAGCTCGCTCGTAGTAATGACGGGCCCGATGGGCTTCCTTTCTCATGAGGGCTCTGAATTCCGGCGAATGGATTTTTTGAAGAATTACATCTTCGGGACAGTTGCAGGCCCGGAGGTCGTCCAACGGGAGGTAGATGCGGTTGTCGTCCGCATCGATGCCCACGTCGCGCAGGATGTTGGTCAGTTGAAAAGCCATGCCGAGAGCTACGGCGTAATCCTGTGCTCGTGGTGAAGTCACCCCAAAGATGTGGAGGCAAATCAGTCCCACAACGGACGCGACCCGGTAACAATACAGCGATAGCTCGTCAAACGTAACATAGCGGTTGTGCAACAAATCCATTTCGATGCCATTAATCAGTTCATCAAAGTAGACCTTAGGGATCGAAAATGTCTTGATATGACGGGACAGACTCACGGCAATGGGAGAGACCGGGATTCCGCCATAGGCAGCATCTAGTTCCTTGCGCCATTGCTGTATCGCCTCCTTGGGGTTGCTGCCTGCCGGTGGCTCATCGACCGCGCTATCTACTGCCTTGCAGAAGGCATAGACGGTGTACATGGCGTTGCGTGAGGCTTTGGGGAGAAAAAGAAACGAATAAAAAAAGTTGCTACCGCTTTTCTTGGTATACGCGGTGCAATATGCCTGTGCCTCTTCAAAGGTCATGATGGCCAGAGGCGGGCCTTAATCTCCGCCAGAGTGGAAACATGCAAAGCCGACGTAACCGCGTCAGCTTCTTGCAGGTCTTGGAGAGTGTGGGTATTGGTCACGGCCAGTACTTTCATACCGGCTGACTTGGCTCCCCTGATGCCGGGCAGTGAATCTTCGATGACAAGGCAGGCATTTGGCGTTAGGGGAACATCCACGCATCCGCGATTCAGACCGGCCATCGCATGTAAGAATGGTTCGGGGTCCGGTTTGCTGTTGGCAACGTCTTCCGAACTGGTGATGTGACGGAATGCCTGGCGGAGACCGGCCTGCTCCAAAACCAGATCGATTTCAGCTCGCAATGCACCAGAGGCGATGGCAAGGGGGTAGGTAGAGGCGATTTCCAGAATGAATTCTCTGATGCCGGCAAAGAGAACGACATGATCCCGAATGGCGTCCCGATAAGCATCCGCCTTTTTCCGCATCAAGTCCCGCACGATCGATTCTGTAACTGGGAGCCGATGGACTCGCAGTGCTTCTACGATGCAGCCCTGATCGTCGAAGCCGAGGTACCGGGCGTAGTAGTCTGCTTCCGAGAGTGTCACCCCGACGGGTTCGAGCGTGCGTCGCAATGCCTCAAAGTGAAGAGGCTCGGTATCGGCGATAACGCCGTCAAAGTCAAAAATGACGGCGCGCATTGATGGTTTGCTATGTCCACGTACATGAAAAGACATGTCAGGAGCGGCATTATAACACAGCGGATGACGGTGCAGCGCCCGCCAACTCGCTCCCACCCGTCTGAATTTGATTCACTGTCCGGTGAGCAAAATAAAAAAGATCAACGCTCCTTACCGTTTGGGCCGAAGCTGGTTTTCTCGAAGCCAGCCAGTGGTGCCATAGTCACTCCGAACATAATAGACCCAGCCCTCGTCTTGCAGTTCGCCATCGAGAATAGTGAAAACGGTTCCAGGGGGGACAGCTGGTCCGCGGCTCGTTCCTGCCGCGTCGCGCAGCAGAGCGACCTTCTCCTTCGGGGCTTCGGGATTAGGAAGCAGGGCGACCCGCTGGCCTTCTTCAAAGAGAGGGGGAACATGGTTGGGGGGAGCTGGTGTGGTCTGGGGGGCCGATGGCGGCGTGGCCGTCGCTGATTGAGCGGCAGGGGCAGGAGCTACCGGTGTGGATGATTCCGCTGAGGAGAGCTGCGAAGGAGGGCCTGCCGTTTCTGCTGGTCGGTCATCTGCTGGAGGGATAACCGGGTTCGAGGGCTGAGCCGTTGAGGGAGACGGAGGGGATGGAACCTGCGAAGGGGCAGAGGCTGGTTTTCTGGCAAGCGGGGGAGGTGGTTCTGGGGTGTCGTTAACAAGTGGCCCGATGAGATCCATCACCATCTCTGGCTCCGTCGCTACATAGACTCCCCCCCCTAGCAGAACTGCCACAAGAATCCAGAAGAGCGGCCGTTTCTTTGGTTTTGGCGGGGGAGCTTTGAGGGGGGAGGTCGAGCGGAGGGGCATCGTTTGTTCCAGTTCCTCCTCCGTAAACTCTAAGTCTGGTTCCGGCTGACGAGCGAAGAGAAGACTCCACCCTAAAAGGGTGGAGGGTGGCAATGGTGTGGTGCTGGCAGACATGATCAACCTCCTCAGAGCGAATGCTCCGTACAACGACCTAACGAACTTATTAGTGTCTTATCATCAGGCCATAGGCGTGTCAATTTTGTGGGGAATTTCTGCGGAGCGAAGGATGGGGTCTGGTAGGGGGGGCTGGTATCAGCATGGTAAGAGGGGGGAGCAGACCAAGACCTGCTGGGCTCGAGTGCCGCTTCGATACACGGTTAGGCCTTTGCAGCCAAGCTCGTGGGCAAGCAAGAAGGCTTGGGCTACGTCTTGCGGGGTCGCCGAGGGAGGGAGGTTGATGGTTTTTGAAACCCCGCTATCACTGTATTTTTGGAACGCTGCCTGCATGCGGACGTGATGGGCTGGAGCAATGTCGTGAGCGGTTACAAACAGGCGGCGCATGTCTTCCGGAATCCATGTCAGATGTTGAATGGACTCGTACTGCCTGATCGTGTCGCGCAGGCGTTCAAGCGGCAGCCTTCTGGCACGAGCCTGTTTGAGAAATTCCGGATGAGGCCGTTCCAGATGAACATTCTCCATGACGGTGTGAACAACGTTGATTCCATAGAGCGGTTCAATCCCAGACGAGCAGTCCGCGAGGAGACTGATGGTGCCAGTTGGCGCGATAGTTGTGACGGTCGCATGCCGCCGTATTTTCCCCTCTGCTTGCAGACGGCTGCCGGTGTAGGCGGGAAACACGCCTCGTTCTATGGCCAACTGACGTGATGCTTCGTGAGCCTGGGATTGAATGAATCTCATGAGGTCTTCCGCGATCCGTAGCGCTTCGTCGGTATCGTATGGAATGCCGAGCCGGATCAACAGATCAGCGAACCCCATGATGCCTAATCCGATCTTCCTTGTTTGTTTAGTGTGGGTCTCGATGAGTGGGACGGGGAATGTGGTGCGGTCCAGCACATTGTCTAAGAAACGGACGGCTAGCGGAATGACGGCGGCCAGACGGTCATAATCGATGGCTGGAGATCCTCGTTGGAGTCGGATGAAACGGGCGACATTGATAGAGCCGAGGGTACAAGATTCATATGGCAGCAACGGTTGTTCACCGCAGGGATTGGTAGCTTCAATGGAGCCCAGGTGGGGGGTGGGATTGGTGCGGTTGATTGTACCGAGAAACAGGACCCCCGGTTCTCCCGATTCCCAAGCGGCCTGAACGAGTCGATCAAAAACCGATACAGCAGGCAAGCGACGGACTGTCTGTCCGGTTCGTGGATTGATCAATGCATAGGTGCGACGTCGCTTGACGGCTTGAAGGAATTGATCCGTCAGTCCAACCGAAAGATTAAAATTGTTCATCTCGCCAGCCTGCCGCTTCAGATCAATAAAAGCCAGGATATCGGGATGATCCACGCGAAGGACTCCCATGTTGGCACCGCGCCGAGTCCCTCCCTGTTTGATGACATCTGTGACAACGTTGAACAGGCGCAGGAAAGAAATGGGACCGGACGCTAGCCCACCGGTGGTGGCGATACGGTCACCATGAGGACGCAGGCGGCTGAAAGAGAATCCTGTGCCTCCGCCTGATTGGTGCACAAGCGCTTGCTGTTTGAGCGCTTCGAAAATAGACTCCAGTGAATCCTCTACTGGTAGGACAAAACAGGCCGAGAGTTGTTGAAGAGGCCGGCCTGCATTCATAAGGGTTGGGGAGTTTGGCAGGAACACCAGCGAGGCCATCAGGGCGTAGAATTTATGTGCCAGGGTGTGAAGATGCTGGGGAGAAGAACTGTGTTGTTCTGCCGATGCGATGTCGCGAGCAATGCGCCACAACATCATGCGGGGTGATTCAGTGACCGTGCCAAGTTTGTTCTTGGCCAAGTAGCGTTGCCGCAATACAAGGCGAGCATTGCGAGAGAAGCGCGGTACTGGGCGAAGCGGAGGAGCCATCATACAAACTATTATCTCATACGGAGACAACTCGTCCTAACGGTGTGTTCCCTTTTGGTTCAGGCTATCGATCTTTTTATGATCTCCCGCCCCCTTGAAACTCCTCGGGCACGGTAGGCACAATAGCGACCGGTCCTGCCATGAAATCCTACCGAGAAGAACTGTGGTTTGAGTCCAAGACCCGAAGGGCCTATTTCAATATTACGCCACAGGTTGAGGCAGCGGTTCGGCGAAGCGGAGTGCGAGAAGGACTGGTGCTAGTGAATGCTATGCACATCACCGCCAGTGTCTATATCAATGATGACGAACCAGGTCTTCTGCGCGATTTTGACGAGTTTCTGGAGCGCCTGGCCCCTCATGATGCGCCCTATCGGCACAACGATACTGGCGAGGACAATGGGGACGCTCACTTGAAACGTCAGGTGATGGGACGCGAAGTGGTGGTCGCTATCACGAACGGCAAACTGGATTTCGGTCCTTGGGAGCAAATTTTTTACGGCGAATTTGACGGTTGCCGGCCGAAACGGGTGTTGATCAAAATCATTGGCGAATAAACTGTTGTGCCAGAGTTGGTTGCGACCGGGGTGTAATGCGCGGGGGAATGGATTCCTTGCTTGCACCCCACGCTAAAGTTTGGCAACATGAACCAACACCGCACAATGACTGATTCGTGCCCATCGTTCATGGACAGAGGAATTGCACATGTTGGCTTGGTCCCGTCCTGATCCGCTCACTCGTGATCTCATTCATTTGATCAATGCTCGGCGTCATGACCATGGCGACAACGAGGACGCCATCGACACATTGCAGGCATTTCTTGAACAGGGCCGTGAGCATGATTTATTGACCGTGCTCGCGGCTCTTGATGAAGAAATGGCCGAATGGCTGTTCGATCTTGTCGCCGAAGCCAGTTGTACATTGCTGCTTGACGGGCCGGATGAGAAGCCTTCTTACGCCGTTATGGGGGCTCTGGGGTTGCCGCTTCAAGCCAACTTGACAGCGCCACTTAAGTTGAAGATCGATCCTGTCAAGACGGCGGAGTTGCTTCATCGGTATCTGTGCATTCCGACGGGAACCATTGTTCGTGTGGAGCCTCGATTATTGACTGATGCCACGTTGGAAATGCTCACCCTCCAAGCGATTCATGAACATCTGACTACGGTGGCTGAGTCTCGACGGGTACAGCCTGTAGCGGCTCGGCTGCTTCCTCCGGTCGAGAACACTGCCTTTCTCTTGTTTGAACTGATCGGGTCTCCGGATCCTGCGCTTCCCCATTCATGGGAGCCACAGTATCGGCGGGCAATTGTGGATGGGTTGGTGGAACAATGTCCGGAGCTCGCTCACGCCCCCGATACGATCGAGACGCCGGTTTATGCGGCCTATGCGATGTTCGATGCACAGAATGCGGTCCGGTTGCATCGCTTAGCTGATGAAACAGCAGCGGTCTGGCGTGAATTGGATCCGCTGGTTCGGTCCCGCACCATTGTGCATTTGCATACGCAATGCGGCAACGGTGTGTATATGCCAGTGTGGACGGATTTGTTTGATCCAGAATTACCTGACGATCAGGGTCCGGTCTGGACCTCGCCCGATGTCTGGGTTTTTACAGCCGATTTGCCCATTGAGTGGCCGGGGGAAATGCTGACCAACCGATTGTTAGCTGAAGGGTGTACCAGGTTCGAAAATCATATCGTAGAAACGCCAGATAATTGACAGCGACGCGCTTTTGGCTTCATCAAACGCTCGCATGTTGGATCGTGCTGCAAAGTTCTGCCCGGGGATGCCATTGCTGCACCAAACGCATAATTCAGTGCTTTTCTGGACGGTCCGTTTTATGCTGCTTCTGGGATGAAGCGGAAGCAACAGGCAGAGCCGTCTGGCAAAACGGTGGCGAATGTGGCATCGCTGATCGGACTCCTCGTTGTCTGGACAGTTGTCTGGGCTCACTTGCCTTCCCGTGAAGAATTATTAGCCGAACACTCCTCCGATGCCCTTTCCACGGCCATCCCAGAGTTGGATCTGACGATTCCTGGCGTCGTAGGCTCTCCTGCAGCTCCGAACGTTCATCGTGCTGATGGCGGTGATCATCGAGCGGGACGATCCAACCGTTTCTCGGAAAAGGATTGTTTGGCTAACACCGGGCGAGCCTGCGCAGATTGGTCCTCGGGTGGAGATCCGTTGCGGTGCAAGATGCTCCCTTCGAATCGTCCGTCGACCAAGTGCCGACGGCTGAGCGAGTAAAGGGGAGCAGAGGTGATTAGAGTCGTTGAGCCACTGGTGTCGTAAGCAAGGACCGAAGGGTAGCGGCCAGCTCGCCAGCAGTGTGGTAACGGTGAATCGGATTTTTGTGAAGGACGCGGTCCAAGACGCTCTGGAAAGCGGCTGGAAGATCGGCTCTCAATTCCGCCAGTCGGGGAGGAGGCGTGTTGGCGATTGCAAACAAGACTGCTGGAACGGTGTTTCCTGTGAAGGGAGGACGACCAGTCAAGAGCTCAAAGAGGACTACACCGAGCGAAAAGATGTCGGACCGTCTGTCTACTTTTTTCCCCGCGATCTGTTCAGGTGACATATAGGTGGGGGTGCCCATCACGGTGGTACTGGTTTTCAGCGAAGAGGTCATGGTCGCAATGCCGAAATCCATGACTTTCACAACGTTGTCATTTGTCAGCATGATATTGGCTGGCTTGATGTCACGATGGATGACACCCTGCTGATGGGCGTAGTCCAGTGCGTCTGCCACGGTGGCGAGCACGCTTAACAAGCGATCTACTGGCAGAAGGTCTGGAGGGCGGGACCATCTGGCGAGCGTGGTGCCTTGAACAAACTCCATTGCAATATAGCCCAGCTCTTCCTCTTCCCCGGCGTCAAAAATCGTGACAATGTTTGGATGAGACAGCCGCCCCGCCGATTCAGCCTCTCGAAAGAAGCGGGCTTTGGCTGATTGGAATGTTTCTTGGTCTTCAACATGGTCCAGCCGCATGGTTTTGATTGCCACGAACCGATGAATCGTCGGATCCTTCCCGAGATAGACTACTCCCATCGCGCCACGCCCCAACTCCTTAAGAATTTTATAGCGGCCGAGTGTAGAGGGGGTGTTGCGAAGCACCGATGGAGCGAAGCGGCCAACGTCTGAGGTGGTGGCTGCTGTGTCCGAACCCCTGTCGTCTGCCACGTCGGCCCAGGATCGCGTGGTTGTGTCGAGAGGTTGGCTAGAAGCGGAAAAAAATCGGATCAAGGCATCCCGATTGGATAACCACACATGAGTGATCCATAAGCCTGCTATGACGAGACTGGTCGCATGGATGATCCGGTAAAAGTGTGTCCCCACCTGATCGATGAGGGGATAACCAGCGATGCGGATCGTTCGGTCGGCTGCGATAAGGATGACAAGAGTAGACAACGGAAAGACAAGGTTGCGCACAAAGGCGAAGCCGGGGCTTGTACTCGGTATCAGTCGATATGCGTGAATCGAGACCAGTCCCAAGGTGATGAGACCGAGTCCTTCAACAATCAACCGAAAGGTTTGTGCGCCATTGAGTGTCCCGAGAGTAAAGGGAAACGTCTGCAACCAGGGCACCGTATTTAACAATGGCCCTCCCAAAAGAGTGATACAAAGAACACTCCAAAACCATCCCATCCATCTGAGTGCTTGGGTCATGGACATGTGACGTCGAGCTGGTCACAGTCTAGCCCATCGACGAGGGTAGTCAACCAATCCGTGAAAAGATGCGAGCGTTAAGCCAATACGATTCAAAGATGAGCGTGCACGTGCTTCATGGTTTGGAGCAAAGAGGGCGGAACACACAATGAGCCTTTCCCGACTCCCACGCGGATGTCGGGTTTCGTGACACCGTGGAAGTCACTGCCACCTGTCACCAGCAAGTCAAGCTGTTTGGCCAGTGCCAGGTACTCCTGGGTCTGCCTGGCAGTGTGTGTGCTGTAGTGAACCTCGATGCCGGCCAATCCGTCGGTTTTGAGCTGCCGGACCAAACCCGCCAAGGACTGTTCAGCGAGCTTGATCCAGGTAGGATGGGCAAGAACCGGCAGTCCCTTGGCTACCCTGATCAACTGAATAGCTTCGGCAGGAGTTGGCAGTTCGCGGGGCACATACGCGGGGCGCCCTTCCGCGAGCCAGAGATCAAAGGCTTCTTGCGATGATGCGACTACCCCCTTCTCAACCAGTACGCGGGCGATGTGTGGACGTCCCACCGCGTCGGTTCCGGCCAGCGAGCGAACCTCGTCATACGTAATATCAATGCCCGCTGCTTGCAACCGTTCAACAATGCGGGGGTTCCGGCGGTGGCGGCTTTCGCGGAGTCGGGCCAGCCGGTCGGTCAATGTTTTGTCTTGCCAGTCTAGAAAGTATCCCAAGATATGCAATTCGGAATCCCCAAAGAGCGCGCTGATTTCAATGCCTGGAATCACTTCAATGCCATAGTACTGTCCCGTTTCCATGGCCTCGGGAATCCCTGAGGTGATGTCGTGGTCTGTGATGGCCACTGCCACGACGTCAGCCTGATGGGCGAGGGCAATCACTTGGGAGGGAGACAGGCTTCCGTCAGAATGGGTGGTGTGTAAGTGCAAATCGATGCTGCTCATGAGAAGAATCCTTCTATGGGTTTGCAGGCAATAAGCCGAGCGGTGTAGTTCGCTCTAGCAGTTCGATGATCGGGGTGGCTTCCCTCGTCATAATGGACGATCCGGAGGCCGGATGCAAGGCCAAGCAGTTCGTTGGGAGCAAGGCAAAATTCGCGTCTTTTTGGGTGTTGGTAGTGAAGGTGATGGTCGATGGTAAAGGTTTCGTAAACCAGCATGCCGCCCGGTTTGAGCGCGGCATGTAGCAAAGGGAATAGAGGACGGTAGAGGTAAAAAAACACGAGGATGACGTCGTATTGCTCCTTGCCAAGATCGGGTTTGTGGGGAGCTGGCGATTCAAGATCGATGACTCGTGTGGTGATTGTGTCATAGCCGCGAGATCGCGCGGAGGCTTCCAATCGCTCGAGGGCGGCTGCGTCCCGATCGATGGCATCAACACGATAGCCACGAGAGGCGAGGTAGAGTGCATGCCGACCATCACCGGCCGCGACGTCAAGTACCGTTCCCCGCGGGAGACGGGGCCATTGTTCGATAAGGAATCGTGCCGGGGCGTGATCCGCATGATGAACGCACTGCATGTCCCGAGTCCGTTCGAGGGTGACTCCGACCGAGGTGGTGCGTTGATCAATCGGCGGATGAAGCTTGCGCAGCCAGAGTTTTGCCCGCTCGAGAGGAAACTCGTCAAACAGCATTTGGAGAAGCCGCTCGGCTAAGGTTTCCAAGAGATGACACTCGCCGGCTGTGCCGACCTCCACGAGCCGCCGTGCGACGACGGCGTAATCGATGGTAGAGCGAAGGTCATCAGCAGGATTCAACGATACCGCAGACTGTTGCAGCTCCACATCGATCGCCAGTGGTTGCGGCTTGGTGCGTTCCTCAACCGTGACGCCGCACCGGCCGCGGAATTCCAATCGCTCGATGATAATGGTGTTCGGCATAGTGCATTGTTGGCAAGGGAATTTCCAACTGTCAAGCATAGAGCTAGGTGTGGGAGGGAACCGATCGCAAGTAATAGCGGTTGGTGTCAAATTGATAGGGAATGTGATTGATGAGTCGAATGATACAGTCACGATATCGTCCGGTCTCGTCTTTGGCAGTGAGGTCCAGATCCGGGCCGTCATCAAGCGGCTCCCCCACCGCGTTGGCGATGATTTTGACCACGGGGTGCTCGCTGTCAGCAAGGGAGGCGGATGGTTGAAGCACGACCGCGAGCGTACTGCTTTCGTGCTCTCCCACGCTGCCGATCGGTATGATACCGATGCAGGTGACGAAGAGTGTGACCAACGTTAGATCACAGTGCGTTCCCCCTCTCTCGATTATGAATCGAAGGGCTGCGGCAGGGGACATTGCTTGGCGGCGATAGACTCGGGACGATGTCATGGCGTCATAGCAGTCTGCGATCGACACGATCCGGCTGGAGAGGCTTTAAGTCCAGGGCACCACTAGTTTGGGATAGTCAGAACAAATCATAGTTCATGTGATGCTCAAACGATACTCCGGCCATGTGGAGAGGAACGTGCCCGATACCGCGCAGGGTGACGAGCATGAGCACATCTTGCGTCGGGAGGGTGTGCAGGATCTCCCAGTCGTCAGCACTGAACTTGCAGGGTTTGTTGAGAATATCGAGGGCGATCGCGCATTTCTCTACATTGGGGAACAACGCGGCTAAGCCGAGATCAGTCAGCTCAACCTTGGTATAGCCGACTCGGTTGCCGAGTGTCATGGATAGCAGCGCCACATTGATGGAATGTTCCTGTAGGTACTGGTTGTGGCAGCGCAAGGTTGTGAAGCCCAGCATGGCCGGCTTATCCTACATCATCAGATCAACGATGTTTTGAATGGCCCATTTGGCCTGTTTGAAGCTCAGCGTGCCTCCCTCGCTGGCGGATTGAGTGAGGCGGCCGACCGCGTCGGAGATTTTTTCATAGGCGGTTTTCATCTGCGCTTTCCGGCGAAGCTTCTGGAAATCGTCGTCGGATGAAGCTGCCGCCAACACGCGGGGGTTTTCGATCGTGATGCCCGTGACGTTGAGCGCGGCGAGCGCTCGCCAAAAGTCGTCGATCGACTGCGTGGCTGGATCGAGGCTGACAAACAAAGAAGCGAACTGGCGGAGGTCGTCGGAAGATATCGAGCGGGAAAAGGTGAGCCCGCCCATTTTCCAGGTGTTCAGGGCGTCGATCACGTTGGACAGAACCAGCATCTGTTGCTGGCTGACCCTCAGATGGTCCTCGCCTAGGAAGAAGAAATCGTTCTGCAAGCGAAGCGTGACCGGATGCTCGCGGGCCATGGTGTGGATGAGCGTCAACATGGATTCGACCGGCTTGTCAAGGGCGGCGCTATTGCGACCGTGAATGCGGGACGTTTTGATCAACGCGTTCAATTGGGTCAGCAGTTGGAACCCCAACATCGCCATTTGTTGATCGTAGATGTCGCCGGCCTCCGAGCCCTGTCCCACCTTTTTGGCAAGCGATTGCTCGTGAGCGAGAATCGGCGGCGTGCCGCTCGAGGGAGGAGAGAATGATTCGTTCATGGTTGCGGTTCCTTGTCGGTCGAGGGGGCGGCCGGGGCGTTGTGCCGAGTCCGTTGTTGGGCGCGCGACAAACCGTGGGTGCAGGCTTGCCGAACCGTGGCGCCGCCTTTCCTGCTCCCGTTCATGAGCGCCGCCACGGCTGCGGGAGTGCCGAGTTTGCCGAGAGCTTCCGCGGCCAATACGGCCAGTTCTTCTTTTTTCTTTCGGCCGAGCCACGACCATGCGGTCAAGAGCCCTTCCCAATAGGGGACCGCTTTGTCCCCGCACGTCGCTCCGACGGCCTGAAACATCGCCCGGCGCTCACTGATCGGGCGGTTTCCGAACGTATCGGCCGACAGAATGGGAAGCCAGTGGGAAAACGAAACCGAGTACTGCCCCGAGATCAGCAGTTTTAAGGCCGCGATGCGGATGCTTTCCTCTGCATCGTCCATGAAGGAAAGAAGCTTCAGGCCGTCGCCG
Organism: Nitrospira sp.; assembly: GCA_024330925.1. Lineage (GTDB taxonomy): Bacteria > Nitrospirota > Nitrospiria > Nitrospirales > Nitrospiraceae > Nitrospira_D. Next base: position 22,603 of record JANDJK010000027.1, read on the forward strand.
CTCGGACGCAACGAGCCGATCGCGTGCACGACGGCCTTGCGGACCTGCACGTCCGGGTGTCGGATGAGTCTTTCGACGGATTCGGCGAACGCCGGGTTCTTTAACTTGGTGAGAATCGCGAGGAGATGGCACACGTAAGCCGGCCTCCGGTCTCGCAGCCCCTTGATGAGCGGTTCAGGGTTGTCTTTCGCCAGGATCGCAAGCGCTTCGGCGACGATGGCCTGATGAGCCGGCGACGCCAAGTTGGCCAACAGTGAACAGAGTCCGGGGACGGCGTCCGGCTTCATCAGCAACAGCATTGTCGAGAGACCGGCCGTTGAGCCGTCCGGATGCTGATTCAGATAGGCTTCGATGGTTTTTATCCGGCCCAGGCGGCCGAATCCGTCGAGAAGAGCGCGGACCTGTTGTTTATGTTCTTCGCCGAGGTCCGGCCTGACCGCGTCGGCTTCATGAAGCAGACTGACCACATGCTCCAAGGTCGTCCATTTCCCCTCGCGGAGGAGGAGATCGATAATGTTTCCCCATACGTCGAACAGTTTCGTCAGCAGCGCCGACGACTGTTCGGAGGCAAGAATGGCGGTCAACATCTCCATGATGTGCAAAAGACCGTCCCGATCCCGTTCCGCTTCAATGTCCCGCGCGAGGGCTGCCAACTCTTCGTCGGTGACCTCGAATCCGACCAGACCGTTGTGCAAGCGGTTGCCCCGGCTCGTCGATTCCGCCTCGGAAGCGGTCGTTTCATTCGTCCGGCGGGCTCGCTCGCGGTCCAATAAGTCCCGCAGCGAGGAGTCGGACGAACTCATAGTCGCACCGGCACGGTCTGTCGTATTGTCGTGGGATGACGAGTGGGCCCCTTCTTCCGCCATGACGATCGCGATCGTCGAGAGATCCCGAGACCACAGACGGGTGATGAGGTCATCGTCTTCCTGGCCGGACTCTGCGTTTCCCCATATCGAATCGAGGAAGTACGTCAGATCGTCCTGAGAGAGGCCTTCCGTAGATCGAAAGCTCCCGAATGCCGTCCGCGTAGAGTTTGAACGCGAAGCTCTCGCCGCCCTCGCCGAGGTCCGTTTGGTAGACGACGGCATCGTTGAACCGCAGCTCGGAACGATGAACAAGGAAGGTGAGTTTTGAATAGGCGGCCAGATGCCCCGTCAATTCCTCGAAAAGCTGTCGGGCGAACTTGTGAGCCACGGGGTTCGTCGGACCGTAGGTGCGGTTCGATTTGGCTGTTTTGTCCAGCAACTTGAGGATGCGTTTGACAGAAGCCGTTTCCGGATCTTCCGCGTTCCTGATCACCGCGGCGGCCGGCGTCTCTTGCGCTGTTTTAAGGTCGGCCATACCGCTTATCACCTACCGGGCGGCGGGGGATTCGTCAAGAAAATCGCGGTTCATCGCGCGGTGGAGGAACGTCGCGCAGGATTCCGAATCGTCTTGTTTGGAAAAAGCGGAAACCGCTAGAATCCTTCCGTCGAGTTCTCGTGCGGTAAGGGGAGGACGCCGGGTCATGAGTCGATCGGCTCTGGTCGTCTGTTTTGGAGATAGCCTGACGGCGGGGTTTCAATCTCCGACACCCGAGAATCCGATGGGAACGGAGACCCCTTACGGCCGGTTCCTACAGGATCGCCTGGGAAAAGCGGCGCTCGTTCGGATCAGCGGAGTCTGCGGCGAACTGACCGGGGAAATGGTGAGTCGATTCAAGCGCAGCGTGTCGGATCAGAAACCCGACTACGTTCTGATTTTGGGCGGGACCAACGATTTGGGCTGCGGGCTGTCGCCCGATGAAATCACGGCCAATTTGACGACATTGTATGAACTGACGTTGAACGCCGGCGGCGTTCCGATTCCGGTGACCGTGCCTTCGATCCGTGTGGAAGGAAGTCCGGACGATCGGGAAGCGAAAGAATGGGTGGCGGGACACCTGGCCCGTCGAAACGTCCTCAACAAGTTGATCCGGGACTCTGCCGTGTCCCGCTCCCTTGCGTTGGTCGATTTGTTTTCCGCCACCGTGGATCCCGCGAGCGGCCAATTGGCCGCTCGCTATTCAAACGACGGTCTTCACTTGACAACGACAGGCTACATGCGGTTTGCAGAACTGGTGGATGAGGTTCTGAGGCCGATGCTGCAACGAGTCGGCCGATTTTAATTTTAGGAGGAGGTGTGATTTGAGAGGAAGGAGCGCCGGTTCCTCTCGTTTTGTACGGTGACAATCCCATAAAGATTTTCCCGGCATTCCGGCGGGCGAACAGAAACCGGATACAACAAGGAGCCGTACCCATGCGCTGGTTCAATTTTGTTGGATGGGGAATGGTGACGCTCGCCGTCATCCTGGATGAATGGCTCTATTTGTATCTGTGGGAAGAATTCAACGTCGGGGTGGTCGTTGCGGCCGTGATCTATTTAGTCATTGCGGTCGGATTGTCTGTTTGGGGAGGCCGGTCCGCTGATCCCGACTGACGCCGTTGAGGGGAGAAGTTCCGAAGGAGTCGTTTCCCAAAACAAAGTGATTACAGAACCCGCCAAGTGCGGCCGTCGTTTTGGATGAGACGGTCGGCTTCGACCGGTCCCCAGGTGCCGGCTGGATATTCTGGCAACCATCTGAGTCCCTGTTTCTCCCACGCCTCAAGAATCTGGGTGATCCAGGCCCATGAGGCTTCGACAGCGTCGCGTCGCATAAAGCGGGAGGCATCGCCGGCCATCACGTCCAGTAAGAGACGTTCGTAAGCTTCTGGTGAGGGGCGACCGAAGACCTCCGTGTATTTAAAATGCATTTCCACGGGGTGTGTCTGTGCCCTGGTACCAGGGACCCGCGAGACGATACGCAGGGACAGTCCTTCCTCCGGCTGAATGCGCAAGGCCAACACGTTAGGTGCTTGCGGTCTACTTGGATCAGCGTTGAACAAAATCTTGGGAATCTCTTTGAACTGCACCGCTACTTCACTGGCACGTAGGGGCAGGGCCTTGCCAGTCCGCAAATAAAAAGGCACTCCGGACCACCGCCAGTTTTCCACGAAGCATTTTACAGCCACATAGGTTTCGGTGGTCGAGTCGGGCTTGACTCCTCTCTCACGTCGGTAGCCGGGGACTGGTTTTCCATGTACTGTGCCCTCCGTGTACTGTGCACGTACTGTCACCTTGCTGATATCTTCGAAGGTGATCGGTCGCAAGCAACGAAGGACTTCCATTTTGGCATTCCGAACTACATCCGGCTCTAAAGAGTAAGGCGGTTCCATTGCGACGAGACAGAGCAATTGGAGGAGGTGATTCTGGACCATGTCTCGCAAAGCGCCTGCTTCTTCATAGTAGGCTGCTCGGGATCCGACTCCTTCTGCCTCGCTGACTGTGATTTGGACATGGTCGATGTACTTGTGATTCCAGATCGGTTCGAAGATACTGTTGGCGAAACGTACAACCATGAGATTTTGCACGGTTTCCTTGCCCAGATAGTGATCAATGCGAAAAATTTGCGCTTCATCAAAGACCCGTCCGGTTGCGACATTAATCGCCCTGGCAGACTCCAGGTCACGTCCTACGGGTTTTTCCACAATGATCCGCGCATAGGGCGAACGAATAGCAGGTGTTCTCGCAAGGCCACTGGCAGCCAATCCTTCGCAGACAGGAGTAAATGAACTGGGTGGGATGCTGAGGTAAAAAATACGGTTGCCGGGCAATTGGTGGGACCGTTCCAGTTCTTCGAGGCGTCTTTTCAGGGCAGCATAGGTTTGAGGGGTATCGTTTTCACCGGTCAGGTAAAACAACCGTTGCGAAAAGGTCTTCCATGAGTCTTCGATCAAGGCCTGCCGGGAATGGGCGATGATGCCGTCGCGCATGACGGCGCGAAATTCGTCGTCGCTCATCGGGGTCCGGCCCAGTCCTAACACGAGATAGTTGGAGGGCAACAATCCGTCTAGGAGTAGGTTGTACAAGGCGGGGACGAGGCGGCGCCGGGCCAAATCGCCGGAGCCGCCAAAGATAACGACCGCGCATGGTTCAACGGGTGTGATGGTCTCTCCGGGAGGACCGTTGTTGAAACGGTGGGCGTGTATTTCCATCAGACAGAAATGGTCTGGGGGATTTTAGGAGCCGCGCTTGACCACATGACCGCCGAAGGCGTTCCGCATCGCCGCCAGTAGCTTTTCTGCAAACGAGTCGTCCTGCCGCGAGCGAAACCGAGTAAAGAGAGCCGCGGTAAGTGCCGGCACGGGCACGTCTTTGTCAATCGCTTCGGCAATCATCCAGCGGCCTTCACCAGAATCCTGCACGTATCCTTTTAATTTTTCCAGTTTTTGATCATGTTTGAGCACGTCGGCTGTTAATTCGAGTAGCCACGAACGGATGATGCTTCCATGCATCCATAAGTCCGCGATGCGGGCTAGGTCGAGCTTATACTCACTTTTGGACATCAGCT
>JANDJK010000028.1:0-9491 GCA_024330925.1 Nitrospira sp.
GTCTCCCTGCGCCGTTCTTCGACGTGCTGCCGAATATCGAACCGTCGGCCCTCAGCAAAACTTCCCAGCCGTCATGAATCGTTCCCGCAGCTCGTCATAGGTCCGCGTGACGGGAAATTGCGGAAACTCCTTCGGCAGGTGATCAGGAGGTCTGAAGAAGAACCCGGCGTCCGCTTCCTCCAGCATGGCTGTATCGTTGTAGGAGTCTCCCGCGGCGAAGATCCGAAAGTTCAGGGCTTTGAAGGCTGCCACGGCATGCTTCTTTTGGTTCGGCATCCGCATGTGGTAGTTGACGATGCGACCGGAGTCGTCCACTTCCAGTTGATTGCAAAATAAGGTGGGAAACCCCAACTGTCTCATCAACGGGAGCGCAAATTGGTAAAACGTATCAGACAGGATGATAACCTGGCATCGTTCGCGGAGCCATCCAAGGAACTCGGCGGCTCCTTCCAGGGGCCCCATGGCGGCAATGACCCGCTGGATGTCGCTCAGCTTCAGGTGATGACGATCCAAAATCGCCAGACGTTGTTTCATGAGCTTGTCGTAATCCGGCATTTCGCGGGTCGTGATTTTCAAATCCTCGATGCCGGTCTTCAACGCAACGTTGATCCAGATTTCAGGGACCAGCACTCCTTCCAGATCCAAACAGACCATCACGGGCTTGTTCATCGGTCAAGTTCTCCCATTCTTGTCAACGAACTCCTGCTGAACTCCGCTTGCGCGAATTGGCCTGTCTTGAGGCGACTCGGTTGGTGCGCCGTTCCGATCCTGACTGAGGAACCGCCATATTTTGTCGAGGGCGGCCTCAAGCAAGAAAACCCCCTGCCACGTCCTTTCACGATCGGGTCGGTGGTGTTCGACCCAGTCTCTAAGAATGGGGAGAGGGATCATTCGAGGCGGAGTACCGGTCAGTTCACCCCACAGCAATCCTAAGACGGTACTGACGCGAATGGGAGCCGGAAGGGCGTCAACCGGGTTGTTGGCCATGTCTTGACAATAATCCGGCGGCGAGGTGACCAGCAGTTCCCGGCAGGCGGAGGGCCGTTCGTTGTAGATCGAACACGTCTCGTCCTCAAGAAACGGGCATGGCATCCTCAGTGAATAATATGCCTCATTCAGAGGAGCCAGTTCGTCATCATTCAGCGGTCGCTCAGATGCTCCCACGTCAAGAAGCCGCTGCCAGATGCCATGGGATCGAAGGAGAGATTTGGATTGTTCCAACCGCGCGACAATACGATCTTGTTGTTCAATGGGCAACAGACGAATAACCTCCATCAATCGAAAGGCTTCCGGTGGAGAGAGCGGCACCAACATCCGGCAGCAGGCCGCGCATCCTTTGGTGCAGGAACAACACCGACCTTCTTCGGCGGATCGAGTTGTTTCCAACCGCTGAGCTTCTTCTCCCAATCGCCGTAACAAGGGAATGATGGCGGTGACGGGAACAAAGGCGGTGGGAACGTCCACCATTGTCGTCACATGGCCAGCCGCCGTCTGGATTGAGATCTCGTATTGTTCGGTTGGACGAGTAGCCGACACGACATTTCTCATGACTTGTGAGAGCCGTGACGATCTTAGAGAACGGACCGGCGGCCGGTCAACTATAAGGACCGGACTTTGCCCGCTTGCTCCATTCCGGGAGAAATCCGATAATGGGGCATGGAAACGGCTCCGCCATTTTCGGGTCACGTCATCGGACTCCTGAAAACCTATATGCAGGACCTGGTCGAACAGGCCGTGCAGGAGGGGATTGCCACCGAGCAATTTGGATTCAGTCCCACACCCTACCGACCCCATGACGCCATTTCGGATCTGCTTGCCCTGCTGGACGACCGTATCGAGTCAGAGGGAATCCAAGTCGGTCTGCCCAAAACCTTTCTCCACAGCATGTGGAGTTTGTGCGACGAGGTCGCCTCGCACGTGCACGAGCGAGTCTGGATGGAGAAAAACATCAACAGGGATCAAAAGCAGATCGGAAAGGCGAAAACTAGGGAAATGACTTATCGGGTCCTGATCGAAGTGATAGAAAGACGCTCCCGTTAGGATCGGCATCTCCGTATCGAGAGGAGAGGAGGCCTTCTTGTTCGGTGAGGAGTCGAAGTGTCCATAACAAGGTCGAACGAGCGAGGGGATCAGGCTATGGCCGTGCGATACTGGCTGATGAAATCGGAGCCCTCCGCCTTTTCCATAGATGACTTACAACACGCTCCCGAACAAACGACCTGTTGGGATGGGGTGCGGAATTATCAGGCGCGGAATTACATGCGGGAAATGGCCGTCGGCGATTTGGTGCTCTTCTATCACAGCAACGACAACCCTCCGGCGGTGGTCGGAATCGCTCGTGTCGTGAAAACCGCCTATCCGGACCCCACGCAATTCGATAAGAAGGACAAGCACTACGATTCGGCCAGCCGTCCTTCCGATCCTCGATGGGACATGGTGGACATCCAGTACGTGAGAAAATTGTCCCGTCCCCTTTCTTTGCATGAATTACGGAAAGAACGGCTTCTGCGGAACATGCTCTTGCTCCAAAAAGGGTCGCGCCTCTCAGTGCAGCCGGTCAGCCGGCAGGAGTGGGAGCACATTCTATCCATGGAAAAGTCCGCCGAGTAGCTCGAGAAGAGCGAAGCAGAGACATGCCGACCTACGTACTGGCTTTGCCGTCGTCCATGTACCGATGCTGCCAGTCAAGCCAGGCATGGCCTAGCTCGTGGGCCAGTATATATCGGCGACGGGTGACAGGGAGCCGTTTGCGTATATAAATGGTCTTTGATTCGTCATCCCAGATGCCGTCGGCATTCTCGTCGCGCCTGTCCATTTCCGCGTCCGACAGTTGTCTCACGGTAATCCGATACCCAAATGGCAGCACAATCCGTGAAGGGATACGCAACAGCCGCTTTTTTTCTTTGACAATCCCCGCCATGGCCTTCCTCTTTTGCCTCAATCAATTTAGCCTATCACAAGTATTCATCCGAAATAATGATCATTTTTCGTATGTAATTCAATGTGTTGTGATCCTCTCTCGCGCGAGCGCGAAACAAAGACTAGGATTGCCGGTAGACCCTCGTGCAGGGAAATACCATGGCTGGAGAACAGGACGAGGGAGGATCACGAGGCCGACGTCTAACAGAGCCAGCCAAGCAATTCTCGGAGCTGCCGGCCTGTGAGAGCGAAGAATGCCAAGCCGGCTTCTTGACCATAATGAGGGATGAAGGAGAGAAGAAACCGGAATCGATACCTATCTCGATTCAGCAGCGGGATCAGCTATTCATGGCGCAGGACAGACAGAGGAGGCTGGCCAAGAATTCGATAGGTGCTCAGAAAGCCGACCATCGTAGTCAAAACCATCGTTGCGAAGAGGCTCCCGGCGAGGATCATTGGTTGGAGGCTCCATCTGAGCTCAAATATCAGGGACAGAGCGGCCCACGACAAGATGCTTGCCAGCAGGATTCCTGACAGTCCCCCTAGGGCCCCCAACAGGGCATACTCCAGGGCGAACGTTTGCGCGAGGATCCCGCGCGTTGCTCCCAAGGCTTTCAGAATCAGAGATTCGTAAAGCCGCCGATAGCGCGTGGCAGCCAGCGCGGCCGCCATCACAAGACTCCCGGACAAGACACAGAACAAGGCCACGGCCTGGACGGCAAGAGACAGCCGATCGACCACTTGAGCGAAACTGCCGAGAACGTCTCCGACGTTGATGGCCGTCACATTGGGAAACGAGGAGACGACGGCTTGTTGGAGCGCTACTTCTTCCGACGGGGGGACGCGAACAGTAGCGACGTAGGTATGCGGCGCTCCGTCCAATGCGCCGGGGGAAAAAATCATGTAGAAGTTCGTCGAGAAGTTTCCCCATTCGACGTGTCGAATGCTGCGTACCTCTCCGCTGACGGGCGTCCCCTGAATATCAAATTCCACGGAATCGCCTATTTCAAGGCCCAGTTGTTTCGCCGCATCTTCCTCAAGCGAAATGAGGGGAGCGGTGAAGACTTGACCGGGCTTCCACCATTCGCCGCGCACGATCGTATTGTCCTTGGGAAGGTCGTGAAGGAAGGTCAATGCGTACTCGCGCGACAGAAACCAGTTCTTTCGCGCCTCTTCCTTGCCCGTCGATTTCTCTTGCCGATCTTCTTGCTCGGACATTGCGTCAACCGTGATCGGAACGCCCTTCAAGGCGGAGATCCGTGCGCGCACCAACGGCGTCAACTGTGGCGCACGATCGCCCGATCGAGTGCGCAGGAGGGCGACAAATTCTTCCGCCTGATCCGGCTGGATGTCGATGAAGAAAAAAGAAGGAGAATCGGTCGGTCGACTTTCATTCATCTGATCGAGCAGCGCCCGTTCAACGAGCGCCACCGTGGTCATCACCATGACGCCCATTCCGACGGCGATTGTGATGCCGGTGACCTGGCTGCCGGGGCGTGTGATGTTGCCGACCGCCTGGCGCAAGGGGAGGTGCTGGGGGTGAGGCCATTTCTTGAGGCTGAAGAGCGCGAGATGGGCCGAAAGCGCCAACAGCAAGACCGCGACGGCAAACGAGAGAATGAAAAGAGCGCCGATCTTCCAGGACCCGGCTTGCCACATGGATAAGAGAGTCAACCCAAGCCCGATTCCTAGAGACGCGAGCAGGCTCGTCTTCTCGAACGTTTTTCCGAACATCCGCCATCGAACCGTTGTCGGATGATCCAATGGGCGGAAGGGGTCGACGTCTTGTCGAAAAATCCACGCCGGCTTGATGTCGCGGATCGTCAGCAAAGGCCATAGGGTAAAAAGCAGCGAAGACAGGACGCCGAGCGCCAATCCCTTGAGGAAGGGGGCGGGAGAAAGGAACAGCGTGCTCTCGGAAAACCCCAATTGGTCGAGAAGGGCCGAACTGATCAGTGCAGTAAAGACCCATGGCAATCCTTGGTAGAGAAGCACGCCGATGAACAGCCCGACGGCGCTTCCTATCAGTCCAAGGCCCACGGCTTGTAGCACGTACGTTCCAACGAGGGACGGGGAATCCGCGCCGATCGTTTTGAGAATGGCGATCGTGGCGAGCTTTTCTCGGACAAAGGCGTGAACAGAAGTCGCGACCCCCGCTCCTCCCACGAACAGGGCCGTCAATCCGATCAGACCCAAATAACGGGTCAGTTGATCCACGGACCGTTTCAATTGTGGTTGCGCGTCGCGATATCCCGTGACGCGTGCCGCGTCGGACGCCAGCCGCCCGCGCAATTCATACAGCAGCGATTCGGCCGACAGGGAGTCGGGCAGCTTGAGCACGTAGCGCTCACGGATTCGACTCCCCGCTTTGATCAGCTCAGCTTCGCGGAGCCCCTCTTGAGACATGAACACGCGGGGGCCGAGACTGAACATGTTCGCCATACGATCCGGTTCCGTCCTGACGACGCCGGTAATGACGAATCGTCCTCGACCGATCTTGAGTTGATCGCCTACGGCAAGCCCCATTCTGATTAACAGAGACTCCTCAACGACCACTCCGAAGCAAGGATGATCCGGGCATGCGCGAGCTCTGGGGAGAAGAAGGGTCCCCAACGTCTCATCAGGCTCCAGACGAAGCGAGCCATAGAGGGGGTATTGCGGCTCGACGGCCTTGAGCTCGATGATTTGCGTCGGTTGGCCCGCTGTCGGGAACGAAGCGTTCGCCGCCATGGCGATGAGCTCGCTGATGTGCGTCAGGATCACGCCGCGATCATGAAGCGAATCCAAAACCGCTTGACCCTCCGCGCTGATTTGTCTGGTTAACCGGATTTCGAGGTCGCCTCCCAAAAGACCGCGCGCTTCTTTGGTGACTGCTTGCTCAACTTGGGTTCCGAAAAGAGAGACGCCCGTCAAGGCTCCCACGCCGACGGCGATACAGATCAAGAAATACAGAAAGTGTCTCCAGGCCGCGCGAGTTTCGCGCCACGCCATCTTTAGGGCGAAGAGCGTCATCGTAATGATCCACTCACGGTGCCGGCGGGCATGTGTAGAGGAGGCAAAGTCTCATTCGGCGTTTCCTTGAGAGACGAGGAGGTCCGAGGGAAGTGTGGAAGCAACCAACGAGTCCGATTCCACACGGCCGTCACGCAGGGCGACCACCCTCTGCATCGAGGCCGCCAGGGCGTGATCGTGAGTGACCAGCACCAGAGTGGTTCCATGGTCACGGTGAAGCGACAGGAGGAGATCGATGACCTGCGAGCCGGTCGCGCTGTCAAGGTTTCCGGTCGGCTCGTCGGCCAAGAGAATGGGAGGGCGGCAGGCAAACGCGCGCGCCACGGCGACCCGTTGTTGTTCGCCTCCGGATAACTGCACCGGATAATGTCCCATGCGATCGGACAAGCCGACGGCCGTCAATAAATCCGCCGCCCGCCGGTCGGCATCACGCGCTCCGCTCAATTCCAAGGGGACCATCACGTTCTCAATGGCCGTCAGTGTCGGAATCAAATGAAACGATTGAAAGATGTACCCGATGTTCTCTCGGCGAAACCGGGCCATCTGCCCTTCCGAGAGCGCCGTAATGTCGATCCCATCAAGCTCAATGGACCCGGTTGTCGGGCGATCGAGACCGGCCATCAACCCCAACAGGGTGGATTTTCCACTTCCTGAGGGACCCACAATGGCGACGGACTGTTTGGGAGGGATCGATAAAGAGATTTCCTTCAAAATGGACACGGATCGGCCGGCTGCAGGAAGGGTCATGGAGACGTCGGTTACTCTGATCATGGATGCGTCACGTGTTCAGATCACGTCAGAGGGTATTATACTGTATGCGACGAAGGGAGGCGGATCATTGCATCTGATGACCATGATCGAAGACCGGCGTGCGTATCGCATCTTGGTCGCCGTCCTTATTCTGTGGCTCCCCACGCTGACGGCACAAGGAGAATTGGCCGGGACGACGGAGATCAAACCCCGTATCGTGGCCTTCGGGGACAGTCTCACGGCCGGCCTTGGAGTCAAGAGAGATGATGCCTACCCGGCTCGACTTCAGAAACGATTGGAGGAGCTTGGGTTTCGGTATCAGGTGATTAACGCTGGTGTGAGCGGTGATACAACGGCCGGAGGGCTCCGGCGTGTGGGCTGGGTCCTCTCCGCCAAACCGGAAATCGTCATCTTGGAGCTCGGCGCAAACGATGGGCTCAGAGGTCTCAGTCTTGAACAGACAAAAACCAACCTTGGCCACATCATCCAACAATTGCGGCAAGCCGGCGTGACCGTCATTCTGGCCGGCATGAAACTGCCCCCCAACTACGGGCAAGAGTACACGGAACAGTTCGCATCAATCTATCCGGCCCTTGCCGACCACTATCGCCTTCCGCTGATTCCCTTTTTTCTGGAAGGGGTCGCCGCTTCTTCGAAGCTGAATCAGGCCGACGGCATTCATCCGACAAAAGAGGGGTATGAGATCGTCGTCGAGCAGGTCCTGAAAGTCCTCAAACCAATCCTTGAGGAGCGAAAGCGGAAATTCTGAAAGGCGCACACCCCCTTTCTAGGGATGGAGCACAATGGAAACCGCCCCTTCCATCCAGTCGAAGCCTCAGGAGAGACATTCGTTGCCGTTGTTCAAGGAGCGACGGCTTGAAATCAGGATTTCTTGAAGAAGGTATCGTAGACGCCGTAGCCGAGAACAATCGCGATCAATGTATAGTAAAACGCGGTAATCCCACTATAGTCCGGGGGGCCGCCTTCAGCGGGAGCGTTTGCCATGACCGTGAACGGAGCGGCAAGCCATCCGGCTGCCGCGAAGATGCTTATCCATAATCCTTGTTTGCTCATATCTATCCTCCAAGCGACAAAAAGACTCCTCGCGAGAGGGCCGATTCTACTGAAACTGACCACGGTGCGCAAGGGGGACGAGCAAGGGGGGGAAGGAGAAGTCACCAACCGATTTCTCTCCTCCGCGAGTGTCAGTTCATCTCATTTGAGCGGAGGCTGTTTCAACGAAAGGTGAAGGGAGTCGGCGAGCTCGTGAAAGGAGTCGGTCAGTGCGTCGAGATGAGCGGCTTTGTTCAGGAGTTCGCGTGCGGCCGTCCGAATCCCTGCTTCCTGCCCCATCACTTCTTCGATCAATCCGGCGGCTTGGGCCAAGATCGTCTGATACCGCGCGGCCTCGCGCTGCAAGGTGTGCAACGCAGATTGGGCGGCCTTCGCTTCCGCGATCGATGCCTGGAGCTGCTGAGATAATCGATCGAGATAGGCCTCGCGATCTCTCATTTCGGCCTGAAGGTCCAGCAGCGCCTGCTGGTTGTCGCGTCGGCGGAGCTCCAAGTTGGTCAGATTCGTGATCCACGTTCCCACTGTTCCGGGTCCCACGTCGGGGGGAGGTGGAACCTCGGAACCGCTCTCTATCGCCTTCATCGCCGGTTCAAGCCATGCCACGAATTGCATGACGTCACTCAATTTAATATCGGGAACGGACGATGGTTTCGATGGAGCAGAATCGGACTCGTTCATGGGGGCCGGCTCCGGCGGAGCGGTTGTCGTGCGCGGGGGCTTGCCCTTCTGCGATTGCCGAGGTTGCGTCCAGCGATGGTACTCCAGTAATGCCGCGATACAGTGCCGACACATCGGCTCTTCGGAGAGCGTGCACGAACACTTGGAAACCAGATGGCCATCTTTGAGTTTGATCGTCTGCTCATATAGCCCTGAATGCCCGATAACGGCTGCGGAAATCTGTGTCTCGTCCGCGTCGACGATGCGAACACGGTTTTCCGTCATGTACTGGCGCCCGATGTGGAAGGCGTTGGCTGCGACCACGGACTCGATCATCGGCGGATCCAGCAAGCCAAGCCGCTCAGCGCTGCAAGCGATTTTGTATCGCATCTTTCCCAAAATGATCCCACCGCAAGAATGACTTTAGTCTGCCGAGCCCGTGCAGGGCTGTCAAGAAATGAGGAGTTTGATGTGCCGAGGTACTATGGCCGGCGACCAAAAGACGTGGGGAGATCGCAGAATCGTCTATCGGCAACGTTGAGGGGGGCCTTTTTTGCTCATCGGCGTCAACCAGATATAGTCCGCAATCCGTTCGCGTATTTGTTCGCGGAGCTCGTCGGTTTTGCCGCCATCGAATGACATGAGATAGACGGTCGTCTGTTTGACTTGGCCGGAAAAACGTCTGGCCACCCGTTGAGGAACGGGCAGTCCGTATTGGATATGGCCTCCTCCCGTGTAGCTCACGATGATCCGACGGGCCTTTTCCTGAGACCGGCGCAGGTCGCCCAGGCTCGTCGCGATCGTCATGGCCATGCCCTCGTCGCGAACCATCGACGCCTCGTACATGGATTGAAAGTGCTCCGTGCTTCCTCCTCCATGGCAGCGCTGAATCTGATCAAGGATTCGTGAACGGTAGACCGGATCATCGACGATCTCTTCCTGATGAAGTCCCCACCGTTGCCATTCCGGATCATTCCGAGCTTCGGCCAGACCGACCTTGACGATTTGACGGATCAACGGCCTGGGTGGATTCATGGCTCGAACGGACAAACCGTGGGTTTGGGCAAAGGCCACCAGTG
>JANDJK010000028.1:9501-26120 GCA_024330925.1 Nitrospira sp.
TGTTCGACACATAATCGTCCAACGCCTCCTGGCCGTCCCATCCGAACATTTCCATGCCGATGACGGGCTTAATGCCGTTGGCCCGCAAGTGCTCTAACATTCGCAAGGCGGCTTCAATGTGATGCGCATTGTAGTGCTCTTCCCCCACGTACACGACTTCATAGAGGGTTAACTCATTCAACCAGTCGGAGGTCGAAAGCATCCGGCCCGTTCGTGTGTCCAGCACCTGCCACGGTCGCCATTCGCCTGCCGCATCCGAATCGGAAGCTTGGCGGCCATGCTGAAGACAACCGAGGCTCACTGTGAACAAGAGGGCGAGAACGGCTACGTGAAAGGGGTAGCCGCCTCGATCGATACTGTCGCGGCGAAGACGTTTTGCAAGCATGGTTCACTCCTATCACACTGTCGGTGGGGGGACAAGTGTGCCGTGCAGCAATCGGCGATTGGAATGATCGCTGCCGACACGATTGCAACGGTCAAGGTGCGTCCATCGTCAGTCGTCGCTGGTTCCTCTCTGGCCAGATGTGGTCAGACAACGTCGGTCAGGGGGAGCCCGCCCGCTGGAACCTCGTGAAACTCTCCGTTGCCGGCTCGAAGCAAACGGCGAGAAAATTGACCGTCTTCCGACCCTTTGCTAGACTTCGATCGTGCCCGACGACCGATCATTCGCAAGCCACCTCCGGTTTCAATCCTCATGATAAATCCGACAGAAACCATTCGTTCGATTCAAAACAATGTCGCGCGGGTGATTAAAGGCAAGCCGGCCGCCGTTGAAATGACGGTCGTCTGTCTTCTGGCTCGAGGGCACCTGCTTCTTGAAGACGTGCCCGGTGTGGGGAAAACCACGTTGGCCCATAGCCTGGCTCGGTCGCTGGACTGTTCATTCAAGCGCATCCAATTTACGAGCGACCTCCTCCCATCGGACATTGTCGGCGTCTCGATCTTCAATCGTCAAAAACAGGCGTTCGAGTTCATGCCCGGCCCGATCTTCGCCAACATCGTGTTGGCCGACGAAATTAATCGGACTACGCCAAAGACGCAAAGCAGTCTGCTGGAGGCCATGAGCGAAGCGCAGATTTCCGTGGATAATCAGACCTATCCCCTGGGTCAGCCGTTTATGGTCATCGCGACACAGAACCCAGCCGAGTACCATGGGACCTTCCCGTTGCCCGAATCGCAACTCGATCGATTTTTAATGAAGCTTCGTCTCGGCTATCCCATGCCGGAGGAGGAAAAAAAAGTATTGGAACGAACTCCGTCCTTGCACCCGGCCGAAGAGCTTCGGCCGATCGTCACCGCTCAAGATGTGCTCGATCTTCAGGCTCAGGCGGACAACGTTTTCATGGACGAAAGTCTCACCGACTATTTGCTCTCCATCGTACAGGCGACACGACAGTCCGAGCTGCTTGCTTTGGGGGTGAGCACGCGAGGGGCTCTGGCGCTCAACTGTGCGACCAAGGCGCTGGCGCTGGCGCGAGGACGGACCTACTGTTTGCCCGACGATATTAGAGAGTTGGCGCCGCTCGTTCTTTCTCACCGGGTGATGGTTGCCCACGCGCAGGGCCTTCGCCCACGCGGCTTTGAACAAGCCGAATGCATCATCCGCGATATTGTGGATTCAGTCCCCGTTCCCATTTGAGCGCGTACGCAACGTTTGCCCGCAATGACATGGGAATGCCACTCGTTGTCAAGAAGGACGGAAACGTGTCGGGGCGTCGTCGTTCCATTCTGCGCTGCCTTACTCTCCACCGATCGACACGGGTGACGTCGGAAGGGGCAGTGTTTCTGTTTCTGGCCCTGGCCGTCGGGGTGGCGGCGGTCAATACCGGCAACAATCTCTTTTACCTCCTCCTCTCCATGATGTTGAGCAGCGTGTTGGTCTCCGGCGTCGCGGTGCGGTCCTGCTTGAATCGATTGGAAATCCGCCGTCATCTGCCGGAGCTGCTGTTCGTCAATGAGCCGGCGACGGCGGCGCTGGTGATCAAAAACGGGAAGAGGCGGTGGTCGAGCTATGCGTTGCGATTGTGCGATGTGACCGCCGACGGTCATGATCTGGACCGAGGGCTCGTCGTTCACCATCTTCCACCCGGTGCTGGCCGTCTCCTGTCCTATCCGCTCGTCCCCTCGAAACGCGGTTCCATCAGGTTGAATGGCGTGGCGGTCTCGACCACCTTTCCGTTCGGGCTTTTTTCCAAAACGGCGTACTATTCCGTCCCCGCGACGGTTCCCGTGAGTCCGGCGCTCAAGCCGCTTCCCAACGGATTGCTGCGAGAGCTGTCGGGATCGGGACAGGAACGGACCGTTCATCGAAAGGGATACGGCAGCGACCTGTACAATCTGCGCCTCTATCAGCCTGGAGATGACTCAAGGACCATCCACTGGTTGACGACCGCCAGGACCTCGAAGCTCATCGTTCGGGAGACGGAGGCGGAGCATCACCATCGGGCAACGATCTATTTGTCACTCCTCGCTCCGGACAGCCACGACACGGTTTTTGAAGAAGCGGTCTCTCTGACGGCTTCGCTGTTACATCACCTGACCGGCCGGGGGTATTGGGTCAGATTGATGGTGGGGTCGTTTTGCTCGTCTTACGGCCACGACGACGCCCATCTTGTTGAGCTGCTACGGGCCTTGGCCCTTTGCGAACGTCAAGCACCAGGGGAGGGAACGATCGTTCTGGCCGATCATTCCCAATCTCTGGGCGAAGGGGATTGCGGGGCAATAATTGTCGTGCGATCCTGGCGTCAGGCGCCGATTCCCATCATGTCCGACGAGGTCTCTCTTATCGACGTGGAGACAATGGGCGGGGAGGGCCATGTCTCTTGATCAGGCGTTCCGCCTCACGTCCATCCTGCTCGCCGGCGTTTCTTTCATCGCCCTATTTCTTGAGTCGCACCTGCCAGGCTGGCTGACCTTTCTGACCGGGGTGGCGTTGATTCTCGCGCTTGTGCGTGTCACAGCATCGACCGATGACTCCTCTCCGGGAGCACGGACCGGGCTTCCCTTGGTCGTCTGGAATGTCCTTGTCATTCTGGGATTTTTCGGGTTCTGGGTCGACTGCCTCATATCGGGCGAGTTGCTTCCCGCGGGGGTTCGCTTTCTCCTTGTCCTTATGGTCATCAAGCTGTTTACCCTTCGATGCTTCCGCGACCACCTTCATCTCCATGTCATTAGTGTGGTCGTGATGTTGGCGGCAGCGTCGTTGGGAGCGAACGTCTGGTACTTTTTCCTCTTTCTTGTGTATCTCTTCGTCGGGGTCTGGACACTTCTGCTTCTGGGGCTAACGAAGCAGTTGGAAGGTCCTGACATGTCTGCGCCCCCTGCCTTGGCGTCTCAACAGGAAACGAGGGGATCGTATGGTCGCTTGACCCCGCAGGTATTCCGGTTGGCCAATGGGCTTGCTCTTTTCGTTTTTGGCGTCACGCTGTTTCTGTTTTTTGCCCTGCCGCGGCTTCAGGCCGGGTTCTATCAGAAGGGCCAGGGCGCGGCCATTCGAACCGCAGGATTTTCTGATGCCGTGGATCTGGGATCTATCGGACCCATCAAGCGAGACCCTCGCGTTGTGATGAGGGTGGAACCGTCTGGTCGAGTCCCGGATGGAAAGGGACGGCTGTATCTCCGAGGAATCGCGTTCGACCATTACGATGGCCGGTCGTGGGTCAATCAACTGAGCCGGCGACGGGTGGTACGTGAAACAGGGCCGGGAATCTTTGCCCTGAACGGGAGTCGGGGAGAAAGGGAAATGCTCGCGAGGCCCTCTCTTAAACTCAAGATATTTCTGGAGCCACTCGACACCCCCGTTTTGTTTGGAGCTCCCTTTATGGAGGCGGTCAGCGGGAATCTGCCGGCGGTCCAGGTCGACGTGGGAGGCTCGTTCTATTTGCCGTTCCCCGGTGTCACACCCGTCGAATACGTGGCTGTCTCACGATCCCCTGCTGTCTTGCCGGCCGATCTTCAGCCGTCGCCGGTCGTCTATCATGAAGCGTTTCTCAGGTATTTTACTCAGACCCCTGCTCGATCGGATCGCATCGCCGCTTTGGCCAGAACGGTCGTTGGGCAAGAGCGCACTCCCTATGGACAAGCGATGGCGATTCAGGATCACCTCGCCCGGAATTATCGCTACAGCCTTGAGATTCCACTTGCCGAGCAAGCCAATCCTCTCGAAGAGTTTTTATTCAACCGGAAAACCGGATACTGCGAGCACTATGCAACGGCCATGGTGATCATGTTGCGGACACTGGGCGTTCCCGCTCGCCTGGTGACGGGATTTCTGGCAACGGAATGGAATGAGTATGGACAGTATTATGTGGTCAGGCAGCAAGACGCCCATGCCTGGGTCGAAGTCCACCTGCCTCACTCGGGCTGGATTGTCATGGACCCGACTCCTCCATCCGAAGGCATCGGTGACATGACTGGTTCCTGGCAGGGGTGGGCGAGCATGGTGGACCATATTCGACTGCTATGGAATCGAGTCGTCGTGCAGTTTAGCGCGGCGGATCAACTTGCAATTGTCCAGGGGGTCCGAATCAGTGGCGCGACTGTCGGCCAGAAGGTTTGGGGCTCCACATCCAGATGGGTTACTCCGCCAACCTCGTGGCGGGAAAGAATCGTCGATCTCTACGACCGGAGCACCGCCGGAATACTTGCCGCAGGGGGCATCGCTATTCTGGCGGGGCTCTGTCTGTTCCTGTGGCTGGGATGGAAGCGATCACGGCATGGAAGAGTATTCTCAAAAGGTGGCATTCAGGGCGAGAGGCGAGCCGTCACGAAACTCTACACGGACATGATTCTGTATCTATCGAGCAAAGGCATTCAGAAACCGGTGACCAGGGGACCGCTTCAATTTCTGGACACGATACGGGCGCAGTGGACAGATGCGTTTCCACCGGCGGCCACAATCACGGAACTGTACTGTCGCGGAAGGTTCGGAAGGGCAAGACTGACATCCGAGGAATACGCCATCGCCCAAAACAAGCTGCACCACTTGATGCGTCTGACACGAGAACAGGATGGCGAAATGGAAAAGACTGGAGCGGGAAACGGGATTTGAACCCGCGACCCTCGCCTTGGCAAGGCGATGCTCTACCACTGAGCTATTCCCGCTCGTCGAACGAGCGCATTGATCAATACAGGGGCCGATTCTACTGGGCATCCGCAGGGGTGTCAAGCAAGAGAGAACAGGAGGTGATGTAATCTTCTCTGTGCAAAAGACGAAGAGGAATAAGTTGGGCGCTGCTGCGGCAACCCCATTCTCCACTCAAGGAGGCTTACACCTATGCTGACGCGACCACCCTGGACGGAGTAGTGGCACAACATGTTCGGGCGGCGGGCCGGGAGGACTTCTGGGGTGATCTGACACGGCACACGCGGCAGAGTTGGCAAGACTTCTTGGACCGGCTCTGCATGAGCCACGGGATCGATATCTGGGGGGCGGGAGTATGAACGGAGTCCGGCGCGCACGGCTGCCCGCAAGGAGGTCTATGAGCGGGACGTTGTGACGCGCCTGGGCAGGCTGCAAATGCGGGTGCCGCGTTCTTGCCTTCGGGGCTCGCCTGGCTGGAAGGCCGTGCGGCGGAAGTGCTGCTGTCGATCTGCGAAGCGTTCTTGCGGGCCCCCCCACCCGCATGGTGAATTCTGGCTGCATTTGGGTGGTGTTTGGCTGGATGGCCTGTGGCAGAAAAAGTGTTGGCAAGCCGCATATGCCCTCTCCGCGCAAAACTTGATTCGGTTAAATTGTTACGATCCTGTAATATCACGCATTGACGGTATTACAGGGAGAGAATTGTAAAAATCATTGCTTAACATTTATTTAGAAAAATATTTGTGCTGAGAACAAATTTGGTGCTACGAAAATCACCCATTTTGTAAGTCTCGAACGTTTTGAACGAAGAACACAAACGATTGTTTTATAATAACTTTTAATTTTTATGTCACAATTTTGCTTCAGGATCATATTTTGCATCACCCTGTAGTAGTCGATGTGTGCATGAAGGAAAAGCCGTCAATAATGAAGTCTGAGAGGCGTGGTGGAGTGCAAAGAAGAATTCTTGGGGTAGAAATAACGGCTCTCCCAACCTGGTGAGGAGGTATCTACAATGTTCTTGTCTCGTAGGCAGTTTTTGAAGGTATCTGTGGGGACGGTCGCCGCTGTGGCGGTTGCTGATAAGGTCTTGGCGTTAACCGCGCTGCAGCCGGTTATTGAGGTTGGAAACCCGCTCGGCGAATATCCGGATCGGTCCTGGGAGCGTGTCTATCACGATCAGTATCGATACGATTCATCGTTTACATGGGTCTGCTCTCC
This sequence comes from Nitrospira sp., assembly GCA_024330925.1. Taxonomy (GTDB): domain Bacteria; phylum Nitrospirota; class Nitrospiria; order Nitrospirales; family Nitrospiraceae; genus Nitrospira_D. The sequence continues at coordinate 15,803 of JANDJK010000028.1, forward strand.
CAATGACACGCATGCTTGTCGGGTGCGAGCATTTGTTAGAAATGGTGTGGTCATGCGCGTTGAGCAAAATTATGACCACCAGACTTATGAAGATCTTTATGGGAATCGGGGGACGTTTGCGCACAATCCTCGTATGTGCCTGAAAGGATTCACGTTCCATCGGCGCGTCTATGGGCCGTATCGGTTGAAGGGGCCCTTGATGCGGAAGGGGTGGAAGCAGTGGATGGATGATGGTGCGCCGGAGCTGACACCGGAAACCAAGCGCAAGTATAAATTTGATAGCAGGTTTTTGGATGACATGCTTCGAGTGTCTTGGGATACAGCGTTCACCTATGCGGCCAAAGCCATGATCATTATCGCTACGCGGTACAGTGGCGAGGCCGGGGCCAGACGTCTCCGGGAACAGGGATATGCGCCTGAAATGATTGAGATGATGAAGGGGGCCGGGACTCGCTGCTTCAAGCATCGAGCGGGAATGCCTGTTCTGGGAATCATTGGGAAAATGGGCAATACCAGGATGAACGGAGGGATCAATGCCCTTCTGGATACTTGGATTAGAAAGGTGGGGCCGGACCAGGCGCAAGGAGGTCGTTATTGGTCTAACTATACTTGGCATGGAGATCAAAATCCCGCCCATCCTTGGTGGTCTGGTGTTCAGGGATCTGACATTGACCTGTCCGACATGCGGTTCTCCAAGTTGAATACGAGTTGGGGAAAGAACTTTGTTGAGAACAAGATGCCGGAAGCACACTGGAAGCTCGAATGTATCGAGCGAGGCGCGAGGGTTGTTGTAATCACTCCTGAATACAACCCCACTGCCTATCGGGCTGATTACTGGATGCCGCTGCGTCCGCAGTCTGACGGCGCGCTCTTCTTGGGGGCGATGAAAATCATCGTTGACGAGAACATGCATGACGTTGATTTTCTGAAGTCCTTCACCGATGCCCCCATTCTTGTGCGAACGGATACGCTTCAGTATTTGGATCCTCGCGATGTCATACCGGACTATAAATTTCCTGATTTTTCGAAAAGCTATTCAGGAAGAATTCAATCGCTTAAGCCTGAGCAAATTCAGCGTTTGGGCGGAATGATGGTGTGGGACCTCAATAAGAAGCAGGCCGTTCCCCTTCATCGAGAGCAGGTTGGGTGGCATTATGTGAACAGTGGTATCGATGCGGCGCTGACTGGTACATACAGAGTGAAATTGCTGAACGGGCGCGAGATTGATGCCATGCCTATATGGCAAATGTACATGGTGCACTTCCAGGATTACGATTTGGATACGGTTCACCAAATCACTCGAACACCGAAGGACCTTATCGTGCGGTGGGCTCGTGATTCAGGCACCATCAAGCCGGCTGCAATTCATAACGGTGAAGGCACGTGCCACTACTTCCATCAGACCATCAACGCTCGTGGAGCCGCGATGGTGCTGATTATCACGGGGAACGTTGGCAAGTTCGGAACCGGTCAGCATACCTGGGCCGGAAACTATAAGGCCGGCGCATGGACTGCGACCCCATGGTCCGGGGCCGGTCTTAGCGTTCACACAGGAGAAGATCCGTTCAATATCACGTTGGATCCCAATGCGCACGGAAAAGAGATCCATACGAGGTCCTATTATTATGGGGAAGAGGTTGGATACTGGAATCACGGTGACACGGCTTTGATTGTCAATACACCCAAGTATGGGCGCAAGGTGTTTACCGGGAAGACGCACATGCCGACTCCGAGTAAATTCCGGTGGGTAACAAACGTCAACGTGGTCAATAACGCCAAGCACCACTATGACATGGTCAAAAACGTGGACCCGAACATTGAGTGTCTGATTACTCAAGATATCGAAATGACATCAGACATCAACCATGCAGATATCGCGTTTGCATGCAATTCTTGGATGGAATTTACCTATCCCGAAATGACTATCACGGTATCCAATCCGTGGGTTCAGATCTGGAAGGGAGGCATTAGGCCTCTGTATGACACCCGTAATGACCTTGATACATTTGCCGGAGTAGCGGCGAAGCTTTCTGACATGACCGGCGATAAACGGATGAAAGACTACTTCGCGATGGTCTATGCCAATCGTGTTGACGTCTACGCACAGCGAATGCTCGACGCATCGAGCACATTCTACGGCTATTCGGCTGACGTCATGCTCAAGTCTGAAAAGGGTTGGATGGTGATGGTGAGAACCTATCCACGCCATCCGTTCTGGGAAGAGACCAACGAGTCCAAGCCCATGTGGACTCGAAGCGGGCGGTATGAAACGTATCGACCGGAAGCTGAAGCCATCGAGTACGGGGAAAATTTCATTTCGCATCGGGAGGGCCCGGAAGCAACCCCGTACCTGCCCAATGCCATCTTTACAACCAATCCCTATGTGCGGCCTGATGACTATGGTATTCCCATCACGGCTCAGCACCATGATGATAAAACCGTCCGTAACATTAAGCTCTCGTGGGATGAGATCAAGCGGCACAGCAACCCGCTGTGGGAAAAGGGATACCAGTTCTACTGTGTTACGCCGAAGACTCGTCACCGTGTCCACAGCCAGTGGTCTGTGAACGACTGGGTGCAGATTTATGAGTCGAACTTCGGCGATCCCTATCGTATGGATAAACGGACTCCGGGCGTGGGAGAGCATCAGCTTCATATCAATCCCCAGGCCGCAAAAGATCGCGGGATCAACGATGGCGACTACGTTTACGTGGATGGAAATCCGGTGGATCGCCCCTACCGTGGTTGGAAACCCAGCGACCCTTATTACAAGGTCGCTCGGCTGATGATTCGGGCCAAGTACAACCCCGCTTATCCCTACCACGTGACGATGGCGAAGCACGCTCCGTTCGTGGCGACGCCCAAATCCGTCAAGGGACACGAAACAAGACCGGATGGACGTGCAATTGCTATCGATACCGGCTATCAGTCCAACTTTAGATATGGATGTCAGCAATCGTTTACGAGAAACTGGTTGATGCCGATGCATCAGACTGACTCGCTTCCTGGCAAACATGCCATCGCCTGGAAGTTCAAGTGGGGTTATCAAGTTGATCACCATGCCATCAACACCGTTCCGAAAGAATGCCTTATCCGTATCACCAAGGCGGAGGATGGTGGTATTGGAGCGCGTGGCCCGTGGGAGCCGGTGCGGACCGGATTCACGCCGGGTCAAGAAAATGAATTTATGATCAAGTGGCTCAAAGGTGAGCATATCAAGATTAAGGTATAAAGATTCAGTGCTGAGACACTCAGCACTTGTTGGATGTAGACCTCGGCACTGAAGGAGGAGACGATGCCTGAAGTTTATAACTGGCAGTTAGGACGAAAGATGCTTTATCCCTATGAGGAGAGGCATCCGAAGTGGCAATTTGCCTTTGTGTTCAACATCAACCGGTGTCTGGCCTGTCAGACATGTTCTATGGCCGATAAGTCCACCTGGCTTTTCTCAAAAGGTCAGGAGTACATGTGGTGGAACAATGTCGAGACGAAGCCCTATGGCGGATACCCGCAATTTTACGATGTCAAAATCACTCAGCTTATTGAGCAAGTCAATCCCGGAGGCCAAGTGTGGAACGTTCGAGTGGGGCGGAAACACCATGCGCCTTATGGAGTCTTCGAGGGAATGACCATTTTTGACGCGGGCGCCAAAGTGGGGCAGGCTGCCATCGGCTACATTCCGACAGACCAAGAGTGGCGGTTTGTCAATATCTATGAAGATACGGCAACGTCGATGCGCGCACTGGTCGAGGGGATCGACAAGACAGGTTTCTCGAAAGATGAGCCCTGGAAAATGACCGGAAGCAGTTTACCTGAGCACGAAACCTTCTTCTTCTACCTCCAACGCATCTGTAACCATTGCACATATCCTGGATGTTTGGCAGCGTGTCCGAGAAAAGCTATCTACAAGCGACCTGAAGATGGGATCGTCTTAATCGATCAAAATCGCTGCCGAGGGTACAAGAAATGTGTTGAGCAGTGTCCGTATAAAAAGCCGATGTACCGAGGTACTACTAGGGTCTCGGAAAAATGTATCGCCTGCTATCCTCGAATCGAAGGCAAGGACCCCCTCACAGGTGGAGAGCCAATGGAAACACGATGTATGGCTGCCTGTGTTGGCAAAATCAGAATGCAGAGCTTGGTTCGTATCGGAGAAGATGGTCTGTGGGCTGAAGATCGGTGGCACCCGCTGTACTATGCGATCCGTGTCGAACAAGTGGCCTTGCCTCTCTATCCGCAATGGGGAACTGAGCCTAATGGCTATTACATTCCCCCGCGGCATAGCCCGCGAGGCTATGCAAGACAGATGTTCGGTCCCGGCGTGGACAACGCAATCGAAAAATACCTCGTTCCAAGCCGCGAGTTGCTGGCTGTTCTCCAATTGTGGCGAGCCAGCCAGCAGATCATCTTCCGCTATGACGTCATTCCGGGTCCGAAAGTATTTGAGACCCAGATTCACGGCAAGCGGTTTGAGATGTACAATGACACGGTCCTTGGTTTCAACAAGTCTGGGAAAGAAGTGGCTCGCATTCAGGTCGAAGAGCCTATCTACATCAGGCCTGCGGAACGAGTAACCTGGTTGTAAAAGACCACCTGTCATAAGCTGACCTTTCTGCAAACTCAGTATGGGGGAGCTCTCGAACGCTCCCCCATATCTCTTCTCAGACCACCTCAGCCATTACAAATCAGCTATCGATGGTTCTGACGTGTCTTATTCTCTTCTATGCCAGCGGGGAATTCCCGCCTGTAAAAAAGGGGGGGGTGAGCAAGGTCTTGCGTGGGAATCTAGTCACGGACTACTTTGCGTCCACCGTGAGGATGACAGAGGAGATCATCAAGCAGTACATAACCCCACAAGAGTAAGGAAACCAAGTCACAATCGCAGCTTCAGTTCTGAGAGGACCAAGCCTATAAGGTCCTAGAGTCTAAGGGGAAAGTTGTGTAGCGTTCTTTCTGGCAATTCAATTTTGCCCGTAGTTTGCCGGGCGGCGCGATGGTGAGTCTGACACCATGACGTCGAGGAGGGAGAGTATTCCTCATAGCGAGGCGAGTCGCAACGAATCCTCTGGAGGCCGCTTAGGCTTAAACACGGACTTGATGGCGCCGGCGAAGCCCCGCGGATCCTGGTCAATGAAGCCGCCAAGAGCGAGCAAGACGCGGTCATCGGTGCCCGCACCTTTGGCGCGCCTCGAAACACGGCGCGATTCCGCCGCCGGCTTCAAGCCCAAGATCATGCTCCCCGACATGGCGAAGTGACCGTCCAGGTGCCCCCAGACGTTCTGGCGACTGTTCCCCCTCCGTGGCGGATCGAGGCCGAACGGCTCTTAAAGGCCGCTTGGGAAGTCTGCGCAAGGAACATCCGAAGCTCGCCGAATGGGCCGAAACGGCCATCCCCGAGAGTCTGCCGGTCTTCGACTTCCCGACGGCGTCCCGGCTCCGCCCGTACACCACCAATGGTCTGGAGCGCACCCACCGGGAGCGGCGACGCCGCACCCGGGTCGTCAGCATCTTCCCCACCCCCGATGCCGGCTTGCGCCCCCTCTCCGCCTAGCTCGCCGACGAGTGGATGATCAGCACGGTCTCTCTCAACTGCAACCTGTACCCCAGGCGTCATGACAACCACCCAAAATATTGACAGAAAAGAGGTTGCACGATCACCCCCATATGGAAGCCGCTTTGCAATTTCAACTAAGATGAGTTGACGTCTCGTCTGCATCGTTTCAACCGACTGGAGTAATCTGATACTCACTCAGCCTTTCGCCCCAAACATCCTGACAAATGGCTCCCCCTAAAACCATTCCAAATACCATCGACATAGGCCAACACGCTCACTTGACGGCATGTAGGGGCTTGAGTAGAGTTAGTAAAAGATACATCAAGAAGGTAAGGTCTAAAACGTGAGTTCCCCGCTCGATGAAACCGTTCCGTTTGCCGCGCAGGCGATCCCTTTTCATGAGTTCTTGGCATCGGGAAAGTTGCCGGAGGGCTATCTCAGCAGCGAATATATCGCCCAGCAATTTGTCGAACGCCTTGTGCATTATGTCTTGAGCGTGCCGTCCGGAAGTTACACGATGGCCCAGCTTAGCCAGCTTCTTGAGCAGTTAGATCCCAGAAGCCAGGTATTTTTTTTCAAGCGGCTCAAGGAAACCAGCCCCGATTGCTTAAAAGATTTTGCCCCTCTGTACTACGGATTCATGAACGAGTTTCACTCGCTCCTTTTTACGTAACTGGACAAAATACTGGTTGTCGGTCCTCCATTCTCGTGTATAATAATTGCAGACAAAGGAGCTAGGTAGAATGAATCATTCGCTTCAACGCGCGGTAACCAGCTTCTATAACCTCATTTACGAGGCGCAAACCTTCGCCACGGCTATGGCGCGCATTGACACGGCGGAACAAGACCACTATGCCGGCAGAATCGAGGGGCTCAACTGGGTCCTTGATCGATGTCAAGAGCTTGAGGAGATGGATGCCAACCTGAGTCCTTCCTCGCTTCAAAGAGTGTTGGCGGAAGTGAAGTCTGATCTTGATCATGAACTGTCTGTGCAGCGTCGTGAAAAAGGCAGAAGGGCCGACGGTCGAGAGGAAGCATTAAATTTTGTGGCCGATTACCTCGGAAGCTTAATTACTGCAACCGAGATCGAATCTGCCAAAACGACTGTCTAGCAACCACGAAGCTTGCTCCATCCGCTGAGAACCCTCAGCGGGTGGCTCTCGAAGGCGAAGGTGTGTCTAAGTGCAGAGAAGAAGGCTGCATCTATAGTCTGACGGTTTCCAGACGGTCTTCATTCCCCCATCGGTTTTCTCCGATTTCTCCAAACGAAGGTTACTGTTCGCTCATAGAATAACGAGCGGTATCATCTTTGCACAAGTTGTTTGGCTTGCTCCCTTTCTCGAATTAGAAACTCTCTCCATCGGCTAAACTTGATCTTCGTTTGATTTCATTTCTATAATAAACTATGCAATGGGTGTTCCCCTCTTCATCAGACTCTACAGGCTCTACGCAGCAGGGCAGCCGGCAGTCGGACGGATCGGCCGCAAGGGCGTCTGAACAAGCACCACGGAACCAATTTCGCTCGCTGAAGGCTTCCCTTCTGTACTGCCCTCGTTGCCAAACAGCTACCCCGACGTGCGAGCGATTGCTGCTGATCTTGCCGAGCGGAATCCTGTATGAATACCTCTGCACGTATTGCGGCACCTCAACGGGTTCAAAAACGGAAAACCCCCTCGGCAGCGCGACAATCATACACCCGTAATCGAAAAGAACCGTCATCTGGTTGCCTCGACGACATAATTGCCGCGCATGGGCAATGGGTTTCTCTTGCCGAGGGACGTGGGTTGAAAGCCGGGCATCGCTCCGCACAAAGAGGAATAAGCCATGACACGACGGAACCGGGCGCAGTTTCCTCCTCCGGAAGGACTTCCGTACCAACCGGCTATGTTTCGAGGGAATGACGTACAGATAGAGTTTCCCTTGGTGTCGGTCCTTATCACCTCCTAGCCGGACAGGGTGTCAAGCGGAAACGTGGTTGGCATGCATAACCGAGGTCAGGTATAACGGTCGATTGGGATTCCCTCTTCAATCAACATCACGGGGATGTCATCAACAATAGGATAGAGGATCTTCCTGTCGGCCCGGAGAAGGCCGCCGGTTAAGGTTTCCCCTACGACCGTCCCTCCCCGGTTCCTGACGTTGCCTCTCCGAATCTGATCGTTCACCGTTGAGAGCAACGCGTCATCCGCCAACTTCACGGCTTGCTTGGTTTCCGGGCAGCAGAGTATAGAGAGCAGTTCAGGATCAATCGACATGATCTGGTCTCCTTCTTCAGGCTAAGACGAAGCTATGCCGGCACAATGAAAATATCTTCCTCGAGGTGGAGGAGAAAACACAAGCTGTTTTCCTTCCGGAAAAAATTTTTGCTAGACTGCAATGGAGTCCGTGAGGAAAGAAGCTGCCATTTCTCCAATGACCAATTCGCTCTCAAAGACTTTTCTCTCTGGGTTGGTGCTCCTCGTTCCAACGTGGGCCACCATTTTAATTCTCTTGACGCTCTTCAACACCCTCGACAGCGTCGTCGGAAGTCATATGACTGATCCGATACCCGGTATTGGGTTGTTGCTGTTAGTGATGATTGTCATTCTGGCCGGTATCTTAACAGACCACATCATCGGGAAAAACCTCCTCGAACAGCTTGAGCAACGGCTCGAACAAATTCCCCTGGTGCAGACCATCTATCTAACGTTGAAAGGAATGACGGACGTCGTGAATTTCAGATCCCGGTTTGGGAACAGCAAGGTCGTGGCGTTTCCGTTTCCCCGCAACGGACTGTGGGCGCTTGGATTCGTCATGGGGACGGCGCCGCCTCCTCTCCAAATTGAGCCGACGCCTTCGACGCTGTTCATGGTGTTCGTTCCGACGGCGATCCATCCCTTTACCGGCTATTTGGCTTTCATCCCGGAGCGGGATCTTGTGCCGATCAATCTCCCCCCGGAAGACGCCATGAAATTGGAATTCTCCGCCGGTTTTTATCAGCCCAAGAGCGGCTGGCTCAGCCGTTCGAGGGCCGTTGCCCCTGATCCATGAAAAAGACGCCGATGGTGCGAATACGGCCGGCGAAGCGAGACGACGCGAACGCGCTCGTCACATTGAGTCTTGCCATGGCAAAGGAAACCGAGGGGAGGAGGCTGGATGAAAGACGGCTCCGCAAGGGGATTCACGCGGTCCTTTCCGACCCTCGACTCGGATCGTTTATAATCGCGGAAGCTGGGGAAAGGAGCCAGCGGCGCATCGTGGGTCAACTGATGCTCACCTATGAATGGAGCGACTGGCGCAACGGGATATTTTTATGGGTACAAAGCGTCTATGTCGATCCCGCGTGGCGGCGACAAGGAATCTATCGGGCTCTATACCGCCGTGTGCTCGAACAGGCAAGGCGTGACCCTGTAAACTGCGGGATCAGGCTCTATGTGGCGAGGGATAATCGGACGGCCAGGACCGTCTATCGGCGCCTCGGGTTATCACCGACGCGATACGTTGTCTATGAACAGGATTTCGTTTTAGAGTCTCTAACAAACCATCGCCGCGGTTAGCGCGGAAATGGAGGTTGTATGATCGTCGTGCGGACCGGCATTCTCCTGCTCTCCCTCGCCTTGGTCCTTTCGGGCTGTGTCATCAGTCGGGGGCGGATCGGAAATCCCATTGACGAAGAAAATCTCAGGCGAATCGAAAAGGGAGTCACCCATCGCACTCAAGTGGTCGAACTCTTGGGAGCGCCCGATCGAATCAATCAAGCGCCGGATCGCGACATCTTTCAATACTATTACTATGACGCAAAGTCTCCGGCTTTGATTTTACTCGTGTTCAATCTTCTCACATTGAACGCGAAAAGCGACAATCTCTACATTTTCTTGGACAAGCAGGGCATCGTCCAAGACATCATCTACGGAAAACGGACCGACAGAGTTGATTTTTCCCTGCGCCCCTGGGGGTCATGACCGTGCGTTTCTCATCCTTGCTCGGGACGGTTCTCCTTAGCATCCTCATCCTATCCGTGCTGGGCTGTGCTGTCAGACGAGTGACGTTCAATGAACCGATCACCGCCGAGCAGTTGCGGTTCATTCGCCTCGGTGAGACGACGCTCCAGCAGGTGGTGGAGCATTTGGGTCCGCCCGAAGACATTACCATGGAGGCCGATCAACTGATCGCGGAATTCCGATGGAGCACCACTCGTTCCGCTTCTCTCAATCTTGGCTATCTCTTTCGACTCATTTCCCCCGTCTCGCCCACGTTCACTCTGTCGGGGACGGGGATCAATATCGAACATGTCCAATTTCTCTGCGATAAGCGGCTTACCGTCCATGCGTATGCTTTTGGAAAGGCGGACGAGCATGCGATCATTGAATTCTGGCCATTCTAGCATTTGATGGTTCCCAGCGAACTTGTCATCCCGCTATAATGCGCCCATGTCCATGGACGATCCCGACGCACAAATCCCATGCCCGCCTGAGCTCTCGTCCTCTTACATTCCGGCCCTCGAAGACACGGAGTTCCTTCGGCGCGACGAACTGCGCCCCATTCGTATCGGCCTTGAGCTCTTGAAAGCTGAATTGATTCAGCGCGAAGAGGGCGTGCGCTCGACCATTGTGGTCTTCGGGAGCGCGCGGATCCATGAGCCGGCCGTCATGAAAGAATCGCTCGAACGGGCGGAAGAAGAGCTGACTCGATCACCGGACGATCCGCAGATGCGCAAGAAAGTGGCGGTGGCCAAACGCCAGTACGAGCTGTCCAAGTATTACGACATTGCGCGGGAATTCGGGC
>JANDJK010000029.1 GCA_024330925.1 Nitrospira sp.
GGCTCAAATCCTGGTCCTTGACCACGTCTTTCAACCGCTCTCGAACGTAGTCGGCGGTGATCTTGACGACTTTGTCCGGCCATTCCGGCCCGGCGAACGAGATTTCTTCCAACAGCCGTTCCATGATTGTGAACAGGCGGCGCGCGCCGATGTTCTCCGTCCGTTCGTTGACCTGTACTGCCATGTCGGCGATCGCCTCGAGGCCGTCCTTTGTGAATTCTACAGTCAGGCCCTCTGTCGCCAACAATGCGTGATACTGCCGCACCAGCGCGCCTTTCGGCTCCGTGAGGATACGCACAAAATCGTCTTTGGACAAGGGATGTAATTCCACGCGGATGGGAAATCGCCCCTGGAGTTCGGGAATCAGGTCAGAGGGTTTGGCAACGTGAAACGCGCCTGCGGCAATGAAGAGGATATGGTCCGTCATCACCGGCCCGTGTTTCGTGTTGACCGTGCAGCCTTCGACGATCGGCAGCAGGTCTCGCTGCACGCCCTCTCGCGAGACATCCGGCCCCGTCGTCCGCTCCCGTCCGGCGATTTTGTCGATTTCGTCGAGAAACACGATGCCGGTCTGCTCGACCTTGGCGATGGCTTCGCGGACCACCTCGTCCATGTCGATCAGCTTTTGCGCTTCTTCCTGGGTCAGGTGTTTCAAGGCTTCAGGGACCTTCATCAGTCGCTTCTTTTTTTTGCCTTGGAACATGCCACCCAACATGTCGCGCAAATGACTCTCCAACTCGTCAAGGCCTCCGACGTTGGAGATGATCCCGATCGGCAAGGTCCGTTCTTTCACTTCCATTTCGACCGATCGTTCGTTGAGTTTCCCCTCCCGCAGTTGCAGGCGTAATTTTGAGCGGGTGGTTTCGTAGGAGTCATGAGGCGGAAAGGGTGTCTCGCCGCTTTCGGCAAACGGTGGCCGAGGTGGTGGGGGCAAGAGCAGGTCGAGCAGTCGTTCTTCCGCCTGTTGCTCAGCTTTCTGCTGGACTGTTTCCAACCGCTGATTTTTGACCATGTTGATGGCCAGTTCCGTCAGGTCGCGGATGATGGATTCCACATCACGCCCAACGTAGCCCACTTCTGTGAACTTCGATGCTTCGACCTTGATAAAAGGTGCCTGGGCCAACTTGGCGAGCCGTCTGGCGAGCTCCGTTTTTCCCACGCCAGTCGGCCCGATCATGATGATGTTCTTGGGCATTACCTCATCGCGGAGGTCGGGCGGCAACTGTTGACGACGCCACCGGTTGCGAAGCGCGATGGCCACCATGCGTTTGGCGTCCTTTTGCCCGATGACGTACCGATCGAGCTCTTCGACGATCTGACGAGGCGTGAGGCTGTTGAGGTTAAGCGGTTCGGTATCCGGCGTCTGTTGCGTCATGGGTTCGCTGCTCCCTGCAATTCTTCGACGATAATATGCTGATTCGTATAGATATCGATGCCGCCCGCGATCTTCATGGCCTCAGCGACGATGGTCGCGGCGTCCAGCGTGGAATGTTGGAGGAGTGCTCGAGCCGCCGCCAGGGCATAGGCCCCTCCGGAGCCGATGGCCAAGATGCCGTCTTCAGGTTCCACCACATCGCCGGTTCCTGAGATGATGAAGGACTGTTCCTTGCCGGCCACCGCAAGCAGGGCCTCCAGCCGGCGCAGCACCCGATCGGTCCGCCAGTCTTTGGCGAGCTCGACCGCCGCTCTCGTGAGGTTTCCACGATACTCCTCCAGCTTGGCCTCGAATTTTTCGAACAGCGTAAAGGCATCGGCGGTGGCGCCCGCGAAACCGGCCAAGACCTGATCCTGATGGAGCCGCCGCAATTTCTTGGCGTTGTGTTTCATCACCGTGGTACCGACAGTCACTTGGCCATCGCATCCCATGGCTACCCGCCCGGAGCGGCGAACAGAAAGAATCGTGGTGGATCGAATGATCATGACAGCTCCTGTTCGTTGTGACGCAGGTCGTCGGCGGAGCAGCGCGCTCTCGGATGGGCCCGGTCGTAGACCGCCGCGAGTTGATCGGCGGCCAGGTGCGTGTATTTTTGTGTCGTGCTCAACGAGGCGTGGCCCAGCATCTCTTGAATGGACCGGAGATCCGCTCCCTCGTCGAGCAGGTGAGTGGCAAAGGAATGCCGGAGTGTGTGGGGACTAACGGGGCCTCCGGCTAAGGACCGTGAATAATGTACCACGATTCGAGCCACACTCCGCGTTGTCAGGCGTCCGCCCCGGTGGTTCACAAAGAGGGGGGCTGAAGACGTCGAGGGGGCAAGGGCAGCGGGAAGGGCTTGGCGGTATCGCTCAATAGCGTGCAGAGCCACCTCACCGATCGGAACGATCCGCTCCTTGGCGCCCTTCCCACGTACGCGAACCAGTCCTTCAGCCTGGTCGAGGTCGTTCCAGTTCATGCCGACCGCTTCGCTCACGCGGGCTCCGGTGGAGTACAACGTTTCCAAGAGGGCACGATCTCGCAATGAGAGCCACGACCGCTCATCAGGAATTTCCATTAGGGAATCAGCATCGTCTTTCGTCAGGACACGGGGGAGCGGCTTGGGCAATTTGGGGCTGCGAATGTCCTCGGCGGGATTGGCGGACACGAGGCCGCGCCCGATCAGGAACCGATAAAAACTCCGAATGGAGGCCAGCTTTCTTGCGAGCGAGGAAGCCTTCTCGCCGTTTCGGTCCAACCAGTGGAGATAACGCCGGACATCGTCGGTCGTGATGCAGGCCGCAGTGATCGGGCGCCCGCCTTCTCCGGATTTTCGAAGAAAGGCCAACAATTGCCGGAGGTCCGACGAATAATTGCGGACGGTCTCCGCGGAGGCGTTCCGCTCCCCTTCAAGAAACCTCAGGAAAGCCCGAATTTGGTCTTCCATGAATCGAAGTCCTCAAGAGCCCGCTGCGCGATCAACTGACGTTTGCTTGCCTTGTCTTTAGGCGAGCGGGGTAGAGGGGGAAACAGGCCGAAGTTGGTATTCATCGGCTGGAAGCAACGGGAATCCGACGAGGTAATATGGGCGATGAGAGCACCATGCGCGGTTGTCGGCGGCGGGGTGACCGGCGGTTCACCGCGGAGCACTCGCGTGGCATTAATACCGGCTAGTCCCCCCATGGCAGCAGATTCGGTGTAGCCTTCAACGCCGACCAGTTGCCCTGCAAAGAATAATGTGGGGCGGGCCTTGAATTGCAACGTTGTCGTGAGCAGTTTGGGTGAGTTGATGAAGGTGTTGCGGTGCAGACTCCCATAACGCAGAAATTCTGCCCGTTCGAGGCCCGGAATCAAGCGAAACACTCGTTTTTGCTCTGGGTAGGTCAGTTTGGTCTGAAAACCGACCATGTTGTAGCAGGTGCGATGGATATTTTCCGCGCGCAGTTGAACCACGGCAGCCGGCTGGCGTCCGGTCCGTGGATCAATGAGACCAACGGGTTTGAGCGGCCCGAATTGCATGGTGCGGCGGCCGCGCTCTGCCATGACCTCGATGGGGATACAGGCCTCGAAGTAGGGAATCTGCTCAAAGGGCTTGGGCTGCACTTTCTCAGCTGTGATCAGCGCTTCATAGAATGCATTGTACTGCTCTTCTGTCATGGGGCAATTGAGATAATCGTCCGAGTCGGCGTCATAACGAGAGGCGCGAAACACGACGTCCATGTCAATGGAGTCTGCGTCAATGATGGGCGAGATCGCATCGTAAAAATAGAGATGCTGTGATTGCGTCACGGCTCGGATCGATTCGGAAAGTTTGTCCGATGTCAACGGACCGGTGGCCACCACACAGATGCAGTCACCAGGGACGCGGGTGATTTCCTCGCGGATGATCCGCACATTCGGATGGCATTCCAAGGCTCGGGTGACCGTAGTGGAAAACTGCTCCCGATCGACCGCCAGTGCCGATCCTGCGGGAACCTTGGCCTGTTCCGCTGAGGCGATGATTAATGAACCCAAGCGTCGCATTTCTTCTTTAAGAATGCCCGGTGCATGTTCCAGGTCCGAAGACCCCAGTGAATTTGAGCACACGAGCTCAGCCAACCCATCGGTCTTGTGCGCCTTGGTCATTTCTTTGGGACGCATTTCGTAAAGTGTGACCTTGGCGCCCCGATTTGCAGCCTGCCACGCCGCCTCCGAGCCGGCCAGTCCGCCTCCGATAATGACAATGTCTTCTCTCATAGAAATCACTGGTCCTTGCCCGCAAAGGGGCTCATTCTAGGAACCGTGTTTTTGTGAAGTCAAGGTCACGGGAGCTTGGAGCAACACGGCTGTCGCACAGACTGTGCGATGAGATCATCTTACCAAGCGGACGGACACGATTGAACCCATGAGAAAACCCATGCTAGACTCTTTTTATGGGCGATTAGCTCAGTGGTAGAGCGCTTCCTTCACACGGAAGAGGCCACAGGTTCGATACCTGTATCGCCCACCATTTCTTCTTGTCTGGGAATCTCCCTCCGTGCGTTCTCTGGTGAGCGGTTTTGTTCGTTTCGTAGGAGCGTTGCCATCTGTCCCGAGTCGCGTGCGATTGTTAGGGTGAGGACGGCACAGGTGTCTCTCATCGGTTTTCTGGACAGAATGGGATGCCTCAGCTACACTGGTATCGGGGTAAGGGAAGCGACAAACGAGTTCGCGGAGACGGGGTTTCTCTTTTGTGGAAGATGGCAGGATAAACGGCGAGGTGATCCGATGAGGAGAGGGTGGTGTCTTGTGATGAGCATGGTAGCGTTTCTGTCCACGGGCTGTGCGACAACAGGGCGGGAGGGAATGAGTCTGCAGGAATATGGGCCTCCGACCAGCATTTACAACATTCTTGATTCGACAGCCCTAGTATATTCAGATCCCGCTGCAGGATCGGCGATCAATGACCATCCTCTTCGCTGGCTTGGCTTTGTGGGGCATCCCTTTGCTCATATCGTGGATTATGGTATCAATCGGCCGCTCTATCTGTTAGGGGCCAGCAGTCCTTATCTGTTTGGTTATACTGCCGAGGATGCCATGGAGAATTCTCTGCGCCGCTAAAAGACGGCCTCCTTGCTCTGACCTGAGCAGGCCGCCTCCCCTTCGCAAGACCTTCTAATGGGTGGATGGTGTGGTCTGAGAGCACTAAGGTAAGAAACCGTGAGGGTGCCCACGTTGTTTCTTCTATCGCGCTGAAGAGTTGTTCCGCATGTTCATTGACCGTGCTTGCTTCCAGAGAGGGGGGATTGGCTGCCTGCTTCTAGTCAGTCTTGTGGCGGCCTGCGGCCCGAAAACGGTCATCCGGCCTCCCCTCCCCCCGTCGGCTTCTGATTTGACTTTGCTCAAATCGACAACCCTGTGCGAGCACAAGGCCGATTTTTTAAGAACGCATGGCGTACGAGCTTCTCTCTCACATCGGTGGGGGAGCGGCCAAGAAGTAGTGATTCCACAGGAGAGTAGCGAGTCCCGAGGCAACGAGTCGTATTTTTTCGACGAAGACAACGTCCTCGTGGGCGCACTCTTCACTTTTCCCCAAGGACTGGATCTTCGGCCCTATCCGGTGCTCAGAGACACGTTGTCGCGTCTCAGGCCGGTCCTGGAGTTTTATCTGGCGGTGGCTCAGTTGGACACACGATCCAATTTTGACACCAGTGCGATTTACGAGACCGGCGATGAAAAGAGCACCACCCAGTACCTTGTAACCGGCCCGCCCTCACGCCCCATGCTCCTGCAAGCCTCCTTTGCCATTGATCCGTACGCGCGTCTATTCTCACCATACCGGCGGGAGTTTCTCAATCGGCTACGGGTGGCGCGCGAGGAGGGCAGTGTTCAACTGCTCGAGGGACAGGGCAGTGAAGACAAAGAGCCGTTTCTCTCGCTGCAACAGTTTGCCCGTGGTCAAACAGCCCAACTCGCCTATTGCGGGCCCAAAAACTATGATGTTGCGGCTGATGCCTACCAGAAGGCGATCGCGAGCGGGTTTCGCAATAAGGTGCTCCTGGCTGAAGCGCATCACAAGCTCGGCCTTTCCTGGGCCGCCAAAGGTCAGCTTGAACAAGCCAAGGCCGAGTTGATGCAATCACTGGCGATCCGACCCAATGTGCCGGAAGTATTGAATAATCTTGGCACCGTGCACAGCAGGCTCGGAGAGAAAATGGCGGCCTTACAAGCCTTTGAGCGGGCGGTTGTGCTCCGTCCCAACTATGCTGTCGCCCGGTTCAACTTGGCAGAGGCCTCAGAAGAGAGTAATCCTCGACGCGCTCTTGCAGAATATGAAACGTTCCTTGCCCTTGCGGAGGGCAATCCCGAGGAAGCAGCCCGCGCTGCCTATGCCAGAGAACGGATCAAAGCGTTAAAACAATAAAAAACCTACGGAGACCATGAGATTCTCGCCGTGAAGTTCTTGGGATGGATGCTGATGAACCACGGCCGATCAGCGGCCGTCAGCGGCAATGGCTTCCTGCCCTAGGGTTTGAAGCTTTACAAGAGCTACTGAGGACCAGAGAAACTGTGGACGACCACAGGAAGAACCTCATCGGGCTACGGACTCACCGCCGACTTCGTTCTTCTTCTTCCTGAATGGTCTTGCACGCGATGCAAAGGGTCGTGACGGGTCTAGCTTTGAGACGTTCGTAGGGAATGGTCGAGCCGCACCGTTCGCAGATGCCGTAGGTTGCAGCATTGATTCGTTCGAGCGCCTCGTCGATCTTCTTTAGCAATTTTCGTTCACGATCGCGGATGCGCATAGAGAAATTTTGATCGATCTCCGCAGACGCCTGGTCACTGATGTCGGGGAATGTTTGGAAACCCGATCGATTGGTGAGGACACCTCCTGCTTCCTCAAGAAGGGCAGCTCTCTGCCGTTCGAGCTCTTTGCGAATATCTTGATATTGAGCCATCTCGGGGCGTGACCTCTTAAACCTGCTCTCCCGAGTGGTGGAGGGATTGCCCGCTGACTTGACCGAGCGGGTTGACTTGGCGGAAGAACGGGCCTTCACGGCTCTTCTCCTTTGTTAGGAGTAAGCGATAGTTGACTATAGCAGCATGAGAAAGAGGGGTCAACCGGGGCTTGCTCTTTGCCTTTTTGCGGGACAGGGAGGCAAACGGGTAATCTTAGAGGTCTCGCCGTCCTTCGATGGATTTCAGCAAAGTGACCTCGTCTGCGTATTCGATGTCCATCCCCACGGGAATTCCATAGGCAATCCGGGACACACGCACTCCCAGGGGTTTGAGCAACTTAGCGAGATAAATGGCGGTAGCTTCTCCTTCGATCGTCGGGTTTGTCGCGAGGATAACCTCTTCAACGCTGCCTGTTTTGATGCGATCAACCAGTTCGTCGGCTCGGATGTCTGAAGGGCCGACACCGTCGAGGGGTGAAAGCGCCCCAAACAGCACGTGGTACAGGCCTCGATAGGCGCCGGCCCGCTCAATAGCGTAGAGGGTGCTGGGTTCCTCGACGACCAGGATTTTGGTCCGGTCCCGTTTGGGGTCCCGGCAGAACTCACATGTCTCTCCTTCGGCGATATTCCGACAGTGCCGGCAAAAGGAAAGCCCCTCCTTCACGGCCCGAATTGCATCGGCCAAACGGAGTGCCTCCTCCCGTTCCATTTTCATCAGATGAAATGCCAGACGTTGGGCGCTCTTGTGTCCGATCCCCGGTAGACGAACCAATTCTTTGATCAGCCGCCCCAGTAGCCCCTGTTGATCGACTGCCATATGAGGTTAGAACAGACCTGGAATTTTGATGCCGCCGGCGATAGTTTTCATCTCCTGTTCCATCAGCTCCCTGGCTTTTCGCAACGCATCATTGCTCGCTGCGACAACCAAGTCTTGCAGCATCTCGATGTCCCCGCTCTTGATCAATTCGGGGTCAATTGTCACGCTGACAATCTGAAGTGCTCCGTTGGCTGTCACGGTCACGATACCACCTCCGGCTGTGCCGTTGACAAGCTTGGATGCCGCCTGTTCCTGGATTTTAGCCATCTGCTCCTGCATGGCTTGAGCTTGTTTAAGGATCGCGTTCATATTGCCAAAAGGGTTTTTCATTCGGTGGCCTCCTTCTTTATTAGGCGGACGTGAGCCAGTTCGGCTCCAAAGATTTCCATCGCCTGCTTAACCACGGGATGAGCCTGGGCCCGCTTCAGGAGCGCCAGCCGCTGGTCCTGTTCTTTGGCGGTTCGTACTTGAGCCATAGTGGGGCCTGGCGGGTCGGCTTCCGAAAGTTCGACAATGCGGATCTGCACTGGCTGGCCTACCTGTTGTTCACACAATCGGGCCAATGTGCGCAGATGTTCCTCTTTTTCTAGTCTGGTCCGCGCCACATGGTTGTGCTTTGCAAAGCCAATGGTTACAGCTCCGTCCTTCACGCCGAGATACCGCCCAGTTTCCAAAAAGGGGGCAAGATTGGGCAAGGATGCGGCGATTTCCTCCAGGATCGCGTCCCAGTTGAGAAGCAAGCGTTCATCAGGAACGGCAGGAGAAGGCTCAAGGGAAAGGGAGCAAGCAGGGGCCTTTTCCTCTGGCGGGAAGGTCTGAGCGCTGAGATGCGGCGGAGGATCTCCTTCAGAGGAAAGGGATGGCATGGGGGATTTCGATGTGCATATGCCGACCGAAGCGGCAATCGCCTGTCGTGTTGAAGGGGGCGTTGATGAGGAGGAAGCAGATGAAGCAGATGAAGCAGATGGAGCCCCTTCCTCTGAAACGGCACGGGGACCGCTAGCCAGCGCCTTCGCGGAATTAACGGAGCGGGCGAGAGGCTCTGGCGAAGTAGGAGACTCCTGCGTAGCTCGAGGCTCACGAGCATGTGCAGATCGATGCAATGATCGGATAGCCCTAATGATCGCCGCTTCCATAATGAACCGAGGGTGTGCACTCAAGCGGAGGGAGTCTTCCGCCTGGATGAAAATGGCAAGGAGCTCCTGCAATTCATCCGCTGTCAGGGTCTTGGCCGCTGTGGCCAGTTGTTCGATTTCTTCCCGAGACGCCTCAATCAGACTTTCGCGATGAGTCGGCGACTGAACAACGGATGTGACAAGGATATTGCGGAACTGCTCAATCACTTCGGCACAGAAGGTCCGGAGGTCGTAGCCGCGATCCAATACCGAAGCGAGGCATCCTAGGGCCGTGGGATAGTTGCGAGCCACAACTGCCTCGATCAGCTCCTGTACTAGTTCGTGGGGGACTGCTCCCAACAAGATCTCCAGGTCTTGATGGTGGACTGTTTTCCCTCCGAATGAGACGGCCTGATCAAGCAAGCTTAAGGCATCTCGCATGCTCCCTTCGCTGGCACGGGCCAGCGCGATGAGGCTGCGGTCTTCGATGACGAGGTGCTCTTGCTGAGCGACATGACGTAGTCGTTCGACGATCTCGGTCCGTGTGAGACGCCGAAAATTGTAGTGCTGGCAGCGTGAGAGAATAGTAGCGGGGATTTTGTGAATTTCTGTTGTTGCAAAAACAAATACGACATGAGGGGGAGGTTCTTCGAGGGTTTTGAGCAGGGCGTTGAACGCCGAAGTGGACAGCATGTGCACTTCGTCGATGATGTACACACGGTAGTGGCCCCGAAAGGGCATGAACTTAATGTTCTCTCGAATCTCCCGCACGTCGTCCACGCTCGTGTTGGAGGCCCCATCGATCTCTACGACATCGGTGGAGCTGCCGCGAGTGACCTCGATACAGCTTGCGCAGCGATTGCAGGGGGTGCTGGTGGGACCCTGCTCACAGTTGAGGGCCTTGGCCAGCAGGCGAGCGACGGTGGTTTTCCCGACACCCCGGGTGCCAGAAAAGAGATAGGCATGGGCGATCCGCTTGGTTGAGATGGCATTGAGCAACGTCTGCACAACATGGGATTGGCCGATGACATCGGCAAAGGTGCTGGGCCGATATTTTCTGGCGGAAACTTGGTAGTCCATTTTATAGGTTATGAATGCCCGATTAGCATGAAGGTACTCATGGGCACCGTCATCCCCGGAGGCCACGGCAGGTCGCCAGCCGTGGCTTTGGCAGCGGGGCCAGGTGATCCTGCGGCACCCAGAACTGACTGCTTACCGTTGCTTCCTTCCGGACCTGGCGGGGTTTACAGGGTTCTGTCGCACAGGGCCCGGCCCCTTTTCGTCAACCGCTCCGTCAACCGCCCGCCCACCTCTCTGAGTCCGAGATGCTTGCATCGCTGAATCTGTTTGCGATCCGTAAAATTGTTAAGAGCGCCGACGCAACCGTTACACGGCCTGCGTGAAGGTGGCGGAGAGGGTGGGATTCGAACCCACGGTCCCGTTGCCAGGACTCGTGCTCTCCAGGCACGCCGATTCGTCCACTCTCGCACCTCTCCGCGACGTGGCATGCTCAAGAGGAGCCGCATCTTAGCATGCACCTCTATGGGCGGCAAGGTAAGACCATTGTCCCTCGTTGGCTGAGAGGATTTCTACAAGGATGTTCAAAGAATGGCACTCGAGGGAGCAAGGCGGCGGCTGGTTGGGGGGATGAAACCACCCGATAGTATGGGTTGACACCTGTATGGATCCAACGGTACAAAAGCGATGAGGCGTCACGTATTTCGAAGCAAGCAAGCATCATGGAAAAATGCCGTTGTGGACTGCCGCGGCGGAGAAGATCATTCGACGAGCCGACGAAGAACAGCCGGTGCAAACGAGGCGAGAGTGGCGGAATTGGCAGACGCGCGAGACTTAGGATCTCGTGGGCAACCGTGGGGGTTCAAGTCCCCCCTCTCGCACCAAAGAAATCCGTCGAGTGAACGGTGAAGAATGAAATTGAACAGAAGGCAGATGGTGCGGCGTGATCCATAGGGCAAGGTGGGAACCCTATCGATGAAACTGGAGATGACCGAGCTAGGCCCTATGAAACGGGCGTTGAAGATTGAAGTGCCGGCCGAGGAAGTCACGAAGAGATTGGCGAAGGCCTACGGAGAATTGAACCGCCAAGTTCACATTCCAGGGTTTCGGCCTGGGAAAGCCCCTCTGGCTCTGTTGGAAAAGCGGTTTGCGAAAACAGTCGAAGAAAATGTGATCAGGGCCTTGGTGCCTGACTTTTATGAGCGAGCCGTCAAGGAAGCAGGAATCAGTCCTGTCATGGTGGAAATTCAACCCCTTGACCGGACCACCATCAAAAAAGACGCCCCCTTTACCTTCACGGCTACTGTTGAAATCAAACCAACCTTCGAACTCCGCGGCTACAAGGCTCCTGACGCCTTAGTGCTCAAACGGGATCCGCGAACGGTGACGGATGAACAGGTAAATCGTGCCATCGAGGTGTTGCGTGAGCAGCAGGCCCGTTTAGAAGCCGCGCCTGCTGGGACCTTGTTGGCCGAGGGCGATTATGTGGTGATCACCCTCGAAGGGTTTTTGGATGGTCAGCCCCTCGAGGGGACGAGGAAAGAAAACCAGCTTCATCGTGTAGGGTCCAAAGCCACGGTGCTGGGAATCGATATTGACTCCCATCTGTTGGGCAAGGGGGAAGGGGAAGTCGTGGAAATCGCTCAGTCTTATCCCCCCAGCCATCCCGACGCCCGGGTTGCGGGCCGTACGGTTACGTTCCGTTTGTGCATCAATGCGATCAAGCAAAAAAAACTGCCTCCCATTGACGATGAGTTTGCCAAAGATTGTGGGCCCTATGCCTCGCTTCAGGAGCTGAAAGACAAGTTGCGCGGAGAGATGGAACAGGCGCTCAAAAAGGAGATTGAGGCCTCTTATAAGGAGACCCTCCTCTCCCATTTGGCCAATTTGTATCAGTTTGATCTCCCTGAATCGCTGGTAGAGCGGGAACTTGATGTGATCGTTCAGCAGAGGCTGCAAGAGCGGCAGCGGGGGCAAGGGGGTGGTCTGGCTCCACGAGTAGATGAAGAGGAGGTTCGGCAGCTTCGGGAAACTTACCGGGAGATAGCCAAACGCCGGGTAAAGATTGCTCTGATCTTAGAAGCCATTGCGGAACAAGAAGGGTTGTCTGTCACGGAGGAGGATCTTAATCGTGAAGTCGCCCGCCTGGCGTCGGAACTTCGGATTCCCGTGGCTGAACTGGTAAAAATGATTCAGGCGGGAGGACGAGAGTCGATCGAAAAACTGCGCACCAAAGTGTTGGAGGACAAGGCGGTGGATTTTGTCTATCGTCAGGCTATCATCGAAGGTTAGCGTGAAGGCTTGTACGAGTACCGGAGTGTGGTGCTCCGGTGCAGGAGCGTGGTCATTTCAGCGGAGAAAGGAAAAGAGCGAAATATGTTGGTTCCCATCGTCGTCGAGCAAACCAATCGAGGTGAGCGAGCCTACGACATCTATTCTCGGCTACTGAAAGACCGGATTATTTTTCTGGGCGCGCCCATTGATGATGTTTTCGCCAATCTGGTTATCGCACAACTGTTGTTTTTGGAGGCGGAGGACCCCGAAAAAGACATCAATCTTTACATTAATTCACCCGGGGGAAGTGTGACAGCCGGTTTGGGTATTTACGATACCATGCAGTACGTGAAGCCGCCGATCAATACAATCTGCCTGGGTCAGGCGGCGAGCATGGGCGCCTTGCTGTTGGCGGCGGGCACCAAAGGGAAACGGTTTGCCCTCCCCAACGCACGCGTCATGATCCACCAGCCGCTCGGTGGTTTCCAAGGACAGGCGACGGAGATCGACATTCATGCCAGGGAAATTTTGAAGATCCGCGACCGTCTCAACGAGATTTTGGCCAAACACACCGGCCAGCCCGTCGAGAAAATTGCTCATGATACGGAGCGGGACTATTTCATGTCAGGCGAAGAAGCCAAACGGTATGGGATCATCGACGAGGTCATCACCAGACCGCCTAAGACAGCCAAACAGCCCGAACCATCTGGAAAGGACGAGGCCAAGGACAAGTAAACGAGGGAACCATGGCCAAACAGGAGAAAATGGATCGACATTTGCGGTGCTCCTTCTGCGGGAAAAGTCGTGACGAGGTTCGCAAGCTCATTGCCGGGCCGGCAGTCTATATTTGTGACGAGTGCGTCAATCTGTGCAACGACATCATTGCTGAAGATTGGGAAGAGACGAAAGAAGAAATTTCGTCCCGCCTCAAAAAGCCAGCGGAAATCAAACATCATCTCGATCAGTATGTTGTGGGGCAAGAACGGGCCAAACGGATCTTAGCCGTTGCCGTGCACAATCATTACAAGCGGATTTCGTCCAAGGAAAAAGACGTTGACGATATCGAGCTGCAGAAGGGCAATATTCTCATGGTCGGTCCGACAGGGACGGGAAAAACCCTGTTGGCCCAAACCCTTGCCAAGTTTTTGGATGTGCCGTTTACCCTTGCCGACGCGACTACGCTAACTGAGGCAGGCTATGTGGGGGAAGACGTTGAAAACATCATTCTTAAGCTGCTTCAGGCCGCCGATTATGACGTGGAGCGGGCCGAACGGGGAATCGTTTATATCGACGAAATCGACAAGATCAGCAGGAAAAGCGATAGTCCCTCCATTACCAGAGATGTCTCCGGCGAGGGGGTTCAGCAGGCGCTCCTCAAGCTTATCGAAGGGACGGTTGCCAACGTTCCTCCCCAAGGAGGACGAAAGCATCCCCATCAAGAATTCATTCAAGTCAACACGAGCAATATCCTGTTCATTTGCGGCGGCGCCTTCGTCGGGTTGGAACAGATCATCGAGCAGCGGCTCAACCGCAAGGCCATGGGATTTGGAGCTGATGTCCGAAGCCGGAACGATGTGCGGTTGGGCGACCTGTTAGCGAAGGTCCAGCCAGAGGATTTCCTGAAATATGGGTTGATTCCCGAATTTGTGGGTAGACTGCCGGTCGTGGCAACGTTGGAAGAGTTGGACGAACGGGCGTTGATTCGGATCCTCACCGAGCCTCGCAATGCTCTGACCAAGCAGTATGAAAAGTTGCTCTCCTTTGAGAAGGTGAAGCTCCGGTTTACGGAGGGGGCGTTGGCGGCCATAGCCAGAAAAGCCTATGCGCAAAGGACGGGCGCCCGAGGCTTGCGGGCCATTTTGGAAGAGGTGATGTTGGACGTCATGTACGACGCTCCCTCGCAAAAGCAGATCAAAGAAGTCGTCATCACCGAAGACGCGATTCTCGGGAAGAATCCTCCCATCCGTATCTTCGAACAGGAGATCGACGCCAAGAGTGCGTAAGAATTGCATTCCGGCGGGTCAACCGTCAGGCCCGCCGTTTTCTTTCCCCGTCGAGGTACCCCCGCTCCTGGTTCCCGTCGGTTGATTCACGCCTTTTCCTCGACAAAGGCGAACACCGCGCTATACTTGGCTGCAGTGACAGAACCAAAGGAGGAGGGAAGCCGTGAGGTATCCCGTAACATCAAGTCTCCGTCATCGGGGAAAATCGCTGGAGGTGGATGCGGACCGTGAAATGGTCATCCTCATCGGAAGTGATGGGGAACCGATTGGCAGCTTGTCATGGGACTTTGTGATGGACCAAATCATGGCTGCCCGGAAAATGCCCGTTCCCCAAGAAACTCGATCGGAGCCACGTGTGGCCCTAACCTTCCGTGTCCGTTATCGCGCCCCGGAGGGGCAGTATTATGAAAGCCGAGCCAGTGGTATTGGCGGCGGTGGAATGTTCATTGAAAGCTCGTCGCCGCTTCCCATCGGGACAAGGCTGGCCATGGAGTTCTTGTTGCCGGACCACGTTGAGCAATGGCTTCCTGTCCAGGGTATAGTGGCGTGGATCTGTCCCAAGGCCGACCACTATACCTTTAGCCCAGGAATGGGGGTGCAATTTACGGAGATTGCACCGGCGGTGCGCGAGCGGATTCGCGATCTGGTCAAAGCTGTGCACAAACAAGAAGAGAAAGCCCACGCCCTCTTATCAGCCGGATTGCAGCATTGATGAGGAGGGAGTATCGTGAAATTCTTTGTCACTGCGACACCTGGGTATGCCGGTAACTCTCTCGTGATCGATGCCGATCGCGAGGTCATTACCGTTAAAGATGCGTCAGGCCGCGTGTTGGGTGATGTGCCGTGGGGGGCGGTGATTGAGCGGGTCTTGGCGGACGATGGGACAAAATTCGCCCATTGCCGAGCCTATCCGCGTGCGAATCTTGCTCTGAAGGTACGGTGTGTGACGGCTGATGGACAAACGTTCGACAGTCTGACAGGCGGGATTGGAGGCGGAGGCATGTTTATCGAGAGCAGTGCACCACTCGAGGTTGGTTCTGAGCTCTCCATGGAATTTGCCTTACCCGATCGACCGCTTCACCAGTTAAGAGCCAAGGGGCGGGTCGTGTGGGTCCGCAACAAAATTGAACGACATGTGTTGTTCCCTGGAATGGGGGTCCAATTTGTTAACATCGATGAGGAAGCCCAGAAAATGATCGTAGATCTCGTGGATGCGTTGAATCGAAGCCGCCAGCGTCGCACGCTTGGCGTATTGCCTTCCTCATCCCAGTGAAGATAAGGAGTGGCGTCTGAGTTCCAGTCTGCTGCGACTGCTCCTTGGAGTTTGACGGGAGCGGTGAGCGTGAGCAAACGCCTCCCCGTCCATGCTCCAGCCTACCTCAAAGAGCGCGTATCCCGTGACCAATCCTGCGTATCGCTATCAGTAAGCATCCGCTGGCCAGAGCCAAGCTTGTGCATGCGGTTGTATGGTTTATGAGGATGAAGAGTGAGGTTCGTGAGCCGGTGGCCGTTCTCTCGCTGCGTCCAGGGATTGTTGAAGTTCCTGGGAGATTGCGTTCACCTCGGCTTGAATGGTATGGACTTGAGGTTCGATGTTGTGGCGAATGTCTTCTGCAGTCTGACGAAGCGTTCGAACTAGGTCTCCAACGTTCTTGCCCACCTGTTGCATATTGTCGGAAGATGAGGCAGCGGCAGTCTGGGAAGCCTTTGCCTTCAGGGCTGCTTGTTGTGCCTGGACACGGGCGACGGCATCCTTATTGACGATTGCTGTGGGGCGTTTGGTTGGAGGCTTGGGGCGAGAATCGGGTGGCAGCGGCGGATACTGGGTCTGAGGACGGGGCGCTGGAGTAGCCGCTCGATCTTCCAGCGACATCACGGGCTGGCTCGGAGGAGATGGTGAAGGCGGGCGTCTTGATGTTGTGTGCGGCGGTTGAGCCGGTTCCGGACCGATGTGGTACATCATCGAAGCTGTGGTGCCAGGAGTCATTTCAGGACCAGGACCCGAAGCGGTTTGTGGCTTGGGAAGGGAAGCCATGCTTGCAGGGGAAGATGAGTCGACCGCCCGGGCGGGGCTTTGCTGCGGCGCTGACGCCTCTGGTTCCGGGGCAGTAGCCGCGGCTGGTGGGAGATCCTGTACTTCCTTCTTGAAGCTTCGCAGAGCTTTTCCCACCCCTTCGCCAATTTGCGGCAGACGTCCTGCGCCGAAGATGATCAAAATGATCACCAAAATGATGATGAGTTCAGAAAACCCCAGCGTTCCGAACACCCTGTCTCTCCGCTTGGCGTGGTGATTGATCGTGCTAGAAGGTGACTGTAGCCCCCTTCTCTGCAGGGTGTCAAGGAAGGAGATTGGCCAAGGGGCGTAGCCGGCTGGGGTATCAAAAAAGAGGCACGATGGCTGTTTGGAGGGGTGTGCCGTAGGTCACCACTTCGCGGTCGGCAAGATAGACGTCCAGTTCGCTACGAATACCGAATTCGCCGGGCAGATAAATGCCCGGTTCTATGGAAAAACAGGTGCGCGGCAGAAGTCGTCGTTCGTCCCGCGTCTCTAGGTTATCGAGATTGGCTCCATTGCCATGGACCTCTTCCCCGATCGAATGGCCAGTCCGATGCAAGAAGTAATCGCTGTAGCCCGCTGCTCGAATTACGGTACGGCATACGTCATCGACTTCCCATCCGGAGGGGAAACGACCGCGGGTCACCTCATCCCGAATAAACGCAAGTGCTGCATCGCGTCCGCGTCTGACGATCTCAAAAATCCGAGCCTGCCGAATTGGTACATGGTTGCTGGTGTAGCAGGTCCAGGTAATGTCGCCGTAGACCGCCCCCGGCTTTTTTTGCTTGGCCCAGAGATCCATCAAAATCAAATTGTCACGTGTGATGGGAATGGCACTCGACGCTGTGGGACTGTAGTGGGGATCTGCACTATGAGCGTCGACTGCGACAATGGGCGCACCAGAGGTGACCATCTCTGCATCATGGATGCGAGCCAGGAGGAACTGCTGTACATCGTGCTCCGTCAAGGAACGGGATTTGGCGAGTGCTGACCCAATGTACTCAAAGGCGTCATCGACGATGGATCGCAGTGCTGTCATGGCGTACCGATGGGACTCCAGTTGCTCATCGGTCCAGACCGCCTCAAATTGCTGAACCAAATCAGCCGATGTCACGACCTCAATCCCCATATTACGAATCAATTCGATGGTGCCCGCATCGACGCGGGAGACATAGGGAACGGCGTTCAACGGAGAATACTGCATGGCGATGCGATGGTAGCCACGAAGCAGCGAGGCAAGCAACGTTTGTTGTTGCTCCCATGAGACATAGGAATGCGTGTTGCCGGGCAACTTGTCCAACACATGGGGTTCGATTCGATGGAGAAGCTTTATTGGTGGACCGGACGCTGGAATCCAATAGTACCACCGTCTCGTGACATGCTGACCTGGGTCGAGCAACAAGATCCGATAGGCGAGGGGATCGCTTCCGCGAAAGTCATAAAACAGCCATCCATCCAGTCCCTCTGTGGATCGGATGGCTTCCTGAATGAAGGCAACACGTTGATGGTGGACGAAAGAATCCATGCACCCCATCTTATGCAGGAGAAGCGCAATGCGTCAATTTGGGGGAAAACAATCAAGGGGACAGCAGAATGCCCGGAGTTTGATGGTTGGACATGGTAAAATGCGCCGACTCTTTTATGTTGAAAGAACTACTTGGTGGATCCGCATCCTATCGTGTGACCTTATTTGTGGGACCGGAACCGGTCCAAGGGACCACCACGGTGGTGGCATGCGTGTTCAACGTCAAGAAGCGGAGTTGGAAAGCTGGTATCCAAGTGGTTGTCGAAATTGCCTGTGAGCAGGTCGCGCGCCTCCAGCAAGTGCTGCAACCGATGGATCGGCTGACACGGTCATTGCTGGCGTTCGATCCCGCAGCGCGCTCGGCCTATGCACAGCGAATCGAAGAGCTCTTTGTACAGGCAATAGCATGGTGCAAACTTGCCCTCCGAATTGAGAGGGGGCTGAGTCAAGAAAATCAACGCATTGCCGCCACGGACCTTGTCGTTGACGTGGATCGAATGGTTGTTGCTCGACAAACTGACATCGTTGCGTACATCCTCGCCGAGCTGGATCTGGCCCCGGATCAGTCCTCTGCGTTCACAGCCTAGTCTGTGAACTGCTCTTTTACCCAAGGGGTTTGCATTCACCGGCGGATTTGTTATAACCAAGTACTCACCGTTGCGCTGCAAGGGAGGAAGGGGTTCAAATGCAAGAACAGGAAGAAGGGCTGTCTGAGCCTGCGGCGTTCGGGGAGAACAAGAGAGGAAGGAGGCACCTCACGTGAGAACGATCATATTCTTCGTCGTCCTCGTATACGGTTCTATGGTAGCCGCTCCCTCATGGGGCCAGTCATCGTCCACCGACACCCAGCAAGGTACAGCCAGCGGAGCGGGTCTGGGAGCCGCTTCGGCCGTGGCCACTATTTTATATTTTCCGTTCAAAGGAGCGTTTGCGATCGGGGGAGGCATCGTCGGCGGCCTTGCCTATTTGTTTTCTGGCTTGAATGAGCAAACGGCGAAGAGTATCTGGGTGCCCAGCATCTATGGCACCTATGTGATTACGCCCGAACACCTGACCGGCGAGCGGCCGATTAGGTTCATCGGCGTCGCCGTGGATGGTGATGGTGCGACAATGCCGACAGAGGCAACGGGCACTTCCTCTTACTGAACGGTATGCGACCTGTCATCGGGGTAACCCCGGATTTCAATGCCGGTGACAGGAAAGAGATGGGGGGCAGGGAGCCGACGTACTTTCTCCGTGCCCGGTATATTCGGGCTATTGAGGAATTGGGAGGCATCCCGCTTATCCTCCCACTTGTGGCAGCTTCTCGTGCCCGGAGCAGATTGCTCGACTGTGTTGATGGCCTGCTCATTACAGGCAGCGGACCGGATCTCCCCCCTCATCTCTACGGTGAACGGCAGCGATATCGATTTCCATTGGTTAGCGAGCGACGAGCCGATTTTGAGTTGGAGATCATCCGTCAAGCTCGCCTCCGCGACCTTCCCCTTTTGGGAATTTGCGGAGGGATGCAGACGGTCAATGTGGCGTGTGGTGGGAGCCTCTATCAAGATATCCCCGCCCAACTGGAGAAACCTTTGAACCATCGTCAGAAGACCAAGGCGACAAGGGTCTTTCATCCGGTTGTGGTTGCCCCCAAGAGCCTTCTGCGGCGCATTGTGGGACAATCCATGTTATTGGTTAATAGTTCGCACCATCAATCGGTTAAGCGAGTGGCTCCCTCACTGATTGTCAGTGCAACGGCGCCCGATGGTGTCGTGGAGGCTATCGAATCGCCCTCATCCCGTTTCTTCTTGGGTGTGCAATGGCACCCGGAATTTCTCTTCGACCGGTATGAAGCTCATAAGAAGTTGTTTCTTGCCCTGTTGCGAGCTGCGCGCCGACCGTAACGCACAACGGAGCAAGGAATCACGTCTACGGATGCGTCAGCAGGCCTGCTATACTTTAAAGCGTGTAAGGAGAAGTGGGTGAGCGCATCGACGACCCCTTCCGGCGCAGGTAACAATGCCGGCGATTCAGTGACCAGCCAACTCTTTCGGACAAAATCCATTGCTCAGATTCTTGCTGATGCGGACCAGCCAGAACACCGTCTCAAGAAGACATTAAGTGCCTGGGATCTGGTCGCTCTCGGAATCGGAGCAATCATCGGGACTGGTATTTTTGTACTGGTCGGGACTGCCATTGTCGGCGATATGTATCGGCCGGGAGCGGGCCCTGGCATCATGTTGTCGTTTGCATTATCCGGTCTCACGTGCGCTCTCGCTGCTCTCTGTTACGCGGAGTTTTCGGCGATGATCCCTGTTGCCGGTTCTGCCTATACCTTTTCTTATGCGACCTTAGGCGAATTGCTTGCCTGGCTCACAGGCTGGAACTTGATTCTGGAGTATGGTGTCGCCTGTGTGGCGGTCGCTATCGGCTGGTCCGGCTACTTCACCAAATTGCTTGCGCTCGCAGGATGGAAGTTGCCCTATTGGGCGACGAATCCCCCCCACTGGGCTGGTGGGCCGGAGGGCAGTGTTGCCAATTTCCCCGCCGCGATCATTGTCTTGCTGATCACACTGATTTTGGTGGTCGGCATTAAGGAGAGTGCACGGACGGCGGGAGTGATTGTCGCCTTGAAATTGGCGGTCATTCTTTTTTTTATTGCGGTGGGCGCCCCCTCCGTGGATGTGAAGAATTGGCAACCCTTCATGCCAAACGGCTTTGAAGGAGTACGAGCTGCCGCTGCCATCATCTTCTTTGCCTACATCGGGTTCGACGCTGTTTCAACCGCGGCCGAGGAGGCACGCAATCCTCAACGTGATGTACCGGTGGGGATTCTTGGTTCGCTGGCCATTTGCACCGTGCTCTATATTTCTGTTGCAGCAGTGCTGACCGGCCTTGTACCGATGGAACAAATTGATATCCATGCGCCGGTCGCCGAGGCACTGAGTGTTGTGGGGATCCAATGGGGGGCAGTGCTGGTTGCCATTGGAGCGGTAGCCGGTATCACCAGCGTGTTGGTCGTCATGATGTTGGGTCAGATTCGGGTGTTTTTTGCGATGTCAAGGGATCAGCTACTGAGTCCCAAGTTGTCAGTGGTGCACCCACGGTTCGGTACGCCTCACCGGGTGACGATTCTGACCGGAGCGGTCGTGGCGGTATTGGCTGCGCTGTTTCGTATTGGAGATGCGGCTGATATGACCAACATTGGTACCTTTTTTGCCTTTGTCTTGGTCTGTTCCGGCGTCATGGTGCTTCGCTATACCAAGCCGGACCACCCCCGTCCCTTTCGTCTTCCGTTCATGCCAATTGTTCCTCTCTTAGGGGCCATGGCCTGTCTTTATCTGATGGCGGGGTTGCCGAGGTTGACCTGGATTCGGTTCATTGTTTGGACGGCAGTCGGGATCCTCATCTATCTGGTGTATGGATTCCGGCACAGTAAACTCGCCGTGCACCGCTCGACACCAGTGATCTCCCCTTGCCGTTGCTCAACCGCTATTCAAAAGGCTGAGCCCCCACTGGCTCTCCTCCCACCGAGCAAGAGGACTCTTCTCTTCCGGTCCGGCTCTTGGGGGAGTCGATTAGCTATTCTTTGTGGGTGGCAGGATTTGACCGAGCCAATCACCAAATCTGCATTTGGTTCGAGCGGACATTTCATGGCCTTGGCGGATCGTCAAAAATTGCTCCACATTCCAGGCAGCGAACCTTTCCCGTCGGTGTCCCTCGTCGAGTTCGAACCTCATCGATCACCCGTTGGTGGACACAGGGTGTGCCCAGCAAGGGAGAGTCAACCCAACGGGTGTAAAACGAGCGTTCCGTTTGCGCGATCGTCATTTCCTCGGTTTCTCTCTCCTTTTCCCCATGTCTACAATGGGACGACGTCTGCAAGGTTTTCATCGGTTCCCTCCCTTTTAGAGTACGGTCTGTGTCACTCTCTGGATGTAAGACGGGGCCTCTCACCACGTCAGGGGACACCTCGGACCAATCCCCGATACTTCTTGCCCCTTCTTTCATCAAACAGCGAAGAGATTGCGCTGCCCCCCGGCTCGGTCAGAGTGGTCTACGAACGGTGTCGAACACCGTCAAAGTCTAGAAAACGATCGCAGGCCAACATCTTGATCCGCCGTAGCATGAGTCGCTTGCACCCGGTAAGTTCTGTTTGGATCACGTGAGAGACGGACCTGGCCACTCCGACTGAGGTAGTCGATCGCCAAAAAGACTTGGTTCCATGTCAGCTCGGGGCACAGCCCGACGACCTCTTCAATGGCGCAATCGGTGTCCAACTGCTCGAGTGCCAATCGAACCCGAGCAATGGTCTCTACTGCTGTATTAGTCATGGTCCACCTCCTTCGAGGGCGCGCTCGTTTTGCCTCTCTGTTTCAGACCAGCGACTCCTTTGCACTCAGAACATTCATAAAGAGATTGCTGGCCGAAGCATACTGGGAAGCTTACTAGGAGCAGACGGGAACATTCCGAGGAAAGTAGGAGTGTGCGATTGGTTGCTGCGACCGGCGCGCAAGAGCCCCTCTTCGGTAGCGGCCTTCCTCCAGCGAGAGTTGCTCTTTTTTGGGGGAGGCTCACCAGTCTTTCGGTGACGGCGTACTTGGTCACTTCGGCTATGGAAGGGAGAATCGAGCACGTGCATCAATGCCACCTTGTGGAATGTGATGGTCGTGACAGCAACGTTTAAGAGGGGGCTACTGGCCTTGGCATTCTTCCCTTCGGCGATACGCTGCAGGGTCTTTCGTGGCTGAGGCCTAGCACTGTGCTGGCTCACTGGCATGAGGATAGAGGATGGTAGTCAACACATCTTTGTGTGATCAAAAGGGTAAGAGAATAGAGAATATTGTCGCCGCACGACAGTCTGAAAGGCCTATCTTTAAACAGGTCAGCGGAGCACTAGCCCCGAACAATTCTGCGGCATAGGTCGATGTAGCATGTACGGTGAAAACGATGAGTGTGCATCAGGAATGAGGTTGGCGAGCGACGTCCAAACCGTTGAACAGCGGGGTGGAAATGTCGCGCAGCAGGATATCGAGTCACAGCTTTTATGCAGCCACAAACAGAGCATGCCCATTCTCCATGGTTTCCCCAGCGATCGTCTCCTTGCACGAGGTTCTTGGAGCTCTGCAAGCCGAATGGCATCCGCTGCAATGAGAATGCTGGGTAAGGTCATAGGGCACCTACAGGGAAAGGACACATGGGCAGATTCTTGTCCCTTCGCTTGGCTTGGAAGGGAGGTTGAACCATCTGCGTATCAGCCGCAGTCGCTTGCGCATCCTAATCAGCTCCAATCCGCTAGGTTCGCACTGGGGCAGAATCTCTGGTCATTCTTTGCTGGATAATCCCCGCCCTTTGTTGAGTGGGTTACGCCAATCGTGGCGTCGTCCTCTCTCATGCTGCACCATAGTTTGTGGAGACTTTCCTGAAAGGCTCTCAACAGGCCGAATCCTTGTTGGGGGGAGAGATTCGGCAGAACGTGGCTGTCCTTCATCCGGATATGAAGATCTGAGGGGCTGGCGACTCGATGGACAAAGTCTTTTATGGTCGCCTGCGGCCCGCAAGTACACGCAGAGTGGTGTGAAGATAATGAGCAAGGGTATGGAGATCATCGGAGAGCTACTTGAGGTGCTCATGGAGAGAAGCCAGAGACTAGATCCAACGCTGCTGCTCGCCCGGTGGTTGTCATTCAAAGACGACAAGGTCGAGGAGAAGAGCGGTCATTCGTTGGCCACTACGTCGTATAGGTTACGGTGATCCGCTGCTGTTTGTGAGCTGAGCCAGGAGGAGTTTGGCCATGACGTCTTCCAGCTCAGTGCGCTGGCGCTGGAGGGCTTCCTGCTAAGATCGGAACTCTTTCTTAATCCGTTTGTGGTTGGTGGAATCGGTGGCAATGCCGCTCATGGCCTAAATGGTCTCGCGGTTATCTCTGCGGGGAGACTTCACGACGATCCTGGTCCGGCGATTCTCGGTGGAGGTACGGATTCTCCAAACTTCGTGGGTCGGTCTGACGAGGCGAACAGGCGATCGAGGACCTGCATCTAGCGAGCGTGTCCCACTCGAAAAGGTTGCTCATCGGTTTTGCCGGGAAGGTCGTGTTCTTCCACTTGCAATACTGACCTCAGGCGGCCCTTCCTGCAGCTATTGCCCGTCCGTGTTGTTCGGGAAGACCCTGTCGGGCGCGTACGCGAAAAATAAATGTGTAGAGCGACTCTTGGCTCTGCCGCAGCACGACGTGGCGCAGAGCGATTTTCTGCTTGAGCGTGCGATCACGCCACTGCACCCTGTCCGCTGAGGAGATCCACTCTGTGACGTGGTAGCAGGTAGTCAATGCCCCTTCTTCTTTTCCACGAGGAATACGGTCATTGGTAACAAGCAATTGGCGCCGGCCTCGCCCAGGTCGCTCGATCGATACTTTCAGATTCCAAAAGGAGTGTGACGAGAGGGACTGTTTGACCAATCGCTGTCGGTCGTGGGAATCGGGCTACAGGAATACCTACAAGGTGACCATTCCATCACGTGCTTGCGATGAAGGCCGAAAGTGTTGAGGAGGGGCTTTGATGCAAGACACCGTTCGGTTTCAGCCTGGATAAGCCTTTGGGGGCAAGGGCAGTAGTGAAGAACCGGGGGCTCCCACTGATTTCCCTGTTCTCCTGCGCGGGAATGGTATCCCTTTTGCTCAACTGCGGTAATCGACAGGCCATCTGCCGATGCGTTCAACTTGGTCCCGCCCTGTGAGCGCTGGTCCGGCATGGCTGGTCCAAAGCAAAGAAATTCTAGGCTCTTTGTTGAAGCCTCGCAGGGTGCAGATCACTGAGGGAAAATCCCGTTGCTCGATCTGCAAGGGGAGATGAGATACTCAGCTCCATATGTAAGAGGCCAGTCTGGCGTGAGGTTTACGCCGTTTGTTTTGCTGCCTGGTGAATCGAATGGAGTAAAGCCCGATGAGCCGAACAACCAACCACCAGTGTGGCTTCTGGAACGGTAGCTGGTCGGAGTGAGGTGAGGAACCGTTGTTTGAGACGGCTAATCCGTTCGAGCGATTGCGCGATCCGCTCAGGAGCGATAGAGCCATCCAACACAGCCTTGTGCAAGGCCTCCATCGCCGCCACTTGCCGGTTGCGATCTGTGCAGATGAGTACGATGTCGCATCCGGCGAGAATCGACCGTACGGTGGCGTCCTCAATGCCATAATGGTCAATGATCGCGTGCATTTCAAGATCGTCGGTGAGGACCACGCCATCGTAGTGCCACGTGTGGCGCAAGAGGGTGCTGATAATGGCCGGAGACAGTGTTGCCGGTCGGTGTTCATCCAATGCGCGATACAGCACATGGGCTGTCATCATCGTTGCGATGCCCTGGGCTGCAGCGTACCGAAAAGGCAGGAGTTCGAAACGCTCTATGCGGTCGCGCGAGGCTGTGACGATGGGCAATTCGTGATGTGAGTCGGCTACTGTGTCCCCATGACCGGGAAAGTGTTTGCCGCAGGCGATGACACCGTTCTCTTGCAAGCCCTGGGCGGTGGCCCACCCTACGTCGCGTACCAGCTCGGGTGTAGAGCCGAAGGCGCGGTCCCCAATCACGGGATTAGCCGGGTTACTGTTGATGTCCAACACAGGGGCCATGTTCATGTTGATGCCGACGGCCCGCAGCTCGCGGGCCGTCGCTTCCGCAGCCGCATAGGCCCAGTGCAGAGATCGGCATCGCCCCACGATTTCGCCAGCAGGGAAAATCGTAAACTCCTGAGGAAGCCGAGACACCCGTCCTCCCTCCTGGTCGATGGCGATCAGCACAGGAATGGCCGGACTACATCGCTGGAGGGCATTGGTGAGAGCGACGATCTGTTCCACCGATTCAAGATTTCTTGAAAACAGGATGATGCCACCGGGTCGATACTCTTTAAAGAAGGCAGCAAGGTCAGAAGAAACGGCTGTGCCGTCGAAGCCGATCATGAACATCTGGCCGATGGTTTCGCGTGACAACAGCATGGTATTGACTTCCAAGCAAATGGGTTGGACTCCACTGCTGGTGCCTCAGACCGATAGGCGGATCATGGTGCTGACCGATAGATGTCAAGCTATCCGGCACGAAGCCCGTTACAGTGATCGATCCATGAGATATTGAATCAGCAGTCGAGTGCCGATGCCAGTTGGGCCCTTGGGGATATAGGCCCGCTCGCGCTCGCTCCAATCGGTGCTGGCGATATCGAGATGGACCCAGGGCCAGTCGCCTGCAAACTTGCTTAAGAACAACGCCGCGGTGATCATGCCGGCTCCGCGACCGCCGATGTTTCGCATGTCCGCCACGTCGCTCTTGAGCTGTTCAAAATAGTCTTCCCACAACGGCATTTCCCAGACCCGTTCGCCCGATCGTTGCCCGGCTTTGCGCAACGACTCCTTCAAGGTGTCGTCCGTGCCGAACATGCCGATGGCAAACTGCCCGAGGGCAATGACACAGGCACCGGTCAAGGTGGCGACGTCGATCAGCGC
>JANDJK010000002.1 GCA_024330925.1 Nitrospira sp.
CTCTTGGAACCTCTGCGCTGCTTCCTCGCTCGTCGGCGCATCGAGATACTGAAAGACCTTAATGGTCAACTCGTCCGTTCCCTTCTTGTGGGTGTCCTCGGCCCAACCAACCATCGACGACCATCCCAGCCCCCATAGAACAGCGAGACTGATCAAGAACCTTCTCATAGATCGCCCTCGATTACCAAATCCTTTCCCACCCGACGGGTTATAAGGTGACGTAATCGATAGGCCGATGCTAATCGCGCGGCCCCTTGCCCTCCCACTACACCCTTCGCCTCCGCCCCCCCCAGCAACAACGGCGCCACATAGAGGCGAACCCGTTGGACGAGACCAGCTTTGAGCATGGCGGCATTCAGCTCTCCGCCACCTTCCAGCAGCACAGAGGTTGTCCCTCGCTGCCCCAATTTCCGCATCAGCGACCGTAATGACACTCGGCCACCGGCAATCGGAAGCGTGAGGACCTCAACTCCCCGTTCTTGCAACTGTTGCTTTCGTCTGGGATCAGCCAAGGCAGTTGTGGCTACCAGCGTCTTCGCTACCTCTTGATGCTCAAGAATCTTGGCCCTTTCCGGTACACGCAACCGACTGTCCACCACCAGACGGAGCGGCTGTCTCACAGCCAAGCGAGCTAACCGCGGGCCAGTTCGTGCGGTCAACGATGGATCATCTCGCAGGACTGTCCCCACTCCAACCAAGACAGCATCCACGTGACGACGGAGCCGATGGACCTCACACCGAGCCTGTTGACTGGTAATCCATTGTGACTCTCCCGCAGCCGTAGCAATTTTCCCATCCAATGTCATGCCGGCCTTCAAAATGACAAAGGGACAACCAGTCTTCACCCAATGGAAGTAGGCCCTGTTCAATTCCTCAGCTTCCCGACGAGCGACACCGACTGTCACCACGAGACCGGCCCGCCGAAGCGCCACGACACCCCGCCCCTCCACCGCCGGATTCGGATCGGTCGTGGCAATCACCACTCGGCGGACTCCTGAGCGAATGACAGTGGGCACGCAGGGTGGTGTTCGTTTACGAAGATGGCAACAGGGCTCGAGCGTGACGTACAGGGTAGCACCACGTGCATAATCACCGGCCTGACGAAGGGCAAGGATTTCCGCATGAGGAAGGCCTGGTCGCCGGTGATATCCTTGACCGACCACTTGGCCATCTTTGACGACCAGGGCACCGACCATCGGATTGGGGCTGGTGGTCCCTCGGCCCTTCATGGCAAGCCGAAGGGCCTGCATCATGAACTGACGATCGCTCGTCACTGTTTCTTGCGTGAGGACCCCTTCCTGCTTGTCTTAGACCGTGACCCCGCCACCACCGTTTCCTTAGCAGCGTCTTGAGCCAATGCGGCATGAGCAGCCGCCAGCCGCGCGATTGCTACCCGATAGGGGGAGCAACTCACATAATCCAACCCGACCTGGTGACAAAATTCAACTGAGCTCGGATCACCGCCATGTTCTCCGCAAATACCGAGCTTGAGGTGGGGTCTCGTCTGACGTCCACTGGTGATCGCTTGCCGCATCAAGGCGCCGACTCCCTCACGATCCAAAACGGCAAAAGGGTCCGAATCCATGATCTTCATGGCTCGATAGGCATCGATGAACTTGGCCGCGTCGTCCCGCGAAAACCCAAACGTTGTTTGCGTGAGATCATTGGTGCCAAATGAGAAAAATTC
Source organism: Nitrospira sp. (assembly GCA_024330925.1). Taxonomy (GTDB): domain Bacteria; phylum Nitrospirota; class Nitrospiria; order Nitrospirales; family Nitrospiraceae; genus Nitrospira_D. The sequence goes on from JANDJK010000002.1 coordinate 1,688, forward strand.
TGCTTCTTCGGCAATACGATCAGCGGTCATCGCCGCACGGGGTAACTCAATCATTGTCCCCACCAGATAGGACAGTTTGACATGGTATCGTTTCATGGTCTCCTGAGCCACCTCGCGAACCAACTCTTTCTGTGCCTTCATCTCCGACGCCATACCAACCAAAGGAATCATGATCTCCGGCACGATTTTCTTGCCTTCCTTAGCCAGTTCACAGGCGGCTTCCATGATCGCTCGGGCTTGCATCCGAGTAATTTCCGGCATCGTAATACCGAGCCGACACCCTCTCAGTCCCAACATGGGATTAAATTCATGCAGTTCCTCAACCCGCGCCAATAACCGTCGCTTTTCTTCCAGTGCCGCACCATCCCCTCCTGTCAGTTCTAACCGCGCGATCTCGACCATTAGCTCTTCTCGCTTGGGGAGAAACTCATGCAGGGGAGGATCCAACAAACGAATCGTCACAGGATAGCCCGCCATCTCTCTATAGAGCCCGATGAAGTCTTGCCGCTGAAGGGGCAGCAATTGCTCGAGATACTTTTCCCGTTCTTCTGTGGTACGGGCTAAGATCATCTTCTGCATGATGGGGATCCGGTCTTCGGCAAAGAACATGTGTTCCGTCCGGCAGAGGCCAATCCCCTCAGCGCCGAATCCTCGCGCAATCTTGGCCTGCTCCGGAATATCGGCATTGGCCCGCACCCGCAGACGTCGATACCGATCCGCCCATGACAGAATAGTCGTAAAGAGTCGGTACTTTTCTGACTTGAGGGGATCTAACGTGCCTTGAATCACCTGAATGACTTCGGATTCAACAACAGGAAGATCCCCCTCATACACATTCCCGTTCGAACCGTTAAGGGAAATGTAATCACCTTCTCGAAAGACCTTGCCGCCAATTTTGACCACCTGCCCATCAACCTCGACAGCTTCGCATCCAGCCACGCACACCTTTCCCATTTGACGCGCCACAACAGCCGCATGAGAAGTCATCCCCCCTCGAGCTGTCAGAAACCCCGCTGCGGCATTCATGCCATGAATATCATCAGGGCTGGTCTCCTGACGCACGAGGACCACCCGCTCGCCCGCCGCCTTCATGTCCACAGCCCGATCCGGCGACAGCGCGATGCGACCGGCCGCCGCACCAGGTCCGGCCGGTAACCCCTTGCCCAACAGGTTGGCCTTAGCTTCTTCCTTGGAATCAAAAATAGGGTACAGATACTGAGCCAGTTGGTCTGGCTCAATGCGTCGCACCGCTTCCTGTTTGGTAATCAACCCCTCTTTCACCATATCCACCGCGATCTTGACCGCCGCAATCCCCGTCCGTTTGCCGACCCTGGTTTGCAACATGTAGAGCTTACCTTCTTGAATCGTGAACTCCAGGTCGAGCATATCGCGATAGTGGCGTTCGAGTTTCTTGTAGGTCTGTTCTAATTCCTTGTAGGCGGTCGGCACCTTGTGGGCGAGATCAGCCACTGGCAGGGGAGTCCTCATACCGGCCACGACGTCTTCACCCTGCGCATTCATCAGACATTCGCCAAACAGGCCTCGTTCACCAGTCATCGGATTACGCGTGAAGACCACACCCGTGCCACTCGTTTCCCCCATGTTACCGAAAACCATCGCCACAACATTAACTGCCGTCCCCCAGGAATCGGGAATGTTGTACAACCGGCGATAGGTCACGGCCCGGGCTCCGAACCACGAGGAGAATACGGCACTGATCGCCATCCGCAACTGCTCAAACGGATCGTCCGGGAAATCCTTCTTCGTCTCCTCTTTGACCAACGCTTTGAAGCTGGCTACCAAATCCCGCAGGTGTCTGGCATCGAGATGCGTATCGTGCTCGACCCCGACTTCCTCCTTTTTGTGCTTGAGGATGACCTCAAAATGCTCGCGCGGCACTCCCATCACGATGCTACCGAACATCGACACAAACCGCCGGTAACTGTCTTGAGCAAATCGGTCATTACGGGTCTTGGCCGCCAGCCCCTCCACGGTTTTGGTCGTCAAGCCAACATTGAGCACCGTATCCATCATGCCAGGCATGGACGCCCGCGCGCCAGATCGCACGGAGACAAGCAACGGCCGATCCGGATCCCCGAATTTCAATCCCATGGACCGTTCCACCCGTTTGAGGGCCTGCAACGCGGCTTCCCACAGGCCAGGAGGAAACTTCTTGCCCCGCTTGTAATATTCGACACAGGCCTCGGTTGAAATCGTAAACCCGGGGGGCACCGAGATGCCCAAATTCGTCATCTCCGCTAGCCCTGCACCTTTACCACCCAACAGTTCCTTCATGCCGGCAGTGCCTTCAGCCCTGCCATCGCCAAAGTAATAGACGTATTTCTTTGCCACGCGCGTCTCTCCTTTGTGAACCGACATGCACTAACGCATGCGACGTCTTCTGATTGCAACCGGCTTGACCTAGCTCCCTTGCACCACAATCTGTGCAAAATCAGCAACGGACAGAAACAACTCATCAATGTCCTTGAGCAACGACAATCGATTCTGACGAACAGCCTGATCCTCAACATTGACCAGGACCTCGGTAAAAAACCCGTCGATGGCCGGTTTGAGCGCAATCAACGCCTCTAAAGTCTGCTCATATTCACCGGCTTGAACCGATCCAGTGACCAGTTCGCGCGTTTTCATTAGCGTCTGATAGAGGCGGCTCTCGGCATCATGGTGAAATCGAGTCGCATCCACCGCTTCTCTCGTCCACCGCTCTTTAGTCACCAATCGGTGCACCCGCTTAAACCCAATGAGGAGGGCATTGAATTCCGGTTTAGCCGTCACAACTTGAAGAGCGTTCATCTTGCGCATGAGGTCGAGAAGGTTCAGCGGTTGATCACCCCCCGCCTTCACTACCGCCTCAATGACGTCATCCCTAAAGCCACACACGACCCGGCAATAATGCCGCAGCCGCTCGAGAATAAACTCCATCACTACTCGAACGCCATGCACGTCTGTGTGCGGTAATCCGGCAATCCCGTCCTCGCAGACCAGGTGTCTCGCCTGAGCAATAACGGGAGCGAGATCGACGTCCAAATTCGTCTCCACAATGATCCGGACGATCGCCGTAGCTTGCCGTCGAAGGCCAAAGGGATCTTCCGATCCCGTTGGCACGAGGCCAATGTGAAAAAACGCTGCGAGGGAATCCAGCCGATCCGCCAGCGCAAGGATGCAGCCAGCTTTGGTGCAGGGGCACTCGCCCTCCATTCCCTTAGGCAGATACTGTTCACGAATCGCCATAGCCACTTCAGTGGATTCTCCGTCATGAAGGGCATACACGCCACCCATGATCCCTTGCAGCTCGGGAAACTCCCCCACGATGCCGGTCACCAAATCGGCCTTGGCCAGCGCAGCAGCCCGCTCGCAGATCCCTTGCAAGTCCTCGTTCGCCGAGCGTAGCCTCCCTGCAATAAAGCCCGCCAACCGTTTCACCCGTTCTTGTTTCTGCGCCATCGTGCCGAGCTGTTGATGAAATAACACCCCGGCAAGTTTGGGAACGCGCTCACTCAATCGTATCTTTCGATCATCCTCAAAAAAGAATTTGGCATCGGCCAGTCTTGCCTCTAAGACCCGTTCATTGCCCGCCCGAACAAAGGACATGTTCTCAATGCGCGTGTTCGCTACTGCGATGAAGTAGGGTGCCAGTCGTCCGGTTTCTTTGTACCGGAGGGAGAAAAACCCTTGATGTTCTTTCATAGAAGTCATGAGCACTTCTTCAGGCATATCCAGATAGGTCTCGTTAAAGGACCCAATCAGCGCAGTCGGCAGCTCCGTGGAATAAACAGCCTGTTCAAGCAGGACTTGGTCCTCGTGCAGTACCAAGCCGCACTCGCGACAGATCGCATCAATCTGTTGCTGAATCAGGTCTCGCCGTCGTTCTGGCTCAACGATGACCCCCCTCTGTTCCAACAACAGTGGATACGACGCAGCATGCTTGAGGCGAATCCACCGGCCACCACCCACCACCCGATGACCAAGGGTTCGATTCGACGCCGTTACTCCCGCAACCTTGAAGGGGAGCACGGTGCTCCCATATATCGCCACTAACCAGCGGATCGGGCGAGCAAACCGCACGCCTGTATCGTTCCATCTCATAGTTTTGGAGAATGTTAGACCACCAATCACCGTGGGGAGCCACTCGGTCAACACCGCAGACGTGTGCCGTCCCTCTTGCCGTTTCACTGCGAAGAGGTATTCACCTTTTGCCGTGCGGCGTACCTCTAAGTCATTGATCGCAACACCATGAGCCGCAGCAAATCCTAGCGCCGCTTTGGTCGGCTGACCAGCCTGGTCGAACGCCGCAGTTGTTGGAGGTCCCATAGTCTCTTCGACGGCAGCAGCCTGCCGCGAGGGAAGCCCTTCGACTATCAGGGTTAACCGGCGAGGTGTCCCCATAGTGCGAATGGCTCCGAACATGAGCCGCTGATCCTTGAGCAATCGTTCCGTTGCTTCTTGCAGAAGCGTCAAGGCCGGCACAATGAACTGGTACGGCAACTCTTCGACACCAATTTCGAGCAACAAATCCGACACATCCGACCTCGATGATCGGGCCTGTTTTCTTGAGAAGTCACCCATGCTTTCCGAGTTGCTCCATGGCGCAATAAGAAAAAGGCTCTATCATCCCTGCGGCTGATCACCGTGTAGCCGCCAACAACACACCAGCTTCCTCATCCCCCGCCCCGCAGTAATGGATGGCCCATGGTCGCTCGCTCCACGATATACCGTTCAGCACACCGTTTGGCCAACGCCCGCACCCGAGCAATGTAGCCAGTTCGCTCCGCAACGCTGATGGCACCGCGTGCATCTAAGAGATTGAAGACGTGCGATGCCTTGATGCAATAGTCATACGCTGGCAAGGTCAACCGCTTGTCGGCTTTCGCCAGCAGCCGTTTGCATTCGGTCTCATAGGCTTGGAACAAGTGCATCAACAGGGGGACGTCGCCTTCTTCAAAGTTGTAGTGTGAGCCTTGCACCTCGGTTTCATGGTGCAGATCGCGATAGGTGATGGACTCGGTCCACACAAGATCGAAGACACTCTTGACGTCCTGCAAGTACATGGCGATCCGCTCGGTCCCATACGTAATTTCACCAGTCACGGGACTAAGCTCAACCCCACCGATTTCTTGAAAGTACGTAAACTGCGTGATCTCCATTCCATCCAAACGAACCTCCCACCCTAAACCCCAGGCGCCCAACGTTGGCGACTCCCAGTCATCTTGCATGAATCGAACGTCGTGTTGTCTGTAGTCAATCCCTACCCGAGCCAGGCTCCGTAAATACAGTTCTTGAATATTGTCCGGTGGCGGCTTGAGCACAACTTGGAATTGATAGTAGTGCTGAAGACGATTGGGATTGTCACCATACCGACCATCGGTCGGCCGACGACAGGGTTGCACGTAGGCTGCTCGCCAGGGTTCGGGCCCTAGGGCACGAAGAAAGGTTGCCGGATGAAATGTGCCAGCCCCCATCTCCATATCGTAGGGCTGATGGATAACACAACCCTGCTCAGCCCAGAATTGCTGCAGCTTGAAGATCAACTCTTGAAACGTCACGGTAGGTTCGGCATCGATGGGGGACGCCCAATTAGGAATTGTTCCGCCGAAATGTCCTCGAGTTCAAAAAACAAGGAGGCAAGCTAACAAGAATGCCGCTAGCTGTCAAGCAACATTCCCTCGACAATCAACAGTTTGCGGATATTACTCATCGTGATGTTCAACATCAATATGATGGAAAGATCAGCCCCTTTTTGTCGTCAGTCCGTCAACAACAGTTGCCGTGATGGGGGAAAACGCCTTGACGTAGAACGGTTTTATCATTTAATGTGATCTTGTTGATAAACTCACTTAATTTTTCATGAAACTCTCTAAAAAAAGTGAATATGGTCTTCGAGCCCTCCTGGAATTGACGATGGCGTACGGCACCACATCATTTGTGCAACGCCACGACATCGCCGCTCGTCAGAACATTCCAATCGAATTTCTGGAACAGATCCTCCTGGCGCTAAAAAAAGCCGGCCTTCTTTCCAGTCGGAGAGGAATCAACGGAGGCTACCGTCTCATCAAACCACCGTCCCACATTACAGTGGGACAGGTCATCCGAATTTTGGACGGCCCCTTGGCTCCCATCGGCTGCGTTAGCAAAACGGCGTATCAGAAATGTGACGATTGTCCCTATGCTGGACGCCCCTTCTGTCCTGTCCAACAAGCAATGGGCGCGGTGCGCGATGCGATTGCCGGCATTCTCGACCACTATTCACTCACCGACTTTGCGGCTGGCGCGAGGGACCGCTCATCATGATGATGGACCAGGTGATCTTGGCCGCGATCACCTTGATCGCTGCAGTGGTCAACGGAGCAATCGGTTATGGATTTTCTTCCCTCACTGTCCCTGTAGCGTTGTTGTATTACTCGAATCGGATCTTGAATCCCGCTCTCGTCTTGGTCGAACTGGTGATCAACGGATACGTCTTGTTCATCAATCGAGCCAGTATTCCTCACGTCTGGAGGTACGTAGCCCCCATTCTTGTTGGACTCGTAGTTGGTGTTTCGATTGGCAGCTACATCCTTTCATTTGTCCATCCCGCCTGGGTTAAGTTCGCAACGTACTTTTTTCTGCTGCCGCTGATCCTGTTGCAGGCTGCCGGGATCCGAAAACCTATTCGAGCTGAACGTGCCATTGCTGTCCCTTTCGGCACTGGCATCGGCCTCTTGTATTCCATCACGACGATTTCAGGACCACCGCTGGCACTCTTGCTCAACAACCAGGGCTATGCCAAACACGACTTTCGCGCGGCAGTGGGTGTCATCCGCACTGCCGAATCAGTTTTTACCGCGATTGCCTATCTGTTGATCGGATTCTATAGCAGCGAAAGTATGGCCTTGATACCCGTTATCATTCCAAGCGTGCTCATTGGTATCCCGCTGGGCACCTATCTCATTCGATGGATGGATCCTGAAACATTTCGACGGATTTCTATGGCATTTGACGCCCTTGTGGTTGGATTCGGCCTTACGCACGTATTGGCAGAACTGCACCTGGCCACTCCGATCACGACGTACGCCATCTTCGGAATCATCATCGTCGTGAACGGTTATTTGCTGTTTCGGTACTTCATTAACCGGACACCTGCTCCGCCCTAAATGCTCAAGGGGCTGTTGTTGGACTGTCGCTGAACGACCTGTTCCTTCCCGAACATCCTCGTATTGTAATAACCAACCAGATCCAGAAATCAGATCGTGTAATCGAACGCAATCGACTACTTCCCTTGCGCAGGCGAACCCCGGTGGAAAATCTTGAACGACGTGATCGTCATATTCCCGCTCCCGCTCAAGCATATCTCTTTGTTAATTCAACGGTTCAAACTTTCGCGTTCGCGGCACTTGGATTGCACCCTTCCAGCTCAGCAGTGATGCGGACTGGGCTGATTGGGCGATCAAAGGATCCGAACAGCTTCCAGCCCGCGTGGGAAGCAGTCGGCCACATACAAGGGGAGGAACAAACTATGAGCAGCAAGCGATGCTTAGAACAGAGGGAACCGTTATTCGGGCATACCAATCGTTCTATTGGACTCATCCGTCAAACCATTCAATCCCTCTCCACCCATACCGTTCGTTCCGCCGTTACGGGAATCGTCGCCTCCATCAGTCTCTTCTTCACCGCATGTGGAACCGGCAACGAACAGGGGCTCATGACATCCTCTCTATCGGCAACCGGAGCAGCGGTCACCTTAGCATGGGACCCAGTCGCCGATCCCACCGTCATCGGCTATTACATTCACTATGGTAAGCAATCGCCCAATCAGGTGGGATCTTGCACTTATGAGGAATCGCAGTTTGTTGCAACCCCGCAAGGTACTGTCACTGATCTGGACCCCAACTCGACATACTATTTTGCGGTGAGTGCATACAATGGTATTCACAGCCCCTGCTCAAACGAGGTGCAAGTGACGACATAATGACCGTCACACGCAGGTCCACGTCTGGGCCTGGTCAATCTCGCGCCCACACCTCTCGCGAAGAGACACCCGTGATGGGAGTGGGAAACAGAACGGAATTGAGGAAACGGCTTGTGTGATCGACAACGGCAATTGCTTTGATCAGATTGACTCACCCATCGTGATCTGCTAGCCTCCAGTGTAGTGCGGCGTCACCCCACCGAGCCCACACACGATAAGGGCCGGTGGGGTTGATCATCTCTCGCCCCTAGTAATCTTAGTGATCTTTGGTAGAAGGAGCCTCCATGGCCAGCACCCATCGATCGTCTGATCTTCTTACCTTTCTTCGTAACAAGGCAACTCGCCTTCGCATCGAAAGTGTGCGCGCCACCAGTGAAGCGGGAAGCGGTCATCCTTCGAGTTGTTGTTCGGCCGCCGACATCGTGGCCGTCCTGTTTTTTTCCGTGATGCAATACGATCCTCACAATCCGAAAGCTCCTCAGAATGATCGATTTGTCCTCTCAAAAGGCCATGCGGCGCCCCTCCTCTATGCCGCCTGGGCGGAAACTGGCCTTTTCCCGATCGACGATCTCTTGAAGTTGCGGACTCTAGACTCTGATCTAGAGGGTCATCCAACTCCCCGACTGCCGTTTGTTGACGTGGCAACTGGCTCCTTAGGCCAAGGGTTGGCCACAGGTGTAGGACTAGCACTCAATGCTAAGCGGCTGGAGAAAAACGGCGCTCGGATCTATGTCTTGATGGGAGACGGAGAATCCGTCGAAGGCTCTGTCTGGGAAGCGGTGGAGCTAGCGCGTCACTTTCAGCTTGATAACCTCTGTGCCATTGTGGATGTCAATCGCTTGGGGCAAAGCGATCCCACCATGTTGCAACATGACATGCAGGCGTATAAAGCCCGCTGGCGCGGATTCGGGTGGAACGCGTTGGTCGTGGACGGCCACAACCACCAGGCCCTGCTGACAGCGTTTGACAAGGCAGCACGGATAAAAAACGTCCCAACGGTGCTGCTCGCCCAAACGATCAAGGGCAAAGGGGTCTCCTTCATGGAAGACCATCCTTCTTGGCACGGCAAACCGATCCCTAAGGGACCGGAATCACAAAAGGCCATCGACGAACTGACAAAACTTCTCGAACCAACCGACTTCGTACCAAAGATCAAGACTCCTCCTGCAGTTGTTGCCATCCCACAACCAACAATGCCTATGGCCCCTCCTTCTTATAAACCGGGTGACATGGTCGCCACGCGCGAAGCCTTCGGCACAGCGCTCGTGGCCCTTGGAGATGCCAACCCATCGGTGGTTGCGCTCGACGCTGACGTTAAGAACTCCACCTACACGGAACAATTTGCCAAGAAATTTCCCGATCGATTTTTTGAAAATTTCATCGCCGAGCAAAACATGGTGGGCGCGGCCGCCGGCCTTGCCGCCTGCGGGAAGATTCCCTTCGTCGCCACCTTTGCCGCGTTCTTCACACGCGCCTATGACTTTATCCGCATGGCCGCCATCAGCGAATTAAACATCAAACTGGTCGGCACTCACGTGGGCGTCAGCATCGGTGAAGACGGCCCGTCGCAAATGGGACTCGAAGACATCGCCATGATGGCCGCACAACCGGGAATGACGGTGCTCTACCCCTCGGATGCGACGGCAACTCATCGGCTTGTCGAAGCGGCTGCTAGGCACAAGGGCATAACGTACCTTCGCACCGGCAGACCCAAAACACCTGTCCTGTATGGACCGGAGGAATCGTTTCACATTGGAGGCAGTAAAGTGCTGCGGCAAAGCTCCGCCGATTCTCTCACCATCGTGGCGGCCGGTGTCACGCTCTTTGAAGCGTTGAAGGCGCACGACAAGTTACAAGCCGCAGGAATTTCCGTCCGTGTCATCGATCTGTATAGCATTGTTCCCATCGACCGCACCACCTTACTCGACAGTGCCAGAGCGACGCAGAACCGCATCTTGACCGTGGAAGATCATTACGCCCACGGCGGTCTGGGGGACGCCGTGCTGAACGCGGTCTCGACAGAAGGGATCAAGGTCCACAAGCTCGCCGTCCGCCAGATTCCCCACAGCGGCAAGCCAGAAGAATTGATCGACTATTATGGCATCGGAGTGCGGGCAATCGTCGAAGCAGTGAACCACATCGTTAAGTAATACTCGATCCCGGTTACCACGCTCGCCGGACCGATGTTCCTCAAGCAGGCAGACCGTTTAGCCCGTGCGGTCACACGTCATTCTCACGAGGAATTATGCCGTAAGCCATTCCTCCAGAAGACCCCACCCCGCCTACGGCCGTCATCGCCATTGAACGAGTGCATCACGTGAGGTATGGTGCAAACATGCCTCAAGGGTTGACCGATCGACATCAACCGAAGAGCGCAGGATCAAGTCCTGCGGGTCAATCGTACGAGGAAGGACCTTAGCCCTTTCAACACGCAAGGGAGTATCTCATGAAGTTTCTCCGGACAGTGCTTCTCGCAATAGGGAGCGTTCGTTCGACCGGTGGGGACCTTTACGCCGAGCAACGGGTGAACGATCGCATCGCCCTGACCCTTTCGGGACCCGATTGCGCGGCGCACCGCGAGCGGATCATCAAAAGACTGTATCAGATCCCCGGAGTCAAACGTGTTGACAGGGATCTCATCGAGGGACACGTGCTGATTGACCGAATCCGAGATCGGCTCACAGTCGATGATTTTAAGGCTCTTGTGAACGAAGTCATTCCACCCGGCAGCCGGTGTCTTGCGGAATTCATCGAAGGATGCATCTCCGTCGGTCCGATGGCATCCGATCCTTCTCCTTGACACCGGCAGATCCAGAACGCTTAGAAGAGTTTCCGCTCAAGCTTTCTGATTACGGTTCGGCGCAACAAACACCAGCACTCTGAGCCGTTTTCCCGTGTGGTTGACCACGCCATGTTCCTCACCCGCCGGAGCAATCGTTCCTTGCCCTGCGCCAAGCACTCGTTTGTCCGTCCCAACTTGAAACGTCCCCTCTCCCTCCAAGACAAAATAGATCTTATCCTGCTCACCGTGCGTATGCCCCTTCTGCTCCTGGCCAGGCTCAAAGCAATAAATGTCACAAAACAACCGCTTCGTCTCAAAGATGTTGAGCTTTTGCATTTTCTCGCTGCTGAATTGCTGATAATCGGCCCAATTCACCACCTTCATCGGCGGACTCCTTTCAAATCCCACTTTTCTTGATCTTTGGTTGCATCACAGCACCCGAGACATCACTATTCGGCAAGCATCTTTCAACTCCTCGATGGTGGTCTCCACACTCGATCTGATGACACGCCAGTTCTCATCGGTCGCGGTCCGCACTTTATTCAACCGCTCTTTAAGCAGATCCCGTTTCTTTTCAAGTTCGTTGATCGATTCCTGAAGATCTGCCGCTTGCAGAAGCGGACATAGGACGGACCTTCCCCTGCAAGACGGCGATCTGCTGCTGAACAGCAGTGAATGCTTCATGGGCCGCCCGCTGAAACGTCTCTTTCTGCTGAATCGCATATTCTTTCATCGCCTCGACCATCTCTCTCGCCTCCTTCATGATTGTTCCCGTCTCAGCCGGCGATGAGATCGTCCCCCCCAAACACAACGCTCCCGTCAGGAACAATAGAACGACAAAACGACCATCTCTCATCATCTTTCTCCCCCGCTATTTCCCCGCCGATGAGCCCCATGTAAAATACATGAGCCGAAGTATAAATGACCCGCTCAGCCGAATCACATCCCCACCCTGTTGGGGAAAACTGGCGTGTCTGAGCGCTCCCCATTTGTCAAGCGGCCACGAACTGAGTGCTGTGGCTGGTGCGAGGTTGTTGTTCAACCTGACACGGTGTTCGATAGCCGAGTGCCGAATGCACGTACCGGGTGTTGTCCCACTCGACCCACGCGGTGAACGCCTGTTCCAACTCGAGCGGACTGGTCCACTCGCGGAGCCAGAGCCGTTCTTCGTTGAGCGTCCCCGCATGGGCCTTCCGTATCCGCGTTCCCTGTGGGATTGTTGTCGCGGGTGACGGCCTGCGTGATGCCAGAGGGGCACAGGCCTTTAGAAAAGCGATGGCGGTCGGCTGACACCCGGTGTCACTCATGCGGTGCAGGCTCTGGTCGCAACTCCCGAGCGGAAACTGGCGCGGCACCGCCCGGTCCAACGCGGCCAGCCAGTAGAGCGTCTTGGCCTGGAGGCCGGCAGAGTGGCCGACAATCTTCTTCGTGTACCAGTGCAGCACGATAACGAGATACACCCAGCCGAAGGGCTCGACCATCACCGTGGTCATGTCAAGGCCCCATCACTGATTCGGTGCCGTCGGGCGAGGCGTGCCCCACGTCGGCGTCCGCAGCGCCTTCAGTCGGGGGGGCCTGCACCACCCCCCCTGCTCCCGCATCAGCCGCAGGATGCGCTTCTTGTTGATGACCAGTCCTGCCCCGACGTGCAGCTGGGCCCAGATCCTCCGATCGCCCCAACACGGATGGTCGGCTTTCAGCGCCTGGATCCGTGCCAGTACCGGCGCGTTGCACTGGGCGATCGCAGGCGAGCGGCGGCTCATGGCCACACCTCCCCGTCGTTTTTTTTGAGCTTCAAGGCGAGTTCACCGACCAGCTTCTTGAGCCAGGCGTTCTCGCGCTGGAGCCGGGCCTCCCGCTCGGTCTGTTGGGCAACCTCAAACGTTTTGGGCGCGTTCGTCAGCAATTGATCGCACTACTGGTCATACGACGCTTGGCTGATCTGGTAGTCCTGACAGATAGCCGTCACCGGTTTGCCCTTGAGGCCTTCGAGCATAATGGTGGCCTTGGTCTGCGCGTCCCACTTGCGTCGCTTCATGGCTGATCCCTCCTGTGCGGATCAGCCACAGTTTACTTAGCTCGGACGGCACTTGTCTTACAGGGGAGCAGTATATGTCGTTCATTGAAGGACGCTGGAAATTTTCCACGACTCTATTTAGAAAACCGACCGTTTGTGTTATAGTTACCGGCTGTTTGTGGAGAGAATAGGTGCGCGAGGCCCGACGAGTTAGCATCAAACCGCATCAACCTACACCCTCATCCCAGGTACATTTCATTTAAGGAGGTGCAAATGACCCAGAGAATGGTTCGGTTGTCAGTCATGGTCATGGGAGGCGTTCTCCTTCTTTCTGGAGGCATCACCTCGGCGGAAGATTTGCCTCCGCTGCCTCCCGTTCCTCCCGAATACGCGGACAAAAAAATGCCGCCTGGAGGATGGACCGACCCTAAGTTTATTGAAGAGGGACGCAAAATTTACATGGGGGAATATAAGACCGATGTCAACTGCGCCAGTTGCCATGGCAAGGATGGCAAGCCTGTTAAGAAAGGAGCACGTGATCTCCGCGATCCCAAAATTGTATGTCGGTATTCGGACGCCTATTGGTTCTGGCGAATCGCCGAAGGTGTTCCCAAAACCAAAATGAAAGGCAACAAGGGTCTGCTGACCGAGGAACAAATTTGGCAGGTGATGGCGTTTGAAAATCAGTTCTCGCATGACGGGAAACCAGCCGATCGATCCTGCTACAAACCGTGAGCTTCGACACGCTTTCGTTCTGTCGTCCCTAAGGGGAGAGGACAACCTCTCCCCTTTTCTTGTTTCCCGAACAACGATCCTATTCAGCAAACACAGTGCAGAAGAGCCTCGAGGGGAGCCCCCTCCCTGCTAGCGCATTATTCTGCACCCCTCAACTGCCAGGGGTTTCGGTTGCCGCTAAACTTCAGGCCCCAACACGCCGACAAAGGAATGCATTGTGGCGAACCGCAGCCTATTCGCAGACAGAGATCGTGTTACTATGTCCTCTCACTTCACAACGGGTACTGATACAGCTTCCCTTGAAGCGATCGAGCAAGTTCTTCTGTACAAGGTTGAGCACGGCGAGCTTCATCTGCCCCTATTACCCCAGGTGGCCAGTGAAGTGATGGCCTTGGCAAGCAATCCAAAGGCTGATGCGGCGAAATTAGCGACCCTTATCCATCAAGACCAGGCCCTCGCCGCGCATGTGCTACGCATTGCGAATTCCCCTGCCTATATGCCCCGCAGTCCTATCATGTCTCTGCAACACGCCATCGCAATGTTGGGCTTTACCCTCTTGTCAGAGATCGCCTTGGCTGCATCAATCAAGGCTGGCGTCTTCCAGGTACCTGGTCATGAAGAACAAGTCAGAACACTGTGGCAGCACTCTCTGGCCAGTGGCGCATTTGCAAAAGAGATCGCCAGAGCTCGTCGAGTGAACGTGGAAAGTGCCTATCTCTGCGGGCTACTCCATGAAATTGGAAAACCCGTTGTTTTACGAACGGTGGTGGCTATCGCACGAGAACGTAATCTCCCCCTCACCAAAACGACGCTTGACATGCTCATCGAGGGGCATCATGCACACATTGGCAGCATCATTGGAGAACAATGGGGATTGCCTCAACAAGTGGTTGAAGCTACGCAATACTACAGGGACTATGACCACGCCTCTTCTTTCAGACAGGAATGTCTCCTCACCTGTGTGGCCGATCAGTTGGCGACTCATCTATTGTGTCCCGACGAGGTACCCGAGGCGACATTGCGAAACCATCCGGCTCTTATCGAATTGAATCTTTACCCCAACGACGTCGAGCAGTTGGTCAAGAGCAAAGACAAAGTTTTGACTATTGTCGAATCGATGAACCTATGAGTCACTCATACATTTTCGATATCATTGTAATCGGAGCCGGACCCGCTGGCCAAAAGGCCGCAATCCAGGGAGCCAAAGCGGGAAAACGAGTCGCGCTTATCGAGCAAGAGCGCGGTATCGGCGGCAGTTGCGTCTACCGAGGAACCATTCCCAGCAAAACCTTGCGCGAGAGCGCCCTTCAGTTGGACCGACTGCAGCGAGCCTGCAAGGCTTTCAACTTTAGTCTTAAGCAAGACATTCAAATCGCGATGCTTCTTAACCGGCTGGAAGAAGTCGTCAAGGCGCATGACCGGTTCATGAGTCTCCAGCTTCGCCGCAATGGAATCCATCTCTTCCACGGCCGGGCGCGATTCCGCAGCCCCACTGTCATCGAAATGGAAACGGTCGATGGAGGCACGCAACTCTTTACCGCTCCGATCATCGTGTTAGCCACTGGCTCACGCCCACGAAATCCGACAGACATTCCCATCGATCACGAGCACATCTTGGACAGTGATTCGTTACTGTCGATGATCTATCTGCCCAAATCCCTTGCGATCATCGGCGGAGGCGTCATCGGTTGTGAATATGCATCGGTTTTTTCCATTCTGGGCACGGCAGTAACGCTCATTGACCAAGCCCCCCGGCCTCTTCAATTCATGGATCCCGAACTCGTCACCCACTTCCTCGCCGCTTTCGAGTCGAACGGGGGGCGATACCTGGGAGGGCAGACGATTCGCGATGTCCGATGGGATGGAGCGGCCCATGTCATCACGACGCTGGGAAGCGGGGAAACCATCAGAAGTGAAAAACTGTTGGTGGCACTTGGCCGACAAGCCAATCTTGAAGGCCTCAACCTCGGCGCTGCTGGACTCACAACCACTGACAAAGGAACCATACCGGTCAACGCATATTGCCAAACAGCCATCCCACACATTTACGCCGTTGGCGACATGGTCGGCCCCCCCGCCCTTGCCTCAAAGGCCATGGAGCAGGGACGCAGAGCAGTGCGGCATGCCCTGGGACTTCCAGTGGGGGACGCCACCTCAACCATTCCAGTGGGTATCTATACCATCCCCGAAATGGCCAGTATCGGCCTAGATGAACAAAGTGCCCGCGAACGATACCGAGCCCCTCTAATCGGACGAGCCTACTATGGAGAAGTCGCCCGCGCACAAATCTCCGGTGCGGGTCATGGCCTCCTCAAAATGGTGGCCGATCCATCGGGCGAGCGATTGCTGGGCGTACAAGTCGTGGGAGATTCGGCAACGGAATTGGTTCACATCGGGCAGTTGGCCCTTCAACAAGGTGCCACCATCGAATCATTTATCGACAATGTGTTCAACTTTCCCACCTACGCTGAGGCGTATCGCATTGCCGCCTTGGATATCTTGGGCCAAGCCTTCAAGATACACACAGTCCCTGAGGCAGCCTAGGGCAACCGCAGCAAGCCAGTTGGTGGCGCCTTCGGGTGCTCACCGCGCAAGTAGCCTCGACTCATGTCCCTGGATCATCATCACTCTCTCCAATTCGCGGTTCAGTTTCACGGCCCGTTTCACTTGGTCAATGTTGTCTTCGGCAACGGCGTCTTACCCCACAGTTCCCTGTTCGGATGGAGAATATTCCGTTCAGTCCCCGGGTGACGAGGCACCAGTATGCACTTAGCCCCTGAGGTGAGGAGCCACGAGC
Organism: Nitrospira sp.; assembly: GCA_024330925.1. Taxonomy (GTDB): domain Bacteria; phylum Nitrospirota; class Nitrospiria; order Nitrospirales; family Nitrospiraceae; genus Nitrospira_D. The sequence goes on from JANDJK010000002.1 coordinate 17,982, forward strand.
ACTCCGTTCACCCGACCAGTGGTGCAGTAGACTGGCAACAGCTCGTTTGGACTGGAGTTCTTTGATGCGAGTGGGTGGGCCCGGTTCTAACTTCTGATCAACGAACAGGAGCAACAGCCATATAAACGATCCGGCAAGGACACACGCTCCACCACACCGGTCGGAGCACGCTCTGATTTCATTGAGCCTCTCGTGCACTCACAAGCACGGCGCGCATGTATCACTCTCTGTCCAGTTCAAAGACCTTCGGAAAGGAGGTAAGGTTTCGGCAACCGTCCTTTGTCACCACCACCATGTCTTCAATGCGCACAGCCCCCAGCCCCGGATAATACAGCCCTGGCTCAACCGTTACGACGTGCCCCTCCTGGAGCAATGAACCGGTTCGGCTGATCCGTGGGGCTTCATGAATATCGAGACCGACGCCGTGGCCCGTCCCATGAAAATAACCCTGCATTCGACCGTTGACTCTCCCTGTCCGATAACCTGCCTTTTCAAACCGGTCACAAATGCCCTGATGGATCTTTTTGCCATCCGCCCCATCCTTGATGCGAGCGATGGCTTCTTCCTGGGCATCCTTAACAGTTTGATACAATCGCCGAAGGGCCTTACTCGCAGGTCCCCTGATGACAGTCCGTGACATATCCGCAAAGTATCGACTGACAGCCGATCGTGGGAACACATCAAAAATGATGGAGCGTCTCGCCGGCAACGGGCCTTCTCCTTCATGATGAGGATCACAGGCCTGCTCGCCCCCTGCCACGATGGTATGTTGGGCGATGCAATCCCGTTCCATCAGCTTCATGTTGATCAATTTCTTCACCCGCTCAGACGTAAGCCGTTCTCCATCTAGCCACAGTTCTCCGTGTTTGATAGTCGAACGGCGCAAGGCTGTTATGGCTGCCGCTACAGCCTCCTCCGTCGCCCGCTGAGTTTCTTCGATATACCGAATTTCTTCCGACGTCTTCACGGCACGACGTTCATAAAACGGATCTCGCTTGGGTGTCAGCCTGTACCCCAATTCCTGTAATCGCACAGCATGAACAAATGGAAAATTGGCCGGTACAATTAACGTCTCCACCTTCTGTTTCTTCAAAAACATGTGGACAACGTCAACCGGCGTCGGATCTGCCACGCCCTGCCGTCTCACCTTCCATTCAAGTTCAGAATAGGACAGGACCCGATCCACCGTCGCCTGAGCCCTGGCACGGTCAAGTTCTAGATCACTCATAATCAGAATGCGCTCACCTTTGACTTCTAAAAAAATAAACGGATCCGGTGCGATAAACCTGGTCGCATAATACAAATTCGAATCGTGTTCACTCGCAGCAATGAAAAGAACGGCAGGGTTGGATTTGTCCGATGGAGGCAGGGTCGGCTTCATGAAGGAAAGAAATCAACAGACCATGGCACCAGCCTCAGCCTGCTTGGATGCTATCATGGAGGTGATGGTCGGTCAAGAAACGACCATCCTAGGAATCGGCCTGTTTCGACACTCGTTCGGAATCTAGAGGCGATTCCTCTTGCTCCGGCGCCATCAAATCGATTGGCATAGTGAGGGAATTGACGAGCACATCGACTGCGAGTTGGGCCAGACCCGACAAGCCTGACGCAAACGATTTGACCGGCAGGTAGGTAACGTCAGGCCGACGAAGAGGTCCCTTCACCGCAAAAATCGCGGTGGCTATCCCCATCCGCTCACCCGCAAAGATTCGTCCGAACAGAGGGATTGTCTGGAGAAATTGAGAATAAGACCCAAAAGGGCTCACCGCTGTGACGCAATCGAGATGATCGGCCGGCACATCATACCCACCAGCCCCTGTGATTTTCAAAATCGGACTGCTGACGATGAGATTGTCCGTTTCCACCAGACCATCAGTCACAGTAACGGTGGCGGTGATGGTGTCGTAGGGCAAGCCTTCTTTTTCCAAATCCACCTTCCCTTGGAGCACCGCCGGCAGATTCAAAAGACTCAGAATCTTCCAGATGATGCGCTCGTTCGATTTCAAAATGCGCCCGTTTTGGAGCAGCATCTCTATTCTTCCATTAAGAGAGGAGGCAATCCCTTGTGGATTGCGCCCATGGCCTCTCAGGGAACCACTGAGGCGCGCAATCCCGCTTACGCCATGGGCATCCTCGGCGTCAGTCAATTGGAGCACCGCCTCAACGGGGAAACCGGTAGCGCGAAACGATGCGGCCACCTCCGCCGGTAATTTCTGCGGGAGTTGCACCACAAGCCGACCCGCGATTTGTCCGCTTCGCGAGTCGCTGGCAATCCGATCGACGTCGATCACACCATCCTGGACGGTGAGACGAGCCACCAGCGCCCCCAATGCCAGACGTTCATAGTGGCCGTCCGCAATGGTCACCGACATAGTTGTCTGTGCAGTGGCCGCAAGCTTTTCAAAAAACTCCCGAATGGGCGACCGTTCTCCTCGTGGAACCAGCAAGCTCAGATCGAACCGGTTTGATTCGATTTTGCCAGTAATCGCCGGCTTTGCCTCCCAGTTTTTGACGAGGGCTTCGATCGCGATATCACTATCCAGAACCTTAAATGACAACCGTTTGATCTCGGCACCATTGCGCAGCAATTTGACTCGCGCGTACAAATCTCGTAGGTGGCCGTCCTTTCCGATACCGGTCACTGTCGCCAGGCCATTGGTCAGGGCTAACCACCCTGTTACCCGCCAGGATCTCCAATCCGTTCCTTTGCCCTTAATATCAAGCGAGAGTTCCGCATTGCCTGCCTCCAGACCACCTTTGGCAATCCATTCCGGTAAACGGGAGAGGGAGACCGTGCCCGTTGCAATTGATACATCGGCACTAAATGAATCCTTCAGCATTAGACGCCCCCTCACCGATACATGAAGCGAGGGCACGATCAGCTCCAGTTGACTCAGCAGCAGGCCGCCGGCCTGGGTAATGTCTCCTTCAAATTCAAGGGTCGCTGGCGCGCCAACTGGCTTTTCCCCCACCCACGGAACCCCCATCTTCACCTGGTCCAAGACCACCAGGCCACGCAGATGCGGAGCCGCAGCGGCACCAAACAACTTGGCCCTGGCAACCAACTGCCCCTCCACCGTATTTCCGGGCGACTTGCCTGCAAGGGCACGGACGATCTCTGCGGCCGGCCCACTGACTTCTATCAGCACATCCTGCAAGGCCCTCGATTCCCCTCCCGTCATTGTCCCCTGAACATTAATCAGGGCCTCCCCTACATGCCCCCTCACTCCCTCCACCTGAATTTCTTGGCCTTTGAGCACCACCCGCCCCTGAAGCTCCGTCAGTCGGTCAGGCAACGACGGATGAGAGAGGCTAACGGCATGCGCAACAATCTCCCCGCCTGTCAATGATAGTCCGTCTCCCTTCCCCAGAAATCCGGCCAAGCGAAACGTCTGCTCAACTGATCCTTCGATTTCCTGCGCATTGGCTAACAGGCGACCCAGAAACTCCACCTGGGACGTTTTATTGAAGGTGTCCACCAATTGAGCCGCGCTCGTTTCTCCTGAAACTTCCAACTCTAACCACGGCCCAGCCTCCACAAACGAGAGCACCGCCTTCCCATTTCTGAGATGCATAGCTCCATAGGTCCCACTGATGCCCGTGGCTCTGATCCGCCCAGGCTCCACCACCAGATCACAGGTGATAGCTTTCGCCAAGACACGATCGCGACCAATGACCCCTTGAGCGTCCTGCACATGAAACGCTCCAGCGAGTGACAGATGTGCGTTTTCAGCAGACACCCCAGTCAACGTCGCGTTGACGACTTGAACGTTTCCTTGGATGTGCCACTCTGCTAGTAATGCAGCTAGTCCCGGATCAATCCATTCAGCCAGAACAACCGACATCGCCGGAGACACCGGCACCATCGAAGTGCTGAACGTCAGCGACAATGCCGGCTGCTCTGTCAAAAGACCAGACAGGCTCGCTTTCCCCGTTACGGTCGCCTCGTTCACCTTTGCGGCTAGGTCGGACAACAAGAGGTCGTATCCGACCATACCGGGCCGTACTTGTACTGCGCCATGCAAGGAGGCTGTTCCCTCTACAGACGTCGGCACCGAGAAGAATCCCAGAAAATCAGCGAGCGCCTTTACGTCAAGGAGTACGACATCTAGCTGGCCATCGAAGTGAACAGACGGCAAGGGCGATGAGCTATTCTCGTCGGCCAGCGGTACTCGCTCCTTGGTCAGATTCACAGTTCCGTTGAGGGACAAGGCCAGAGGTCCTTGGGCCTTGGGCCGGCCAATGGCCATACGAAGATCTGCGACTTCTCGATCGGGATGCAAAAGGAAGGTTGCTTCCACCTGATCCAGTGTGATGGAGCGAGAACTACCAGGCTCCACTTCATCAATTACTGTCAAGGTTCCATTAGTCAGGATCACCTCTTGAATGGTGAACAAGCCTTCTCCAGCCTCTAATGGCCAACCTTGAGACTCTCCCCCCCCAGTGGCAGCCAACACGTTCCACTGCGTCCTGGCCCTCCGCCTGAGTGTCACGGTGGGCTCTTCCATCTGAAGTCGTTTCCCCACAAGGCGTTGACGGAGAAGTGGAAACAGCCTCACCACCAGATCAACTCGCTTCGCCCTTATCAGCACCTGATCTGAGTCTGACTCATAGATTCTCAGATCCGACATTTGGAGGCGAGGGCTGGGGAAAACGATGAACTGGACGTCTCTCAGATCAACCGTTCGCCCAAACGTAGCTTCCAGTTGTTGCAACACCAAACCTTTGAGAGATTGTGCACTGGTCAGCAACGTGACAAACAAAACGAGGACCGCACTGATGAGAATGGTCAGGACAAGGACAACACCCTGCGTCGCTCGACGAGAAACCACGCACCCCCCGTTGTGAAAACCACCCCGAGAAAACAGTCCAGTGGCATCTTACCGAAAGGACAGGGATAAATCTAGAAACCCCCTTGAATGAAGGAGTTTCCACCATACCGTTTTGTTCTTATGAGCAGCCCTGGGAAACAACAACTTTTGCAGCCCCAGCAACAACTGGTGCCGGAAGGGGAAACAGCGGATGTCGGACGGGATATTCCGCTGACAAGACCACTTGTTTACCAAGTCTAGTACGAGGATTGATCACCAACGGCCCTCTGAGATTGGCAGTGATGCAACGGGGATCCTCTGATGGAATCGTCAAAAGCACAGCCACAGACAGGGGCTCACCCCTCTTGCCTTGGATTTCGGCCAACGTTTCATCAGAAACCTCGATGCAATACTCTTTCCCCATAAACAGATCGGGGTCCAAAATAACAAACGCCAGTCCCGCCTCATCGAGAGACTGAAGCCACTGAAAAGGGGCTTCCGTGTCATGATCAAGGATTACGTACCGCCGATGGTCGGGAAATCCCAAGAGACCGGACGGAAACGTCAGTACCTGTTCCTCGGTAATCTCAAACGTCCCAAACCGGGTGGACGAACACTTCATAGCTTCCTCTATCGTCCTCGTCTCTGACCCACTGTTCTTTGCAGGAGGGGCTGAAAGGCTTCGACCGGCACAACACCGGTTTGCGCCGCCAAGTGATTCTCTCGAAGAATTCGAGCGTACACTTCATCACGATGAACGGGGATATGAGGCGGAGCCTCGATTCCCAAACGAACCTGCCCATCTCTCATCCCCAGAACGATCACCCTAATATCTGGCCCTATGGTCACACCTTCTCCCCGTCGGCGGGTTAGAACCAGCATGGCGACTGTCCCCCAACAATTGTTCCAACACGAACAGGCCGAAGATGTTCCTCCATGGACATCATCATCGCAAGTATCGAAGAAGCGAATTATCGAACACCTGGGTTAATGTGCGTCCGGCGGCTTCGACCGCATACTGCTGCAACAGCAGATCCGAGATCGCCTTCGCCAAGTCAATATCTTCCGTCCGGGAAAGTAGTTCCGTGTAGAACCCCTTCGCGCTTTCCAACTGATCCGCACCAACTGCCAACCGATTGGCCAATGCCCCCACTTCGCCCATCAGGCTACCGATATGCGAAATTCCATCGTTGAGCCCCCCCAACGCCTCAGTAATGCCCATCCGATCATTGCCCCGTAAGGCGCGAATCAACTGTTTCACGGAGGCAAAGATATCGGTGCCCGTCGCGGCAAATACGCGGCTTCCCGGCAGGTTCGTTTGCACGGTGTGGCCGAACCCTACATCGATCGGTTGGAGCTCGCCATCCCCTTGATATTGCATCCCTGTCACGATGGCAAACAGATCGCCGGCCGCTGGCGTCCCCAATCCGTCGGTTATCGTCAGCTTGATTCCATCCACCACGACAGCGTGGCCAGACAGATATGGTTGGTTGGCCGCCACCGTCTTGGGCACCAGACTGACATCAAATTGATCTCCTGTTTGAGGCCCCCCTCCTTCGCCGGTGGTCAGCACAACCCGTAAGCCATCAAATTCAATGGGTGCACCAGCCACAAACACATTACCCGACGAAACGGTAGTACCAGCCGTCACATCGAAGACGGAATACTGGGTGGGTGAGGTAAATTGGATCCGGTACTGATGCAACGTCAGCAAGGGGGGATCGGTCACACCAGCATCACGCACTCGCACACCTCCTGTATTGGTCGCACCAGCCGAAACAGTCACGGGAACAGTGACATTTAACACCTCATAGGTGGAAGCACTCGTAAAGCGAATGACATAATCGTCTAGCGTTACGGCATTAGGATCCACCACCCTTCCCTGACTAGCCACTGCCCCTCCGGTATTACTCGATCGTGGGCTGACAGTCGCGGTCAACGCAAAGGGTACCTCACCCGTCGTCATGCTGCCTCCATCAAACCCCAGCGTTGTCCGACTCGAACCCCCGACGACTGATACCTGCGAAACGGGCCCATATGAATCGGAGGCGATCACCAACCGATCGCCATCAAACGTGACCGTTACACGTTTACCAGCACTGGCCAACGTGACATCCGCATTGATCCGGCTTTGGAGCCGGCTCGCCAGTTCACTGCCTGTCAGCGACTCGGTTCCGGACGTGAGATCAATGGTGCCGGATAGGATCCCATCAACCTCCACGATCAACGTATCGTTACTACCATCGATCAGAGAAATGGGGGTGGTAATAGGCAAACTCGTCGCCCTCCCATGGGTGCTGCTGCCCGTGAAAATCGGGTGACCATTCAAATCAGTATTGGCCAACAGGTGGAGCTGCGCGAACAGTTGTTGGACTTCTGCGGCGCCCATCATCCGTTCGGCCACGCCGTTCGTGTCACTGCGAAATTGAACGGCTAGTTGCTGAAGACGCGACAGGGTCCCCGACACGCTTTGCAACGTCTGATCGGAGAGATCTAGACGTGTCTTCCCCACGCTGATGTTCCGCAACCGCTGATCGATATCGGCAAGGGACACCCGATAGTGCGATACTCGGTGAAAAACACTCGGCTCATCGGACGCTCGACGCACCGCCTTGCCGGTAGAAACCTGTTGTTGGAGTTCCCACAAACGAGCGCGAGCACGCTGCAAATTGTCACTCAGCAGGCCAAAGATGTGTGCTTCGGTGACACGCATAGGGTGCCTCTCAATTACTTGAGGGACAAGATCATCTGAAACAGCTCGTCAGACACTCGAATAAGGCGTGATGCCGCCTCGAACCCTCGCTGAAACTTGATCAACGCAATCAACTCCTCATCCAATGAAACGCCAGACACCTGAGCCCGCATTGCATCAACTTGATCGCGCAGAACTTCGTGAGCCTCGAATTCCCGCGTGGTCGCATTAACTCTCACGCCGAAATCCGCTGCACGCTGCCGATAAGCGTCCTGCAGCGTTGCAGGCCCCAGATGTTCAAACGAACGAAATTGCAGTCCAGCCAACGCCAGCATGTTCGCATTGTTGGCTGGCACCCCGTTGCGCACGGTGGAGGCGGCCACCGACGCCGGATCTGTCAACACCACGGACAGATCCCGTGCCGCGTGATTGTATGAATTGACGACTAACTCATCGCCAGAAGCGGGAACACCCGTAACCGTCACGCTAATGCCATCAAAATGAAACATCTGAGGACCAGTATAGGAGCCCGATGCCGCAGTGCTGAGCCCTGACAGCAAACCGAGTGACGATCGTGCTGTACCACCGGTAACATCCACCGATGAAGAGACGGTTGTCGAATTCGATGTCAGCACGAACCGATTCGTAGTCGTGTCAAATACCACCGTCACCGACTTCCCGGCGGCTTGCAACGTCGCATCCGCATTGATGCGAGTCTGAATCTCCACCGCCAGCGCGGCACCCGACGTGTAAGGCTGGCCAGGCGACGCAGAACCGGTGAGCGTAATCGTACCTGATGTGACCCCGTCCACGGTCACGGTCAACGTATCATTGCTGCCCGTCACAATGGAAAGGGGAGCATCCACCGAGGGAGGAGAGATGACCGTGCCTAGATAATTGCCACGAATCGGCAAGCCAGTCGTTCGATCAACGATCGAATAGACCGTTGCCGAAGCAAATCGAATCTCATAGTCGCGAAACGTCAAGAGGCTGGGTGCCGCCAGAGCCCCCCCTTGAGCCGCTACTGTCCCCTGATTCGACAGCGCGGCTTTAGTCGAAACTGCCGGCATGCTAAACACATCCAGCCCTGTCGTTCCATCGAGACCGTACCCGCTACGGTGAATCTGGTTAACGGCACTCGCCACTGTCGCAGCAATGCGATCGAACGTCTGACGCAACTCCGTGAGGATCGAATCTCGCACCTCGAGCAGGCTCCGCAACCGTCCGTTGGCGATCAGATCCCCGATGCTCAATGCCCTGGTGCCCCCCATGAGATAGCCCACGGACACATCACCGTCGCCTCCCGGCTCTTCCACGGCACTCAGCTCACGCGCAACCTCTCCATCCACCAGCACCTGGCCCCTCGCAACAAACACGGACACCGCACCCGTGGAGTGCTCCAGCGTCGTCACATCGATCTTTTCGGCCAATTCGTTGATGGCCTGCTGCCGCTGATCCCGCAAGTCGTTGGCGTTTTGACCCGTCAATTCGGCGGTCACAATTTTGCCATTCAACATGGCGATTCTGCGCGATAGATCATTGATTTCGCTGATAGTCTGTCGAAGATGAAAATTGATCGCCCGTCTCTCCTCTTCGAGATCGAAAAACGCTTGATTAAGGCTGAAGGCAAGGTGCTGGGACTTCGCTAGAAATACTGACCGAGCTGCCAGCTCGCCTGGATTGGTTGCGACATCCTGGGCCGCCTGAAAAAATTCCGTTAATTCGCCTGCCACTCCCTGCGTGACACCGTCACCAAAGATCATTTCCAGACGGGACAACAGATCTTTGGCTACCGACAATCGTCCCATGTTCTGCCGCGACAACATCACTTGCGCGTCCACAAATTGATCAACGGACCGGCGAATTGAGGCGGCATACACACCGGTGCCAACCATTCCTGGCCGGCCAGTAATCGGCGGACGCTCCGATAAGACAGTCACCTGCCGCGAATACCCCGGCGTATTGACGTTCGCCACATTATGGCCCGTGACAGTCAAGGCCACTTGTGACGTGGCCAATGCGGTTTTGGCGATCTCAAAGAGAGAACCGATACCACCAGTCATGGTCATCCCTGCTGCGACAGAATACCGTGCGCCCACATAGATATCCGTCGGCCATCACTTCCATAGCTCTCTGGTCCCGACGACGCTAACCTTGCAGCCGACAGGGTTTGATCAAGCACCAAGCGAACGGCCTCCACCAACGAACCGTTCCTCTTCAATTCCTCGCAAACCCGTTGCGCCATTCGAGACAACGAGTCGTATCGTGTTTGAAAGACCGCTGCCGCTTCCTGACCAAGCAGTTCTCCCATAGCCCGGAAAGAGGCAGGAGCATCACCGTGCTGGAGCAGGAGAGTTCGCGCCGTTTCGTTCGCCTCTTGACTCAACCGTTGGAGGGACTCCAGCAACATCAGCCGTTTGTCATTGACAGCATGCAATCGCTCAAGATCCAAACTCCGGATCGCCTGCCGCTCCTCGTACATTGTTTGGAGCAATGTCTGGCAAACAGCTTCTTGTTCACTGATCAGCCGCAACAGGTCGACTCCTCCCAGCATATGAGGCTGTGTGTTCATGAAGGCTTCTTGCGGGACGGCCCAGACGACGGAACCATCGCTCGGGAGATCTCTCTACTTCTCCGTTCCCATTCCAAAGGGAGCATTCGACCCCATTAGAGCACAGCGTCGGTCAGCACATACTTGATCAGTGCATCTCCCACTTTCCGCCCGCTGACGTCGTAGGTGCCATTCTCCATTTCCTGTCTAATTCGATTGATTCGTTCCAGCCGAGCCGGATCTGGCTGCTCAACCATAGCCAACATCCGCTGGAGCTCTTTAGCCCGCTCAGAGATTTGAACCTGATCTTTCGCCGGTTCCCGCGAAATGGGTGGGGATTTTCCCCCCGCTCCATCGACATCCTGTACCCCGAAAATCAACCTTGCTAGATGATCGGCTTTCCCGTTTCCCGATATATGCATGGGACGACTCCTTCTCTTTGCGTATTTTTCTTATGCTACCCCTCACCAGATTGCCCCTGCGGCATGGCAAGTCCCGTATTATTTCCCCTTATTCTATCGGTTAGGATGGGCCCAAACTTGAGCCGCTGCTGCCTACTCCTCTCTGCTGCTCAGCATAGACTTCAAACAGACGAGCCAAGCCAAGGCCACCTGCTTCTGCTGCCCGCCTCCCAATCTCTTCGTCAGACAGGAAATTGAGATAGACTCCTTCCCTGTTGGCTACAGCCCCCTGGGGAATGGTTTCCCTCATCACCTTGAACAGGTAGGCAATGAAGTAGGCCTCAAACGCTCGGCCTGCTTCCCGCACTTGCCGACGCTCTTCCTCTTGTGGATTAAGATTTCGACTGATTTGAGCTTGCCTTGTCAAGCCAACGGTTTGAAAAGATTCTCCCGCCAACCACGGATCGGGCCCCATCGTTCGCGGCAACAGCAGACCATTCTCTTTTCCATTCAATCGCTCAATCATCGTGCACCACCTCTCGTCGCCGTCACATGATCTCCAACTTGGCTTGCAACGACCCAGCCGATTGCAAGGCTGATAAAATTGCGACCAGGTCCCGCGGAGTCACACCCACCGCATTCAGCGCGCGAACTACATCGCCCAACGTCACTGCCTGGTCCACAACCATCAAGCGCGACTCCTGTTCCTTGACCTCGGTCTGGACATCTGGTGTGACGACCGTTTGTCCGCCCGTCGAACCAACCACCGGAGCAGGCGGCTGCGAGACATTGAGCGTGTTTTTGACAGAAATCGTTAGGTTTCCGTGGGAAATGGCGCAGGTTGCAATCCGAACATGTTCTCCCAACACCACCGTGCCAGTCCGTTCGTTGACGACGACTTTTGCTACCGCATCGACGGCTACATCAAGTCCCTCTATCGCGGCAATGTACTCCACCACACGCCCACGGAACTCTGGCGGAACAGAGCCCCTCACCTGACCCGCATTGACGGCCACGGCGCTGCCCTTGCCAAAGACCCCTTCAATCGCCTCTGCCACCCGAGCCGCCGTCGTGAAATCCGGCTGTCGAAGCAACACCGACACCGTTTCCCACGAATCGATATCGACCACCGCTTCTTTCTCGATAATAGCCCCGCCTGGCACAATGCCAGTGACCTGATGATTCTTTATGACCGTTGCCCCTCCTGCCCCACCAGACCCACCGAGAAACCCGCCGATCGACACCGGCCCTTGCGCCACCGCATACACTTGCTGATTCGCCGCCTTGAGGGGGGTCAGCAACAACGTCCCACCCTGTAGACTCTTCGCATTGGCCATCGATGAGACGACCGCATCGAGCGTCATACCGGGCTTCGCAAACGGCGGCAATTTGGCAGTCACCATCACAGAGGCGATGTTCCTGGTCAACAACTGAATCGGATCAATGACCAGATTGACCCCCATTTTGTTTAACATGGACATCATCGCCTGAATGGTGAACTGCCCACCAATCACCTGATCACCCGTTCGATCTAATCCCACCACCAGCCCATAGCCGATCAACTGATTGTCCCGCACTCCCTCGATAGAGCCGATGTCCTTGATCCGCACCGCAGTTGCCGGGAGCGGCCAGAGCAATGAGCCGATCACCACCAGCCACACGATCACGCGCGGCAGTACTGTGGTCGAGCGGCACTTGCTGCCGAACGGACGCGGAGGGATCACCGGGGCTTGCCTCCGGCGAATCCAAATGCGCGAAAGCCATCCCTTTTCGGCCATTGGTTCGGGCGACAAAGCCATCGGGGGACGATCCATAACCCCGGCGTCTCTACGGCCCGGCGACAGAGGAGGGTTGCAATCGGCACGCCGCAACACGCCGCTAATGACCATCATGCGTAGAGACGCCAGAGTGATGGATAGGGGCTGGAGCCGTCCCCTTGATGACACCTCATGTTTGGACCTTGACATGGAAACACCTCTGTGGTCTCTGCCACGCACCGGCTAAAAAGGATAGAGCCAATCCAAAATTCTTACGAACCACCCAGGATGTTGGACATCGTCTAGGACTCCAAGGCCCGAATATTCAATCTTCGCGTCAGCAATCGCCGAGGACAGCACCGTGTTTTTGGTATCAACATCGACTCGACGCACCACACCCGAAATCGTCATCAACTGTTTCTCGTTGTTAACCGTGACCTCCCGCCGTCCCTCAATGCGAAGGTCGCCGTTCGGCAAGACCTCTGTCACGATGGCAGAAATGGTGCCGGTCAATGTCCCTGCCCGGTTAGTCGCGCCTTTTCCTCCAAACTTGCTGTTCGCGGATGCGTCGATACCAAATCCTCGCCTGGTCTCATCACTGACCCTGAAACCCGGAATCCCGAAATACCCCATTCCGCTGCCAACTAGACTGTTTTGAACCGTTGACTCCCGCTGCGCAGCCGTGTCAGCTGATTTTGAGCCTTTGTGCTTCTCATTGATTCTGACGGTCAAAATATCACCAACCCGCATAGCGCGCAGATCCTCATACAGGTACGCCCGTCCGTTCTCTTCCTGCCAGAGAGACCCTAAGGTCTTAGGAGGAGGGAGAGGGGGCACGGTGATTTTCCTCGACGTATCGGGAGGAGAGGTACAGGCACTCAATACCAACACCATCCCGACCCACCATCCTCGAATATTGCGTCGTGTCATTTTGCTCGTTCCGCAACTCATGACGGCACCGTCGCCGACCAGTTGTATCTACTCCTCAGCTGCTTTGGCGATTGTGCTATACCAACCTGCGGAGCTCACACGCGAGAACCTCCGGCCACCCGGCACGCGAGCCCGACCATCCACTGCTTGGTCAGAACTCCACTTGAACGAGGCCAGGGGCGACCACTTTGGCGCGCAATTCTTTGCCAGAATCCGAATTGGCCACCAGAATCGTTTGGCCAACCTGCCCACTCGACTTGGTGACTCCATAGGCGTGAACCACCAAGCCGCCACGTCGGGCCTCGATCAAGACCCGCTCACCTTTTTTGATCACCAGAGGAGCCTTCAAGAAGGCTGCGCGGATCGGCGTATCCATGGGCAGCGGCCGTGCGGCACTCCGTCCGATCACCTGCTCTGCATCAACGAGGTACGAATGGTTGAGCTGAAACACCCGTACCCGCACGGTCTTAAGGTCGGCTTCCTCGATAATCTCATCCGGTCTGACAAATCGATTAAGCGCAATCGCATCGATCATCGCCTCCACATCGGCCGCGACGTCCACTGTCTTCCACGCCTTGCCATTGATTGTTACTGCTACCTGGAAATGACGACGCCCCATCCGCTCTTCCGGGCGAACCGGAACCACACGCCAATCCGCCGCACCGGCTGGCAGAGCAATCGGCTCAGCAGGGTCCAGGACCGTCACCCGAACATCTTTGACACCCGGCGCCCACTCTTTTTCCAGGTACTGTTCAATCGCTTTTCCGAGAGCTTCTGGTGTTACGGTTTGCTTTGCTCCCGACGGAGTTTCAGCCCAGATGCCATCGTCTGCTCCCACCACGATTCCGATGACCACGCAGACCACCGATATCAACCCAGGCTTCATGATTCCTCCTTGCCACTTTTATCGCCGGAGATTGTTGGCGATGGCCATCATCTCATCCGCCGCTTGAATGGTCTTCGAATTGATCTCATAGCTTCGCTGAGCGATGATCATGTTGACCATCTCCTCTGCCAAATTGACGTTTGAGCTTTCCAGAAAGCCCTGTTGAATCGTTCCGAAGCCAGTCGCAAATCCTCCTGTCCCCTGGATCGGAGGGCCAGAAGAAAAACTGTCGATAAACAGGTTGTTACCCATCGCAACCAATCCAGCCGGATTGTCGAAACGCGTCAACTGAATCTGGCCGACCTGCGAGGCCTGCGTCACCCCGGGCAACAAAACTGACACCGTACCGTCCTGGCCGATATCAATCTTCAAGGCACCGGAGGGAATCGTGATCACGGGATTGAGTAGATCCCCATCGCCTGTCACCAGATTGCCAACGTTGTCACGCTTGAACGAGCCGTTGCGCGTGTACATGATGGTGCCGTCAGGACGAGACACCTGAAAAAAACCGGGGCCGTCGATCGCCAAATCGAGTTCGTTATTGGTCTGACGCATATTGCCTTGGAGCCATTCCTTAGCTACCGTGGTCGGCCGGACACCGGCCCCCACTTGAATGCCTACTGGAAAGACACCCACGCTTGAGGCATTAGTGCCAGGCAGACGTTGAATTTGATACAGCAAATCGGCAAATTCCGCCCGGCTCCGTTTAAAAGAGTTCGTGTTGACATTGGCAAGGTTGTGCGCGATCGTATCGACATTGATCTGCTGGGCGGTCATGCCAGTCGCCGCCGTCCACATAGCTCGAATCATGTCACCTCTCCTTCTCGTTTCTCTTTTTCACCTTCACGCTTCCGGAGTGATCGCTCGACGACGCCTGTTTCCGTCGTAAGTGTCGTGGAGCACGAGACCGCCTTCGTGTCACGCTACTCGTCCGACCTCTTGGATTGCCGTTTCAGCCATTTTGTCGAGTGTCTGAATCAGTTTGTGCACCGACTCGTACCCCCGCATACCTTGGATCAGTTTGACCATCTCGCCAATCACATTGACGTTGGATTCTTCGATATAACCAACTTGAATGACCGACTGTTTGGCTGGTCTACCGTGATCAGCAACAAACAACCCTCCTTCAGATTTCTGCGGCATTGCGTCAGAGGGAAATTCTACAAGTTTGATGGTCGCGACTGGTTTGTTGTTGACCCGGATTGTTCCCTGAGCATCGATCTCTATTGTTCCGACTGGCAGTTTAATCTCACCGGACGTTCCCATCACAGGATAGCCCAGACCGGTGACCAACCGTCGCTGGCCATCAAGCGAAAACATGCCGTTGCGGGTATAGCGAATCCCTTGAGGCGTCCGTACCTCAAAGAACCCATCTCCTTGAATCGCCAGATCCAAAGGGTTACCGGTCAAACGAATTCGTCCCGGCTCAAAAGTCGTCGTCACACGATCCGGGGCTGCAAAGAGCCGCTCCGGCGTCCCCAGCGGCCGAGCAATAGCCCGCTGTATCACCCCCGTGCTTCCCATCACGGGAACAAATCCTCGGTGAGGGGGAAAGATGGTCTTGAACGCCTGCTGGTCTTGCTTGAAACCAGCAGTGGTCACATTGGCCATGTTGTTGGCGAAGATCTGCATGCGCCGTTCATGAGCCAACGCTCCGGACAAGGCAGGATAAATTCCACGATTCATAACTAGTTCGTTCCCTCCTCACCGGGATTTGAGCAACCCCTGTGCCAACCATCCTTGCACGATCTGATCATCCCCGGATCGAGCTCACCAAGCAAAACGATTGATTTTTTAGAAGAAGGTCCTTCCGTGTTGCTTCACACATGAGAGCGGACCAACATTGTGATCGCCCCGCTTTCTTCATGCAGGAGAGCTTTGCCGCCTCGTTGGGAAAAATCTTCCCTTCGCCCATTACACGCACGGGAGCAGCAGATTGCCGAAGACAAGTGGTCATCGCCCCTGACTTCTTTTCTACCGCCCCTCATGTCATCACAAGGAACAGAGTTGCGCTTTCAACCGGAGGATGGCTTTGGCGTGAATTTGACAGATGCGAGACTCAGTCACCTTCATCAAGTCGCCGATTTCCTTCATGGTGAGTTCTTCGAAATAATAGAGGGTCAACACCTGACGTTCTTTTGGGGGCAGATTTTCGATCGCCTTACCAACGGCCTCCCGTTCCCGCTCGCCGACCAGCAGGGCAAGGGGATCGGGATTCTGGGTGTCGGCCAACGCGGCTAAGGCCTTATGCCCGTCTACGTCTTGTAGATTGAGGTCCTCGATACTGACCATCACCGCTCCCTTCGCCTTCGTCAGGAACTCATCGAGTTCCTCTGGCGACATCTTGAGTTCAGTGGCGACCTCCTCATCGGTCGGTGGCCGACCGAGGCGATGCATCAGTTCCACGTGCGTCCGCTGAAGCAATGTGATCCGTTCGTGCACCGAGCGCGGAATCCAGTCCATCGATCGGATCTCATCCAGCATGGCTCCTCTGATACGAAACTCAGCATAAGTTTTGAACTTGGCCTCGCGTGTCGGATCGTACTTCTCCATTGCATCCATGAGCCCAATCATGCCGACCGAAATCAGATCTTCGGCGTCCAAATACGCGGGTAACCGAAATGCTAGCCGGTGCGCCATGGCGTGGACCACATGAGCAAATTCCTTGATGAGCTGCTCTCGCCTACCTTCTTTAGACGAAATGGATTGCTTAGTCTTTGCGGGAGCTGCTTTCCCCATGGTTGCTTCCTCCCCGACCTTGTCTACCGACGCCATGGCTCTATGCCAGACGAATCATCTTTTGCCAGAGAAGTTGGACAGAGCTTTTAGGCAATGCCGGCAGGGGCCATTGCAGAACCTGGCGAGCCAACCGAGCAAAGGCTTGCGAAGCCGGTGCATCGGGAAACACATCCACCACCGCCTTTTGTCTCATCACAGCCAATGGGACATAATCATCCTGCGGGACATAACCGATGGGCTCGACGATCGCATGAAGAAAACGATCCACCGCCGTATCCAACTTACGAAACACTTCTGCTGCTTCCCTTGGTCCCCTGGCGAGATTGACCAAGACCTTGAAGCGACGTTCCCGATACCGCTGGGTCAGAACCTTGATCAAGGCATAGGCATCGGTCAGCGATGTCGGCTCAGGAGTCACGACAATCACGATCTCATGGGCCGAAGAGGCAAAGAATGTGACGTTGGGGGAGATGCCAGCTCCGGTGTCAATCAAGAGCACATCCATGCCAGCAGCCAATTCCTCCAATTGCTCTTGGATGACCACTTGCTGGGAATCTGTCAACGAGGTCAGGTGAGGCACTCCCGAGCTGGCGGGCAGAACCTGGATGCCGGCTGGTCCCTCCAGACAAATCTCTTGCAGAGTACAGACACCAGACAAGGCATGCTCGATCGTGCGACGCGGCACCAGGCCCAACAGCACATCGAGATTGCCCAACCCCAAGTCAGCATCCAGCACCAACACCCGCCGCCCCAGCCGCCCCAGCGCCACCGCCCAACTGGCAACGACATTGGTTTTTCCTACACCGCCTTTCCCACTTGAGACTGCGATGACCCTCGTGCGCGTTTCGAGTGACCCGCCGGTCGTCAGAGTAGCAGCATCGAGACCGCTGACCTGTTTTGGCATAGCAATTCCTCCGTCACATCATGACATGGGAGATAGGCCCAACGGACGCTAGTTCTCGCCCCGTTTCCGAGCCACTTACTGATTCATTCAAAGCGAGATCGGTGGTGTCGTGCCCAACGACATATCGTTGGGCGAGCAACAATGCAGCCAGACGAAGAGATGACGCTGGCTCAATGTCTTCGGGAACCCGCTGGCCGACCCCCCAATAGGACAGAGGAAGGCCGGTTTGATACGCCACCTCATAGATGGTTCCAAACGACTCCGCTTCATCAAGCTTGGTGAACAGAAGGTGCAACGAGGGCAGCACTTTGGTCCGATCAACGAGGGCGCACAGTTCGCCTGCTCGTGCAAACGCTGGCAGGACCAGATGCGCGGTCACCACCCAGCTCTCACTCAGCATCTGATAAAGTTCCACCGCGACAGACACATCATCACCCCGAACTCCCGGCATATCGACCAGCACCAACTGTGCCTTGCCATAACGACGCAATCCATCCCGCAATTGCCGCGGCGACTTGGCCACCGCGAACGGCACGCCGAACGTCCGTGTGTACCGCCGCAACTGTTCCACCGAAACCTCCTGACAGGCATCAAAGGTGACGACAGCAACGGAACGACGTCGCTTCAAACGGCAGCGAGCAGCTAACTTGGTCACGATCAACGTCTTGCCCACCCCGCTGGGACCAAGGACCAAACACACGGCCCGACCGTTCAGTTGATCAAGGCAATCGCCCTTGATCAAAACCCGATGGGCAATTTCTTGGCCAAGAGCCCGGACGAGCACCTCCTCATTGTTGGCATCGGCTTCCTTCAGTCTCCGTCGCAGATCGGTTCCCAGTAACTCTGCCGACGCAGGATGCATACCTTGCCGAACAAACGAGCGACATAACCGGTCCAGTGCCGTCACCGACGACGAAAAAGCCGGTTGCGTTTCCGGCAGCAACATTTGTCCCAGCAGACGACTGACCTCCCCTAATTCGGTGCGCAGATGCCGCAACCGTTTGCGCCGCCACTCCACACCCGAGCTCACTGTCCTGCTTGATGATGTGCCCTGCTCAGGAAGAAGGGGAGCATCTGGTTCCAGGGCACATCGAAGCACAGAGCGAAAATCAGAAACAGCGGTCAGCCGATCGGACAGCCTGGCATCGGCTTGACGCGGTTCTTCTCTTGGTGATCTCTCTTGAGGAGGAGCCACTGCAGACACGACAGGCTCCTCACAGGCGGCCATGACTTCCAGGACAGGGCGATCGAACACCCGCAATGGCCTATCCCTGTCCCACACTTCCCTGGAGGACAGGATGATCGCATCTGGCCCCATCTCTTGTTTGATCGCCCGCAAGGCATCCTGCATGCTTAAGGCATGAAACGTCTTTACCTTCATCGGCTACCCTCACGACGGCTGCGCGAGCTCGGCATCGATCCGCACCGTATCGAGCGATTGGAGGCGCACCCGCATATCCACTTCATTAAGACCAATAATCGGCACAGTCGGGAGCGTGCGATCAGTCAAGCGGCGCAGATGTCGGCGCAACACTTGCGAACAGAGCACAACCGGCTGGTACCCTTGTGACGCAACCCGTTCGGCCGCCTGTTTCAACCCACTCAGCAGCTTATGCGACAGAGCTGGGTCTAGCAGCAACGAGCCACCAGGCGGAAGGCTGCCCGCCTGCTCCGCCAAGGATCGGTCCAAGAGCGGATCCAACGTGATGACCTGAAGCGTTCCATCCGGCGCCTGATACTGTTTGGTAATCGTTCGAGCCAACGCTTGACGGGCACACTCCGTGAGCGCATCCGGATCTTTGATCGTTGCGGCATGGTCTGAAACGGCTTCGAGAATGGAACGGAGGTCGCGGATCGGAACCCCCTCCCTGAGCAGATTGCTCAAGATCCGCACCACCGTTCCAAGAGGCAGCAATGTCGGGATCAACTCTTCCACTAATTTGGGGCTTGTTTTCCCGACTTCATCGAGCAGGGTCTGAACCTCCTGCCGCCCAAGCAGTTCGTGCGCGTGACGCTTAATGATCTCGGATAAGTGGGTCGTCATCGCCGAGGCGGCATCAACTACTGTGAACCCCGCCAACTGCGCCTGTTCGCGCAGGTCTTCGGCAATCCACAACGCCGGCAGGCCAAACGCTGGTTCTTTCGTTGGAATGCCCTGCACCACCCCCCGTTGACCTGTCCCTGGATCGATAGCCAATAGATGCCCTGGCAATACCTCGGCTTTGGCTACCTCCACGCCTTTTAATAGCACGACATACTCGTTCGGCCGGAGCTGCAGATTGTCGCGAATATGAATGGGCGGAACGATAAAGCCCATCGACTCGGCAATCTGCCGTCGCAATCCCTTGATTCGATCCAATAGGGCATTTCCGGTGGTGCCTTCAACAAGACCGATCAAACCATACCCCACCTGGAGTTCCATCAGCTCGAGGGGTGTCACTCGCGTCACCCCTTCCTCTGCCTTAGAAGCCGCTGGAGCCGTTGCAGCCGCTTCGGCAGTTCGCTCCTCCTGATGGAGGCGATACGCCATCCATCCCGCCAACGCGCCCAATCCCAAAAATGCACCGTGTGGCAGACCAGGCACCAGCCCTAGCACAAACAGGATCGAGGCGGCTGTACCGACAGCCTTCGACGACGTCAGCAACTGTCTGGTGATCTCTCCACTAAGATCAGTCTCGGCAGCAGCGCGCGTGACGACAATGCCAGCGGCTGTAGAAACGATTAAGGCGGGAATCTGAGCAACCAAGCCTTCGCCTACGGTTAACAGGGTATAGGTTTGCGCGGCCAGCGCAGGGCTCATACCCTTCTGAAGAATCCCGATGGCTAAGCCGCCGACGATGTTAACCAGGATAATGACAACAGCAGCAATGGCATCACCCCGCACAAATTTACTCGCGCCATCCATCGCGCCATAGAAATCGGCTTCCTCCGCAATTTCCCGTCGTCGCCGTCGTGCCTCGGCCTCATTGATCAATCCCGCATTCAGATCGGCATCGATACTCATTTGCTTGCCTGGCATTGCATCCAACGTGAATCGCGCCGCAACCTCAGCCACGCGACCAGCGCCTTTGGTCACCACCACAAAGTTGATGACCACAAGGATGCAAAACACCACCAGCCCCACAGTGTAATTGCCACCAACCACGAAATTGCCAAATGCCCTGATGACTTCGCCGGCTGCGCCAACCCCTTCGTTGCCATGCAACAGAATCAACCTGGTCGAAGCAATGTTGAGCGACAGCCGCAAGAGAGTGACCATCAGCAAAATGGACGGAAAGACTGAAAACTCAATGGGCCGTCGTACCTGGAGACCGACCAACAGAATGATGACAGACAGAGTGATATTGAAACTGAGCAAGAGGTCTAGCAAGAAACGGGGGAGGGGCAGCAACATGACCATCAAGATGGCCACAACGCCCATGGAAATGATGATGTCGGAATGTTTGACGAACGGCGCGCGCTGAATTGGTTCAACCTTGGTCGACATAAATGGCTTGATCTCTTAGAACCGCCGGGATTAGTCCCGTCATTCCGTCAGTGGTTACAAACCAGTGGCCCCCATCCCAGTCGCCATCCCCCTGGCGCGATAGACGAACGCAAGGATTTCGGCCACCGCACGATAGAGGTCCGAGGGAATTTCTTTTCCGACATCCACCAACGCAAAAAGGGTCCGAGCAACAAACTTGTTCTCGACCACCGGTACGCCATGGTGGCGGGCCACTTCACGAATCCGTTCGGCTACTTCCCCGGCTCCTTTCGCCACTACATAGGGAGCCGCCATACGGGACGCGTCGTACTTAAGCGCCACGGCCAAGTGCGTAGGATTTGTCACCACAACATCGGCGGTCTTGACAGCCGCGATCATCCGTTTCTTCGCAAACTGCCGCTGGACGGCTCGAACGCGGCTTTTCATCAGCGGATCTCCTTCTGTCGATTTAAGCTCTTCTTTGATTTCTTCCTTCGACATGCGCAAACTGCGCTCCCATTCATACCGCTGATAGAGATAATCCAACCCGGCGAGAACTCCGATCGCGCCACCGACCGCCAAGGCCGCCTTCAACAACAGCCATCCCGTCACATGCAGCGACGTACCGAAGTCCACATCACTTAACCCCGGCACCAGAGGGACATCCCGCCGCAACACGGCAAATCCGATCCCCGTCACGATTGCAATTTTCAGTAGCCCCTTGAGCAGTTCCACCAGAGAGCGGAGCGATAGTAACCGGGACACCCCTTTAAATGGGTTGATGCGGCTAGGATCTGGCTGCAGCACATCGGGTCTCCAAAGAAACCCTGTTTGGACGACCGTTGCCGCCCATCCAACCAGGAGAAGCCCGCCGGCTATCGGCAACGTCACCGCCAACACGTTCCTGCCAGCTTGGATCACTCGTTCATGCACCCGCTCGACCGTCAAGTCGTTGTGCCAGCCATCCGACAACGAAAGACTCAACCCTTCCCTCGTCATCTCAATCATCGTCTGCAGGCTAACCGGCAACATCGCAGCGAACAAACCGATGCCCCCCAGTAGCACAGCGGCAGTGGAGAGATCGCGACTCCAGGGCACCTGCCCCTTTTGGCGCGCTTCCTCCTTACGTTTCGGTGTTGCTCGCTCAGTTTTGTTGCCGTAGTCTTCAGCCATGTCCCATCACCCTGACGAGCCGCTCGATCTCCAATTCCAGCCGCTCGATTTCTCCCCCCAGCAACCCAACAACAAACGGCATCGCCAACGCGAGCATCACTAATCCACCTGCGATTGTGATGGGAAAACTGAGCACGAAGACATTGATCTGGGCGACCGCCCTCCCCAAGATAGCCAACAACACATTAGTGACGAGGACCGTGACCAAGACCGGCGTGGCTAATTTGAGTCCAATAACGAACATCTCGCGAGAGAGGTATACAATTTCCTCACCCCATCCCATAGGAAGCAGCATCCCGAATGCGGGAATTGCATCGTAGCTGGCCACGATGGTTGAGACGACCAACACGTGGGCGTTGAGCGACAGGAACACCAGTAAAGCCAACAGCGTGAAGAACCGCCCAATGACCGGCATGTGGTGCGAGGTGGCCGGATCCAAGAGCTGCACGACGCCGAATCCCATCTGCATCCCCACGACGTCGCCGGCGAGTTCAAGCGCGCCGAAAAACAGCCGTACCGCTAGGCCGATCGTCAAGCCGATCGCCAGCTCGCCAGCGAGACCGGCCGCCAGAGCAACGGGGTCGAACGGAACGGCGGGGAGACGAACGACCGGCGCCAGCACGGCGCTCAACGCCAAGACCAATAGCACCTTGACCTTCGTTGGAACGGCGTGTCCGCTCAAAATTGGCAGCGCGGCGAGCAACCCGCCAACTCGCACGATCAGCGCCAGAAAGGATTGCCATTCCGGCAACAAGATCTGAATGGTCTGTGTCAACACCATAAGCCTTAGCGGATGTAGAGCGGGATATCGGCCAACAAATTAACCGTGAAGGTTGTCAGCACACTCATCATCCAAGGAAAAAAGAAGAGCAAGGCCCCAAACAGCACTAAAATTTTGGGAACGAACGTCAGCGTCGCTTCGTTCAACTGCGTCATTGCCTGAAAGGCGCTCACAACTAGTCCAACCACGAGGCTCAAACCAAGAATTGGTGCTGCGACCAACAATGTTGTCTCCAGCGCTTGTCGTCCCACCTCGGCTACCACTTCAGGCGTCATGGATCCTACCTCGCTTGTTTATGCACAGCCTTGCCTTGCTCATTAGTCGACCAACAGGACTCCTCCTTTGCCTGCCAGCTATCGTCATTGAAAACTCCGAACCATCGACCCCACAACCAAGTACCAGCCATCGGCGAGCACGAAGAGCACTAACTTAAACGGCAGGGAGATCACCACCGGCGGGAGCAGCATCATCCCCATGGACATGAGAACGCTGGCGACCACCATGTCGACAATCAAAAAGGGAATGTAGATCAAAAAGCCAATCTGGAAGGCGATGCGCAGTTCACTCAGCATAAATGCGGGAATGATGACATGAGTCGGAAGATCCTCCACTTTCTCCGGCTTGGGCAAGCGGCCCAAATCGATAAACAGTTCAAGATCCCGCTCCCTGACCTGGCGCAACATAAACCCACGGACAGGTTCAATACCTCTCGTCCATGCCTCTTCATACGAAATCCTCTCAGCCATGAGGGGCTGAAGTGCCTCGGTATACACAGCCTGTCCCACCGGAGCCATCACGAAAAGAGTCAAAAACAAGGCCAAAGATAGCAGCACCTGGTTCGGCGGCACTGTCTGGGTACCGAGCGCCTGACGAAGAAAAGACAGCACGATCACAATCCGCGTGAACGACGTCACCATGATGAATAGCGCCGGCGCCAACGACAGTACTGTAAGCAAAATGAGAATTTGGATGACGGCAGCGGTTTGTTTGGGTGAATCGGAACCAAGATCAATGCTGATGGTGGCACCCGAGGCCCATGTGTCGGTCGTGGGCCAGCAGCACAACAGGATCGTGAGCATCATCATAGCCCATAGTCCTGTACCTGTGACCCATCTGGAACGGCCGAATCGCTTAATGTCCGTCATGGAACTCCCGATGGCGAAACAGGGTAGGGAACAGCCCGAAGAACCAATCCATCGGCCGCGTAACAGCCGGCGGCTGGGATGACGGCTCTTCCAACGCCAACCACTCGCGCACCTTTTCCGTGTCACTTACTCGCCCCAGTGGCACCAAGTCCGTCGCGGTGGCGCCGACAACGAAATACTCTCCTGCCACAGCCACCACCGCAATGGTCTTCCGGGGAGCAATGGATTCGCTAGCCACTACCCTCACCAGCGCGCGCCCCCCGGTCGGAGAGACTCTTCTTCCAACCAATCGCTTGCCAGCGGCCGCCGCAAGCACCATCAACGCCAACACGACAACCAGAGCCGACACTGTGCGAAGGAGGCTGTCCCAAAAATCGATCATCTCCCCCCCGTTGTTCGTCAGCCAAGCTGTTGAACCCGCTCCGCGGCACTGATGACCTCTGTCAAGCGGATGCCAAATTTTTCGTTAACCACGACAACTTCGCCCTTAGCCACCAATTTGTTGTTTACCATCACATCCATCGGTTCTCCCGCCAATTTATCCAGCTCAATCACCGACCCTTGCGATAATTGAAGCAGATCACGAATGGCCATCTTTGTTGAACCGACGTAGACAGAGACGTTCATGGGAATATCAAGGAGAAACTCAATATTTTTGGGGGTCCCCGCTGGTTCAGCGTTTTGAACGGGCGGAAAGGACGCCGGTTGTGGAGTGGCAGCCGCGCTACCGTCGCCTCGGCTGGGCTCCCTTTTTCCTCCCCCTTCGGGCACTGCTTCAGGTTCCACCATATTCGTGACTCCGATGGCAAACTGTTAGTTGAAGATCTTCGTAATGCGGCAAGCATGGTTGCCCCGATACACACCGGGGGTTCCTTGAAATTTCCGGATACCTTCTACGTAGCAATCCAGTAGATCACCCGGCCGCTGGTCTAACAGAATCACATCACCGGGTGAAAAATTCAGAACATCACGTAACGTGACCGTCGCTGTCCCCAGACGTACCGACACCGTGAGCGGACACTCTTCCAGCTTTTCGCGAAAGCAAGTCGCCCACGCACTGTCCTGCTCGACTTGATCGGACACCAACCCCGAATACAGTTTTTCTTTGATGGGTTCCAACATCGAATACGGATAGATGAGAAAAAAGTCGCGCCCCCCATCTCCTAGAAGCGCTTGGATCGTCACGACCACCACGATTTCGGACGCCGTCACAACCATGGCAAACTGAGGGTTGCTTTCCGACCGCACATATTCCACCTTGATCGGCAACACGGCTTGCCACGACTTCTCAAGGTCGAGCAACGCCTGAGCAAGCAATTTCCTGATGATACGCAGTTGGATCGGTGTAAAGTCTCGCCCCTCAGGCTTGACGTGCGTCTGCCCCTTGCCACCAAAAAAGTAATCGACGATCAAATAGACCAAAAACGCGTCCATGACGAAGAGACCACTGCCCCGTAAAGGATGCATGTGAAACACATTGATCGAAGAGGGAAGCGGAATTTTTTTCAAAAACTCGCCGAACTTGATGACCTGGGTTCCAATCACGACTAGATCAACCGTTTCTCGCATCATACTTGTCCACGAGAGGGCTTGGCGTTTGACAAATCGATCATTGACCATTTCCAAAGCGGGCATCCGACCCCTGACAATCCGTTCTTGATTGAGCAGATCATAAGGAGCGACGGTGCCCTGCTCCGACGTCGGTACCTTGGGGGTCGTGTCTACATCCCCCGACTCCATCCCTTTAAGCAGAGCATCGATTTCCTCTTGGGAGAGAATTTTTTCCATACGGGGAACCTATTGCACGACAAACTC
This sequence comes from Nitrospira sp., assembly GCA_024330925.1. Taxonomy (GTDB): domain Bacteria; phylum Nitrospirota; class Nitrospiria; order Nitrospirales; family Nitrospiraceae; genus Nitrospira_D. Next base: position 44,033 of record JANDJK010000002.1, read on the forward strand.
CGTGAAATACGCTCCGCGGACTCCCGGCCTCGACAATACGCCGTTGACACGCTGCGTGATTTCCTCGCGCAATTGAAACTTGCCTTGGGCTGTCCTCACACTGTTGACGTCCTTGCTACTTAAAAGCACGAGGATGGTATCCCGCACTTGCGCTACACGAGTCTTCAGATCGTTCGCAACCGCTTCATTGTCCGCTTCCAGCTTGATGACGATCTTGAGATAGCGAATCTCCGGCGTGTCGGCCAGATTGACGATGAAGGGATCCAGATCAACCATGATCCCCGGAGCGGCTGCCGATCCCTGCTTACCAGAATCGTTTCCCTTTCCCGCTCCCTCACTCGCGTGCCCGCCGACGCTCTCGGCCCCTTTGTCGGCTCCACCTAACAGCTTGATCGTCACCACTGCGCCACCGACACCCATCGCCAACGCCAGAATCGCCACAATGATGATGAGCTTAATCGGGAGTGGAGGCGCCACCGCCAACACTGCCGTTTCTTTTCCCGCCTCCTCCTCTGCCATAACAATCCTCCTCGTTCTTTCAGCTCTTTGCTTGCTTTCGCGCCTTGCGAGATGTGCAATGCCTATGCCATTTATGGAAAGGAATTTCGACGCAGAGCGGTCTCTTGTTCCATCAGTAATTGATGGACTGCGAGGGCAGAGAGGACAACAGAGCAGCGGGATGCGTCAAAGAGACTCGCAGTGGTGTCAGAAAACTGACATGTTCCAGCACAGGATAGAGACTACCGCGGGAGACAGGGTGCGCGAAAACAAGGGTTGGGGCAGACCGGCCAGTCCGCCCCTCCGCCATCCCTCAACGTTCACACAAGTACTAGAGCGTACGTTAGCGCTTGAGATTCACCAGCTCTTGTAAAATTTCATCCGATGTCGTAATCACCCGAGAGTTGGCTTGAAATCCACGTTGCGCAGCAATCATCTCGATGAAACTCTCTCCCAAATCAACGTTCGACAGCTCGAGGGAATTGGAGAGCACCCGTCCCAAACCAGCCCCTTCCGGTACCCCAATCAAAGGCTGACCGGATCTGCCGGACTCAGCAAACATATTCTTCCCCATTCGAACCAATCCGATGGGATCAGGAAAACGGGCCAGCGCCACCTGCGCCAAGGTGCGCAATTGACCATTGGAAAACCGGCCGTTAATCACACCGTTGGTATCAACTGAAAATGCCTGCAAGGTGCCGGCCGAAAATCCATCCTGCGTCAACTGTACCAGCGCCGAGGGTGAACCAAATTGTGTGGTGCCATCCAGACCAGCCCCGCCATCGGTGGTGACGCTGGTACCGAAATCTAGCGTGATCAATTGATCCGGGGTGGCTCCGACAAAGTCAACCTGCAACTCGCCGGGCGAGGTCCCAGCCGTGCCGGCCGCTGTCCCGGTATCGTAGCGGATCACGGAGCTTTCTCGATCAAGAGTTCCGTCGGTGTTGAACATCAAGGTGCCGGAGCCAACCCGCACAATACCCAAGAGGGTATCGATGTTACTGGGATGATAATTCGCCGTCACTACTTCGTTGACTGAGGCAACGACATTGTAATTCCAGGTGTTATCGCCAATCATTGTAAAGTAGGTGGTGAGGAGATGAGGATTGCCCAGCGAATCGTACACCGTCATGGAAGTTGAAAAATCTGAGGTGCCAGAGGGATTGGATATTAGAAAATCTGTCCCGACTGTTGGGGTCCCCGTCGTCATATTCAAATTTGCCGCCAAGGTATCGCCTCCATTGGCCGTGACTGTGATGGTCCCCGTCCCGCCACTGAAGCCGTTGGGTATGCCGGTTATACCGGACGTAAAGGTAAAGACTCCGGTTGGACTCACCGTTGCAGTAAAACCAGAATAGGCGGCAGCGAGATAAGGATTATTGGGCGTCAGTGCCCGCACGGCATTCTGGATAGCCGTAGCTAGGGCCGCACCCGTGAGACCGTTGGCAACCGTGACGGTCTGTACCCCGTCTCCGTTCAGATTGATATTAAAACTGTTGTTGCCGGGTGCTGTTGTTGTGGTAGAGGGGGCAGATCCCACGAGATTGCCTCTCACACCCATCGGCGTGCTGGCAGAGTTTAAGTTAGCCGCAATGAACGCGGTCGTGGTGGCACGGGGTGGCGCAGTAGTGGACGGAAGAGCAATGTCGCCGATGGTTCCAGTAATGGTACCAGTCGCATCGGCCAAGTACCCTTGCAACCGAAAGCCCACTGGATCGACGACATAATTGTTTTGATCCAATCGAAAGATCCCGGCTCGTGAATAAAACCGCGCACCATTGGCGTCCTCAAGAATAAAAAACCCATTGCCATCAATGGCCAAATCAAGGACGTTCGAGGAGGAGGCCAGCGACCCTTGCGAAAAATTACCCTGCACGGAGGTCAATGCCACACCAATCCCCGTTTGGATCGCGCCCGCCCCTCCCGTAATCGAGGAACTGATCAGATCGGCGAACGTCGCTCGGCTTCCCTTAAAGCCCACGGTGCTCAGATTGGCGATATTGTTTCCGATGACGGACAGCGCCATGCCATTGGCGTTGAGACCGCTCACTCCGGTGAACAGCGACGATAGCATTCCCATACGGACAGACCTCCTTTCTTACAACCTCGCACCTTAGCGCCATTCCACAATTTCCGCTGGCTCAAGGCTCAGATTTCCAACGACTAATTTCGGTATTCCATTTTCCATTCGAATCGCTGAGACCGTAACATCGGCGTAGCTGCGGGCAAGGACAGGGTCACCATGAGCATCCACGGCATTGACGCGATAGCGATAGACCCCTGGCGGCATCAATTCTCCATTGCCTCTTCGACCGTCCCATTCCATCCGATTCAGGCCAGCAGGACGGTTGGTCAAGTCCAGCGATCGCACAATCCGCTCTTGTTCATCTAGAATATCGAGGCGTCCCCTGGCAGCATCCCGTTCCAAGGTAAACTGGATCGTGGCTGATCCATCACCGAGTTCAATGAAGGGCCTTTCCACACCAATCCTTCGCCCCACCAACGGCACCAAGGCAAACTGAAGCGACGTCTGTTGCGCCTCCACAGCCCGTTGGAGCAACTGTGCCTGTTTGATACTTTGCTCAAGCTGGCTAAACTGCGCCAACTGCGCGACGAATTCCGTGTTGCTCGTCGGGTTAAGAGGATCCTGGTGCTTGAGCTGCGTCACCAGCAGTTTGAGAAAATCCTCCTGTCCCAATTCCCGAGGTCCAGTGGAACGAGTCACGTCGGTAGCACTTTCTGTTGCAGTGATAGCGGCAATGGTAGCCATCGTGTGATGATCCTCCTTGAGTTACGGCGTCGCGCCCGCGATTGTCGCTCCCTGTTTCCACGCCAGTTGCATGACACTCTACGCGATCACGTTTAGCAAACCAGCGTGCAACGAGTCAGGCCTTCGTGACCAATCGGCCTGATCCCGCAGAGCCTCGGGCGTCTGCTGCTCCGGTTGCCAAGACCACCTCTGCTCCGGCGAGGCATTCTGATCAAAAGACTGGTTCGAACCGTGGCGATCAACATCGACGGAAAAGTCTCCCATTGCCAAACCACTGGCTTGCAATGCCAACTGCAATCGATCATAGCCAGTTGCCAGGTAAGCGGCGACCTCCGGACGATCCGATAACACATGAGCATGAACCAACTCGTTTTTGACCGCGACACGAACAGTGACATGGCCTAATTCCGGTTCCGCCACCTCAAACGCCACGGCGCGGGGCACAATTGCCCCTGTTCTATCCTGAGCAAAGCCGGTGGGGGTAACCCGCAGAGTTGGTGTTCCATCGCCGAGGTACCTCTCCTCCGCCGGTGCTGACGGTGGCAACATGCTCATCGCCGACACCGTTTCCTGACGTTGCAGGAGCCGCATAATCGGCTCCTGCCCACTTCCCAGCGAGATATCGGGTAATGGTTGGTTTGATAACTCCGTCCGAATAATTTCGTTATCCCGTTTCAATTGCCCATCGTGCAACATCTGATTCTCCCCGTGAGGGGAATTCACCTGACCAGACGAAGAGATCAAGAGATCCTCGCTCGGCGTTTCTTCTCCAGGAAACACTGCATGCAAAGCAACCGCGCGGAGCGGGATATCTGGGCCGACAGAGAACGAAATCGGTTCTTCTTGCCGTGGTGACTGTGTCACTCTGTCAAGCTTCTTGGACGAGGGATCATTGTGCCCACCTTTCAGCGACAGCTCGATCGCAGGAAGGTTACGAGCAAGGGGTGGCTCTTGTGCGCCCGTTGAAGACAGCCGATTCAGCTGCTTATCCAGCGGCCAAGGACTGCTATCGGCATGTGCGTGCTCCTTGGCGCTTCCGGAGGCAAGACCGTCAACTCTCACGTCTCGTGATGCAACAGACGGTTGTGTAGGGATGAACCCCGCACCATGCTCGTCTTGTCCCTGTGCCACCACATCGTGCCCCTCCAGCACCGACACGCCCGTTTCGAAATCTGGAGTGAGCAGTTCACGAGAAGACATGGGTTCGGAGGATGCCATCGTATCGCGACCATCCTGCGTTGCCTCAGACTCAAGCGAAGCGATCCCGATAGTCTCCCCTCTGTTCACCCCCATCAACCACGCCCACTGTTCCGGAGCTGACCAATCAATCTGGAACACTACCAACGGCTCCAGTCGATCCTGAGACAACAGTCCTTTCGGCTGTTCAGCAATAACTGATCCCGTGATCGCCGCCTCTGATCCTTTGTCCCCATCATGGTCTCCTGCTACTGAGACTGCACGAGGCACTGTCTCTTCGCCCTCGTCGTCTGAGAATCCATCGTCTGAAAATCGGCGATCGCTGACCATGCGAATCAGCCGTTCACGATGGTCATCCTCTACGCGTCGTCGTGATTCCTGGCCAGGCCTTGACTCCATCCGTTCCATTTTTGAGTCGGTCCTAGACGACTTCTGTGCTCGTTCAGCAGCTTGCAGCGTGGAGGAAAAGGCATTCGGTGCAAAGCCCTTGGAGGCTTTGTGCTTCCGATCCTCTACAGATTTCTTGGATTCTGCCGGCCCGCTTGCAGACAAATCGCGAACTTCCCCTGCATCTGTCGCAGCAGGCACCAGCATAGTCATGGTCCATGACATGGCGCCCCCGTTGTCCCTCATACTGTCAGTCGACACTCTTACAAGCCCTATGCCAATCTTGGTTCATGACAGAACAATTGAAATCTACAAGAATTTCAACCAGCGATGCGAAAGCGGAAGGGAGAACCTGATCAGTCTCCCGGCAAATTCTGCTTCTCGCTGGGTAGGAACTGCGCGGGGAGGTCAGGGCGTTTGCGCCAGCAACTGTTCGGTCAGTTTAGCCGCACGCTCAGGTTTGACTTGCGCGAGGATTGCACCGGCTGTTTTGCTTTTGACAAGGCGAAGGATTTCAATAGCTGTTCGCTCCGGCAATCGTTCAAGACGAGCCGCCGCGTCCTCAGGTGGCATCGTTTCATACATCTTGGCGAGTTGAACCCGTTGTTGCTGGGCCAGTCGCTCTTTCTCTTGCAACGCCTTAGCCTGCGCGGCCTTCTGCTCAGCCATCTGCTGGGTCTCCTTGGCCAAAGCGGTCTCAATTCGTTTGGCTATCGCTTCGTTTTGGGCCAACAACTTGTCAAGTTCGGCCCGCAATGCCAGCAGCCGCTCTTCTTGCTGTTTCAGCGTTTCTTCTCGGCGATCCAGTGACCGTTTTCGCTGATCCAAGAGGGCCAGGACTTCTTCCGGCACATCCAGCGCCGGCCCCTGAACCAGGTTTCTCGGTCCAGCGGACGGTTGGTTCCCTGGTTCTCCCTGTGGTACTCCAGCCACTCCTAAACCATCCTGTTGAGCCAGCAACAGAGACGACGGCTGTTGCGAAGGCATGAACTCCGGCGTTGTCTTCGCATTCTGCGAGGCATGTCCAAACTGCGCGCCCCCCCACAAGACTACAGCAAGAGCAAGTAGAGCACCTGTCGCCATCCAGAACCAGGGTATCGGTGGCACAGCCGTCGCTTTCATCCCCTCACGCCCCACCACCCTCCGCATTTCAGCCCGACTGAGAATCATGTGGTCCCCAACTCTTCGAGTGCCGATCCGAGCAAGCAAAGCCGGTCTCATCACGGCTTCTTGTTCAAACACGACCGTCTGGCAGCCATATCATCAGAAGCTCGTTGCTCCTGCTTTCTTATGAGCGTGTCCCGCTCCGCTTGCCGCCGATTCTCTAAGCAATCAAGCATGTTCCCTTCCTGTATGACCTCGATCAAACGAGTCCGCGTCTTGCTCCACACCTCGGTCAGCCGATGCACTGTCTCTCGAACCTGCTTCAACAAAAGCCACTGCGAAGCAAGCCGTTCATTCCATTCCAACCACATATGTGTCGTCGTTCCCTGCACCGCCTGACGCTGAGCAAGAGAGGCATCGCTCCGCAATTGCTCTTCCAGCATCCCACACCGTTGTTCCAAGCTCATCAATTCGCGGCTGATGCCTGCCAACTCCATCATGAGAGTCTCCCGCTCCTGGGCGCGAAATTTACGTAATGTCTCTAGGCTCATGAGACACGCTTGGCCAACTGAATCAAGTGGTCAACGGCCACCGGCAAGGGCGCCGGCTGGTCAATGTCTTGCCGCAGATAGGCATTGATGACATCCTGCGCTCGCACCGCTTGGTCCAGGACCTTGTTCGTTCCTTCCTTATAGGCCCCCACGAGGATGAGATCTTCAGACTGTCGGTAGCGGGCAACCAATTCCAATAGCAGCCCGGCTGCTTGTCGGTGCTCCTGGGTAACAATGTCACGCATGACACGGCTAGTGCTGTGGAGAAGATCGATCGCCGGAAAGTGATTCCGAGCCGCAAGGGCACGTGAAAGGACAATGTGGCCGTCAAGGATGGATCGGGCAGCATCGGCTACCGGATCAGTCAAGTCATCCCCCTCGACAAGCACCGTGTAGAGGCCAGTAATGGCTCCTGGTCCAGGACCAGTCCCGACCCGCTCCAACAATTTCGGCAGCAGCGTGAACACAGAGGGAGGGTACCCCTTGGTCGCCGGTGGCTCACCAATAGCCAAACCGACTTCTCGCTGACTGTGCGCCAGCCGAGTGAGGGAATCCATCATCAACAACACCTGCTTACCCTCATCACGGAAATATTCCGCGATGGCTGTTGCCACGAGCGCAGCCCGTAATCGAACCAACGGCGCCTGATCGGATGTCGCCACAACGACGACCGACCGTTGAAGGGCTTCTGCTCCCAAATCCCGCTCCAGAAACTCCTTGACCTCCCGTCCCCGCTCGCCGATAAGCGCAATGACATTCACATCCGCCTTGGTATAGCGGCTAATCATGCCGAGGAGGACGCTTTTCCCAACGCCGGCACCGGAAAAAATGCCCATTTTCTGTCCTCTCCCGCAGGTGAGGAATCCATTGATGGCTCGAACACCAAGATCAAGAGGTTCTCGAATGCGGGCTCGTCGGAGAGGACTGGGTGGGTCAGCATAGAGGGGATAGTGCTTCGATGCGCGCATAGGTCCTCGTTCATCCAGAGGGCGCCCAAGCCCATCCAAAATCCTCCCCAACAAATCAGGTCCCACTGGTACAGTGGGAACATGACCAGTCATCGTGATGACGCTCCCGGGCCCCACCCCTCGCATTTCACCCAAGGGCATGAGTAAAATGCGATCATCTCGAAACCCCACCACTTCCGCTGCAAGTCGTTGCTCGCCATGTTCTGAACTAATCTTGCACAGCTCACCGATCGTTGTTGCAGGCCCATAGCCCTCGATCACGAGCCCCACAGCCTGGACAACTCGCCCCGCAACAGAGATGGGATCAAGATAATCCAGTACGGTTGATGGCTTCATGATATCACTCTATTCTTCAATGCGTTCCCCAGCCGCATCAATTGAGCATCCAGGGACGCATCGATGACAAACTTGGTAGTGCGGACAAGACAACTCCCTCGCGCCAACGAAGCCACCGGTTCAATCTTGATGGTTAATGCAAGATCCCGTTGGGCCATCAGCTCAGCCTGGGCAGCCGCGAGCGTCGGCGCATCGTCAGGATGGACCTGGATAACCACCGTCCCCGACTCCGGCACCGCCGCTAGAGCCGCTTTCGCCTGTGCAAGGATATGCTCTCTACAGGTCTCTGCCGATTCGCGCAGCACCTTCGTCGCAATGTGAAAGGCCAGCGCGACCACCTCATCTTCGAATGAGGCTCGCAACGCAGCCTGTGCTTCGCTAAACTTGCGGACAGCATCCGCTAAGACTGCGTGTTCGCGACGGCATCGTTCGAAGGCGCGGCGTTCACCTTCTTCGAATCCTCGCTCATATTCGGTGGGTCCCTCCTCCACCGGCGGAATGTCGTCCTGATCAAATGCTTGCAACGACAGGCTGGCAAGACGAATCGCTCCAGACCTAATGGTGGTCTGTTTGACCACCGGCTCCTCCGTGCGCAACCGTCGGCGCTCAAGCAGCCGCCGCGCAGTAGCTAGCACGGCTTCTCGCTCAAGTGGCTTCATCAAAAAGTCTGCGGCTCCAGCCTTCATGGCGCGAACGGCGAGATCCACGGTTGCCAAGCCTGTCATCACGACACCGCTAATTCGATAGTCAATCGTTATGGCCTCTTCCAACACTGCCAAGCCATCTCGTCTCGGCAAGGAGACATCGACTATTAGGAGATCTGGTGACGATTCTTTCACCATCGCGAGAGCTTCCTCAGCCGTCGCGGCAACCCGAATCGCTGTCCCCTCTGGACGAAACCACTCAAGAAACAACCGCCGAATTGCCTCCTCGTCGTCGAGGACGAGAACAGATCCGGCCAGCGCCGTTCGTCGCGCCAACAACCCCCTGTGCTCGTACGGAGCTGCTCCCGCTGTGCGTGCTCCTTCTCTCACCTACACTAACTCCTCTCCTGCACCAGCAATCACAATGCGTCCTTCTTCTTCCAACTTCCGACAAACTTTGAGAATATTCTGCTGCGCTTTCTCGACATCCGCCACTCGAACCGGCCCTCTTGATTCCATATCGTCCTTGAGCATCTCCGCTGCACGACTCGACATATTTTTGAAGAATTTGTCCCTCACATCAGGACTGGCACCCCGCAGCGCCAGAGGAAGATCCTCTTTGCTCACTTCCTTGAGCAATTCCTGAATTCCACGATCATCAACCTTGACCAAATCATCAAAGACGAACATGAGAGCCCTGATGGTTTCCGCCAATGGTTGGTTCCGCTCGGCAATTTTGGTCATGATGCTGCTTTCGGTCGCTTTGTCCATACGGGCAAGAATATCGGCCACGACTTCGGCACCGCCGATGCTCTGCGCACGCCTTCCCTGACTCGTCAACAAGGTTTCCTGCAAGGTATCGCTTAACTCCTGCAGCATTTCCGGCTGCACATCTTCCATTGTCGCAAGCCGCAAGGCAACGTCATCTCGGAGAGATTCTGGCAGCGCCGCAAGCACCTGACTTGCCTGATCACTTTCCAGGTGAGCCACAATGACAGCCACTGTTTGAGGGTGTTCAGCCTTCAACATGTGAACAAGGGTTTTGGTATCCACCCACCGCAGTCCCTCCAATCCCGGATAATGTTTTTTCGTCATGGCCTCGATAATGCGAGCCGCCTTTTCAGGACCCAGTGCCTTGATGAGGATGTTCTTGATGAACTCCGCCCCCTGAAACTGCACCTCTCCCTTGGCACTCATAGCCTTGAAATCGGCAATGACTTGATCTTCTTCCTCTTTAGTAATGTGCGCCGCCTGTTGCATGAAACTACCTAGCTTCTTGATTTCCTTTGGATCGAGCTGCTTCATAACCTGCGCTGCGGCATCCTCGCCGATTGCACGAAGAAGAATGACCGTCTTTTGTTCTCCTGTCAGATGACGTGTCATCTCGTCTCCCTCTTCATTGCCTCTATCCGTTAACCGACGAACCCTTCAGCCACTGTTTGACGATGACGGCCGTCGCGTCCGGGTTTTTTCTGGCCATTTCGATGATTTGTGCTCGATCGGGAAGTTCCACGAGCTTGGATGGCTCCCCACTGGAAGAAGGCGGCAGGACCGGGGACGTCGTTGTGCCAACGGCTTTCTCCTTACTCCCCTCCCTCAACAAGCCAAGTAATGGGCGAACCACAAACACGAGAATCAGGACAAAGAACAAGACACCAACACCGTAACGCAGGTAAGGTAGCCACCGCTGGAAAGAGCCATCGGCCTCATCGGCGGCGCCGGACGCCAACTCATCTGTTCTCAGATCAAATTGCACATTGGTCACCTGGACTTGGTCTCCCCGTTCTTCGGAGAAACCCATGGCTTTTTTGACAATCTCCTCGATCCGCTTTAGCTCTTCCTCCGACCTCGGCACATATCGTTTCCCTACCGCTGGTTCAGTGCCCGCCGTTTCTCCCTCCGCCGCTTTCAGCGCTTCATAGGTACCGTCCACCAACACCGCCACCGACAACTGCTTGACGATGCCGACCGGTTCAACGATCTTGGAGACAACCCGGCTGATCTCATAATTGATGGTTTCGTTCTTTGTCTGACTGCTGCTGGAGCTGGTTTCGACCGGTTCCCGCTCGACCTCTGGTGGAACATTCGACCGTACTCCCGGCACACCACCCACGAGACCATTGGTACCGCTTGTTTTTTCCTGCCCTCGCTGTTCACTACGCACCACTTGACCATTTGGATCAAACCGTTCCTCCGTCGTTTCGATCTTGCGAAAATCGATGAGGCTTGATACTCGCACGACAGCCTTATTGTGCCCGACAATCCGCTCCAACATGGTTTGAATACGGGTCTCAATATCCTTTTCAACGGCACGTTGATAGTCGAGCTGCGCGCTTGTTAATCCAATCGTGTCGTCCGCTGTTGAGCCAGATAGCAGATTCCCATGACCATCAACGACGGTCACATCTTTGGCCTGCAACCCTTCAACACTGCTGGAGACCAAATGTACGACCCCTTGCACCTGCGCCTTGCTCAAGGAGAAACCATTACGAAGAGAGAGCACAACAGAGGCACGGGGCCGCTCCTGCTCATTGGCAAAAAGCCGCCTCTCAGGAATGGCAAGATGAACACGGGCTCGCTCCACTTCCGGCATTTGGGCGATAGTCCTGGCCAGTTCACCCTGCAAGGCCCGCCGGTAATTGAGTTTTTGGACGAATTCCGACATGCCGATCGATGTCCGATCAAAGATTTCAAACCCCACCCCTCCACCGTGGGGCAGTCCCTGCGCAGCCAGTTGCAGACGAAGCTCATGGACCTGCGTGCTGGGAACCAAGATGGTCGTCCCCCCGCCTGAAAGCTCGTAGGGCACCTTGCTTTCTTTGAGTTTGTCGATGATCGCTGCCGCGTCCTCACTCGTCAGGTTAGTGAACAACACCTGCATCTCTGGCTGTTGCGTCCAAAGCGCGACCGCCACCAGCAGCGCCACGGACGCGGCAAGCGCAGCCAGCACGATCATGCGCTGATTGATCGAAAGCTTGGACAACATCCGTGCTGCTTATCCCCTCTACACCAGCCGATTCACACCTGCATCCGTTGAATTTCCTCGTAGGCTGCAATCAGTTTGTTTCGAATCTGCATCATTAACTGAAACGAGATATCGGCCTGCTGCAGCGCGACCATAGCACGGTGAATGTCCTGCGACTCACCGGTCATGAGCGCATCGACAGCGCGGCCCGCTTGCAGTTGGGCGTCATTGACTTGTCCAATGGCCTGCTTCAATGACTCCATGAACCCCGCTGACTCTCCCCCTCCCTCTGCCGCCCCGATCCCCACTCCTCCAGACGGAGAACTCATGGGGTTGGCAATACCACCAATTTCTTTCATCACTACCTCCCAATCTCCAAAGCCTTATTCCACATGGCCCGCGTCGCGTTGATTGCCTGGACATTAGCCTCATAGGCCCGCGACGCTCCGATCATGTTGACCATTTCTTCGAGGACATTGACGTTAGGGAGACGGACAAATCCCTTTTCGTCAGCGTCCGGATGATGGGGATCGTATACTTGCTGGCCCGGTGTCCGGTCCTCCACAATGCGCGCGACCGTCACACCGTCCAGCGCATGGCGACCCGGTCCAGCGGCAATCCGACGAAACAACCGATTAAATGAATCAGTCATGGGTACAGACCGAAACACCACATCCCGCCGTTTGTACGGCCCTCCTGCCGGCGTATGGGTGGAATGGGCATTAGCTAGATTGCTTGCGATGATGTTGAGACGGCGCCGTTGGGCATCCATTCCGGATACCGAAACGGCCAAACTATCCATCAATTCCATCGACAATCCCCCTTTTTGACCCGCCCATGAAGAACAATGATCGCACCATCAGGCTCAAGAGACCCGTTCCCTCTACTCCTTCACTCTCCTCTCTAGCGACCTTCTCGAATCGCAGTGAGCAACCCTTGAAATTTTCTGGCGAGGATGGTCGCCGCCGCGTTGTATTGCATGACGTTGTCGGACAGTTTGGCCATTTCAAGCTCTACATTGACCGAGTTACCATCCAACGGCAGGTCGCCAGCCGGCACCGGACTCAGCGTTCCACTCACCGCTTCGAAGCCTCTTGCATCCGTGCGGCCAAAATGACGCGTATGGGTTGCTGTCAATCCCACCGGGGGCCCACCTCGATACGCGGATCGCAGTTGCGCGAGAAAATTGAGCTCGGTGGCTCGGTAGCCAGGCGTCTCCTCGTTGGCCACATTGGAAGCGATCACCCGATGCCGGGCACTACGAAGATCCAAAGTCCGTTCAAGCAATTGCATCGTCCGGTCAAAGATGGTCATCAGTCCCTCCCTGATCTTCATTCACCTTGCGCTCTATTCCCTGGCTCATGACGGGTGCACACTTGCCCGCTACTGCCGACAATCGTTAACCTTGCCAGTTAATGCAACCTCGATGCCGTCTTCCTCGCCAGCCTTCGAGGTGTGACGGTCTCCTCACCCCACTGACCACTCACAGTTTCGATCGCTCTTTTCAAATCCCTCCTGTCTTCGATGCATATTGCACTGGCACATTGTTCCTCTCGGCAACTTTTGCCTCTGCCTATGAGGAAGGCAGTGGGGCGGACCAACCACGGTCTCGATACTCACGTAGCTTGTTCCGTAAGGTTCGAATGCTGATGCCAAGTTCCTTGGCAGCTTTGGTTCGGTTGTTGTTCGTTCGAGCCAGTGTTTTAAAGATCAATTCCCGCTCCATCTCCCACAGCGAGCCATTGATCGATGGCTGAAGCGGCTGATCTCGTCCTGTCAGCGGAGCCACAGTAGCCTGTACCTCAACCAAACAATGTTCGGGTAAAATTGGGCCCTCACCGGCTAGCAACACGGCCCGTTCGATCACATTCTCCAATTCGCGCACGTTACCTCTCCACGGCAGACGCTGCAAATAGGCCACGGTGCTGTCATGAATCTGCGGCTGCGCCATTCCGTTTCTTGCCGCTGCCTTGGCTGCAAAATGTCGTGCCAACAACGGAATATCGCCAAGCCGCTCGCGGAGCGGTGGAATGGTGATGGGGAACACGTTCAGCCGGTAGTACAAATCTTCGCGAAACCGGTTCTGCTCAACTTCCCGATGAAGAGCCCGATTGGTCGTGGCAATGACGCGAATGTTGACCGGCACCGGCTCGCGTCCACCCACTCGATCAACCTCTCGCTCCTGCAGGACCCGCAGCAGTTTGGCCTGGAGCCCCAGTGTCATCTCACCAATTTCATCCAACAACAACGTCCCGGTATGCGCCATTTCAAATTTGCCGATTTTTCGGATCACCGCGCCAGTAAAAGCACCCCGTTCATGGCCGAACAGTTCGCTCTCCAGCAATCCATCGGGCAGTGCCGCACAATTCACAGCAATAAACGGTCGGTGGGCACGAGGGCTTCGACTATGGATGAACCGAGCGAGCAGCTCTTTGCCGGTTCCACTTTCACCGTTGATCAACACGGTGGCTTGGCTCGCGGCAATCGTCTCGACCGTGCTCAACAGTCGGATCATGCCGGGATCCTGCGTCAAGATCACTCGCTGATCTGACGTTCCGCGGGCTGCTATGGAATCGCTCTCCCGCCCCTCTTTGAGATTTGTAATCACGCGCGCCAGCAGCTCCATGGAAAACGGTTTCAGGAGGTAATCATTCGCTCCTAACTTCATCGCCTCAACCGCGGTTTCCACACTGCCATAGGCTGTCATGAGAACGATCGAGACCTGCGGCGCACGCCGCTTGATCTCCCTCACCAGATCAAGCCCCGTCAGGCGAGGCATCTTGAGATCGGTCAGTACGAGCCAGGGACGGCATCGCCCTATTCGCTCCAGCGCATCGGCACCATCGATCGCGCCGTGTGCTGCAAACCCCAGTCGCCGCACGGACTCTACTAACGCGGCACGCATAGAGGGATCGTCGTCTACCACCAAGATACCTTCGCTGTTTTGGACGTTCTCCGTCCCTTCCTGATTCGTTTGGTAGTCAATCATGAACGATGTCCTCCATCAGCCGTCACCTTCCAGTGTCCGATCCGACCAGGCTCGCTTGCGTGGGGTGGTTTTCTCCGCCGCCATCATCGCACACACGGTCGTCCCCCCGAGACCAAGCAGCCGACGGATGGGGCAACACAACGGCAAACGTGGCGCCCTCCCCCACGAAGCTTTCCACTTCCACTCGTCCCTCATGAGCTTCCACAATGGAATGAACAATCGCCAAGCCAAGCCCTGTTCCTTCGGCTCTCGTCGTAAAGAAGGGATCAAACAGACGGGAACGGATGGCAGGATCGATCCCCACTCCCGAATCGCTGATGGTCAAGCGCACTGCCGGCCTCCCGAGGCTTTTCGCTTCATCATTCGTGAGGCTGATCGTCAAGGTTCCCCCCTGCGGCATAGCCTGAACCGCATTAACAATGAGATTGAGCAGTACCTGCTTCATTCGTTCGCTGTGACACCAGATTACAGGAATGGACGGATCCAATTTGAGCCGCACCTCCACTGGAGCTTGGCTCAACACATGCGCCGCCAAGTTCAGTGCGTCGAGGATCAAGGGCTCCACAGAATGCCAGGCACACAGGGGACGCCCCGGCTTCATATACGCCAACAGATTGGCTAGCAGGCGGTCCATCGCCTGGACCGCCTGGGAGATCTGCTCCGCATATCGGCAAGCCACAGGCTGATCGTTCAGATCGTGGCGCAACAGGGACGCAAAGAGCTCGACACTACCCAAGGGGTTTCTGATCTCATGCGCGATTCGCCCGATCATTTCTCCCATCGCCATCAACCGATCCTTGCGTTGCACCTGTTCTTCGAGCTGATAGAGGCGGGTGATGTCTTGCAGGAGAATCAGACGGCCCGACTCGCCAAGTTCCGTTCTCAGCGAAGTCTCAGTGACCGCTACCATCGCCTGTCCGATCCGCTGGGGACGGTCGCACAGCCCAAGGCCCGCCTGTGCTAAGACGACCGTCGCCTGCTGCCCCAGCAATCGTTGCTGTTCCATGCCCAGCAAACGCGCAGCCATGCGGTTGCTTCGGGTAATCAGCCCCTGCTCATTGATGACGAGTACTCCTGTGGACAGGGATTCCAAAATGCCGTCGAGATGGGCTCGCATGGTTTCATTCTCACGAAGTTGCTGGCGGAGGGCTTCGTTGCTGCGAGCCAGCTCAAGATCCATCTGCTCAACGCGAGCAGCAAGTGCCTCGTATGACCGCTGCAGAGTTCGCGCGGCCTGGTTGAAACTCTCGAATGCGGTTTCCAGACAGTCTCGCTTTTCAGAGTGGCGATCAATAGCAACCATCATCAGGAATCCTCCTTTGCCATCTGCAGGCGGCGCGCAGTGCGCACCGTGTTTTTGAGCGAATCGACAAACCGGTTGACGAGTGGATCGTCCGTCTCGCCCACCTCCGCTAATGCCACGGTCGCACGATCATAGTGCTTCAATGCATTCCAGTGCAGAGCAGTCCGCAGATGAATCCACTCTCGCTGGCGATGATCGGGCTGACGATCGAGCGCCGCTTGATAGGCAGCAATGGCTTGTTCGTGGCGATTCAAACGGGAGAGGGTTTCCGCAAACGCGATGAATAGATCCGTCGAGGGCTGACCCTGCTTAATGGCTATTTCATAAACCTTCGCTGATTCATCTAACCGGTTCAGCTCTCCCAACACCTCGGCCAATTGACGAAGCATGTAAGAACGATCTTCTTCCTGTCCCTGAGGATGGTGCTGAAGCCACTGGCGACAGAGGCGCATGGCTCCCTCGAGATCACCTTGTCGCCTCATGGCTGTCACTAAAAGATGCAGCACTTCTGACTCATAGCGACCAGCTTGAAATTGGAATCGGTACCGCTCTAAGACTTTCCTGGCAGCCTGAGGATCCTCTTGGTCAAGATAACTTTTGCCGAGACCGACCAGCGCTAACTCGAGAAGATGGAGGTCCTGTGCTTTTGTCAGTTGTTGATACAGTCGACCAGCTTCTGTGGCAAAGCCAAGCCGACGGTGCGCCTCGGCAATCCTCAGTACGAGCATCGGTGAAGATAGGAATGATTCGGCTCCCCCACCATAGCGGTGAAACAGACTGATCGCGAGAAAATCGTTTTGACCATTGATCGCCCCCTCAAGCCAGGGGGCCAATAACGCTGACAGTCGTTCTCCCGCACGCCTGGCCCAGGGACTGCCTGTTGAGCCAGCCCGCTGGGCGGCTTCTTTATAGTGGAACAGGGCACGAGGCCCATCGTTCGACTTCTCGTAATAGCTGCCTAAATGGACTAATGCCTCTACACCAACGGCATTGTTAGCGTCACGGGCAGCGATCTCCCGGAGCATGGCGACATAGGTTTCTTCGTTGATCTCGAGAAGTGAGTCGTCGTGCGTCATGGCCGCGACAGCCAGTTTCCATCGATCGTTGTCCACCTGATCTTTCTGTTCCAGATACAATGACGCAAGTCTCATGGCCGCGGCCGTGCCGTACGGACTGGCAGGATAAAGAGAAGGCACCGCCGCATAGAAAAAGGCTGCTTGCAGGGGATGAGCATCGCCCGACAGACTGTCCGCGACATACAACAGCGCCACCGGTGCGAATTCATGGCGTGGATATAGGTTGTACAAGAGCAACAAGAGTTCACGCGCCGCCCGATGACGATGACCCATGGCGTGGATCACTGCGTCTCGCTGAATCGCTAGGGGGTCGCGCCGGAAAAATGTGGGCCAGCGGCGATATCCGAGCTCATAGAGCACCTGAGCCTCAGTGAGTCGTTGTTGCCGAAACAAAGCATGCGCCAACCCGATTGCAGCATGGGGAGCCAACAGCTCGTGTGTCATCCCCTTCCGCAGAGCGGAGAATGCATGTTCGGCATCACTCCACTTACGCATGGCCATGAACGTGTAGGCCAACCCCAACAAGGCCCGATCACCGTCAAAGGAATCACGGCCCTGCGCTATCGCCTGTTCGTAATAGAACTGCGCTTCTTGCAACCAGCCCTGTTCACGATACAGATCTCCAAGGCGCCAAGCGGCCCGCTTTGCATAGGACGTGGCTGAATAATCGCGAAGCAGTCGCTTGTATAGTTGGATAGCCTCGGTGCGGTCTCCGCCCACGTCATGCTCGCGAAGCAATGATTCCGCTGCAAAGGCCAGCGCAGCCGGCGCGAGGGGACTCTCCGGGTAATCAACAACAATCTTTTCAAAGAACCGCTTCGCCTCTAACCACAATCCTTTGTGGTACGCCAGCCGACCTTCTTGCCACGCTAAGTCCACGATGCCATGAACGTGTTGGTCTTCGTTCACCTGAGGACCTTCATCCGGTAATGGCGGCGCCGGTGGCTCTCCCGAATCAGACATTGATACAGCCTTGAGAAACTGGACCGACTGATCCAGATGAGCGAGCAACACCGGATGCGCGGCGGTTGAAGCGGCAGGGGTTGCCACCACGTACAGGACAATTAGAACGGACAGGGCCTCTCGGCAGACAGACAACACCATGTTCATAAACATGGATCAGCAAGGACCATGCCCTTTAGAAGGTATTGAGAGAACGCAATGGATGGAGCGGGAACGGGATATCCCCTGTCAGAATGGTCAACAATGACTATCAATCACTGTCAAGTGATTGACAGTTGGAATCATCACATCGGAAGGCTTTGCTGCATATGTTCGCGAGGGTCGACACCTTTTCGTTTCAGTTTCTCAACAAGCGTGGTGCGATTGACTTGAAGGAGCTGGGCAGCCTTGGTGGTCACACCATTAGCCTTACGAAGCGCCTCGATGATGAGCTGATATTCGTATTGCTCCACTTCGCGCATGAGATTGATGCCATCCTCACCAAAGCGAACCAGTTGCTCTCTTGGATCAAGAGCGGCTGGTTTGCAGGAAATTTTGTCTGGCAGATCTGAGACCGACAACTCCCCTTCTTTTTTTAAGACGACCATCCGTTCGACGAGATTTTCCAATTCGCGGATATTGCCTGGCCAATCATATTGCATCAACAAGCGCACCGCTTCATGAGAAATGCCGGTCACTCGTGTACGTTTGGTTTGATTGAATCGCGCCAGGAAATGATCGATCAACAGCGGAATATCGCTTTTGCGCTCTCGAAGCGGAGGAATCACGATGGGAATCACGTTGAGCCGATAAAACAGATCGCGGCGAAACCGCTTTTCCTCAATTAACGCTTCCAAATTCTGATTGGTCGCAGCGATGATGCGCACATCTACTTGAATCGTTCGATTGCCCCCCACGCGCTCGAATGCCCGTTCCTGCAGAACACGCAGCAGCTTCACCTGCAGGGGCAAACTCATCTCCCCGATTTCGTCAAGAAAAATGGTGCCACCGTGAGCCATCTCGAAACGACCCATTCTGGAGTGGGTGGCACCTGTAAACGCGCCTTTCTCATGCCCGAACAGTTCCGATTCCAGCAAATTTTCTGGAATGGCCCCGCAATTGACCGATACCAAGGGACGGTCCCGGCGGTAACTATTAAAATGGAGCATACGGGCGACCAACTCTTTGCCGGTCCCGCTTTCTCCCTGGATCATCACCGTGCTGTCGCTATCGGCGACCTTGCGTACAAATTCCAGTACCTGTTTGATTGGCTCGCTTAGCCCAACCAACTGTTCCAGGCGATATTGTTCCTGAACAGCTTTGCGCAGGAGATGATTCTCCTGCCGCAGTTGATAGACCTCGATTGCCTTCCGAACAACGATTGTGACCGTCTCGGGATCAAACGGCTTGGTCAAAAAATCAAATGCACCGGACTTCATCGCACGGACGGCGCGCTCGATGGTGCCAAAGCCGGTAACCACAATAGGAATGATCTTTGCGTCCATCCTGATCAATCGATCAAGCAGGCTGATGCCATCAATGTCCGGAAGCTGCAAATCAGTGACCAAAATCTGAATGGGCATAGTCTTGGCCACCTCTAACCCTTCCTTGCCATTGGACGTTGCAGTAACGGTGTATCCCTCCTCAACCAAGGTCTCGTGCAGGAGATCGCGCACCGTTGGATCATCCTCCACAACTAAAATATGTGTCTGACTCATCGCTCCTACCCTCAGCCTAAAACCCCTCAAGCTAGAATACTGTTCTCTCTCAAACAAGGCAAGAGCAATGCTAAAGTCTCACGAAGGCAACGCCGCCGCTGCGAATAACAATAGCAGAGAATGGCTTTGCAGCCATGCTCACCAATTGGCCGGTGACAACCCTGTAACCGGGCCTAGTGCTGCCTAGAATCCTGCCACCGCAATACCTCGCTTTTGCATAGACGAGCAATCAGCGCACCCCCTTCATCAGCCATAGATGTCTCGATCCTGTCCCATCACCACAAGCCAGAGATTGGCAAACTCGGCACGTCGTGAAGATCTGGTTGATCGCACCAGCGGCGCGGTTACCTTGGAAGGCACAATCACGCTCACGGCGGGCGAAACGATCGAGGCGTGCATGCCGCACGCCTTACAGTTCAGACGTTCGGCGACCATCTTGGCGGCATTAGCCACAGAAGCAAGACCTGCCGACAGGCGCACTGGGGTTTCCATCACACCACCCCTCCCATCCACTAGCCGCATATCTTGACGTCGGAAATGACGTCAATGGCAGGGCTGATAGCGTTCAGAACTCTGGCGATGTCCGATGCTCGCTGCCACTTTCCCAGCAAAGGTCATCCCGACCCACACGGGACCACCCCTCGCAGAAGTTGCGCATCAAGAAATGTCCGGTCTGAGAAGATAGGCGACTGTAGCGGTGACTGAGGCCGCCTCCACTATCCACCCGTCAATCCGCAACTGGTGCCGCTTCGTAAGAAATTACCAACAATGAAAGGACACCCCTCTTTTCATCCCGCACGACCGAGAACGTTGCAAGGCGCACATCTGATCTCTATAATCCCATCGGACTCTTCATGGGCTGGCGTAGCTCAATCGGCAGAGCAGCGGTTTTGTAAACCGCCGGTTGGAGGTTCGATTCCTCTCGCCAGCTCCATCGTTGCTTCCCGAAGCTTTGCTTTCCAACCCCTTAAACGTGTTGGTGAATCGTTTCACCATCGAGGAGAGAACCTCCCATCCGCTCTTGCCTCGCTCATCCAGTGTCCTATTCCCTTCCAGACAATGATTTCCAGCGGCGATCCGCCTTGCATTCCAACGAGCCAAGTCGTAATGGAGGAAGTTTTGATCAACGTGGACACCAGAGGCTTCTACGCTCTGTAGACCAAAGGAAGGTGGCGCAGGCGACTCCGAGGCTCTTCATCGTGAGGCAGGCTCGCTCACATTCAGTGGGCTAGCATTGCCACTGTTGCAGACAACGCGGGTCACGTTTTTATCAGATTGAAAGGAGGGACATGGCCTCTCTCGCAACAGTACAATCTTAAGCTAGGCAGGGGCCCTGCGAAGGTTGTCCAGTGAAGCGGCCTGTTATCGTTCTGCTTCTGTTAAGCTACTCTCGCGCTCAATCTCCTCAAGTTCGGCATCCGATTTGCCTTTGGTCATGGACGGATGCAGACCGTACTTCTTCAGCATCTTGTAGAAATCAGCTCGATACCGGCCAGCAAATTGCGCGGCACGGGAGATGTTGCCGCCGGTCAGTTGAAGAAGGTTCTTGAGGTACGTCCGTTCGAATTCCTCCCTCGCCTCCGTGAGCGGCTTGAGCGGCGTCTCAGGTGAGACTCCCACCGAAGGCAGGAGATCAGGCGTGATCATGTCTTGGCGCGACATGACCACGGCTTTCTCAATCACATTTTCCAGCTCTCGCACGTTGCCAAGCCAGGGATTCACCATCAAGCGATGGAGTGCAGCAGGAGTGAAACCTTTGATGTCCTTGTTGGCGCGTTTGGCACTGAGCTGTAGGAAATGCTGTGCCAACAAGGGAATATCGTCGCGACGATCTCGAAGCGGCGGAATAAACAACGGCACAACAGAGATTCGATAGTAGAGATCATTGCGGAAACGGCCATTCTTGACGGCCTCACCCAGATCTTTGTTGGTCGCAGCAATGATGCGGACATCCACCTTCGTCGCCGTCTCTGCCCCGACCTCGCGCACCTCCCGTTCCTGCACAGCACGCAGCAATTTGGCCTGCATAGCCAGGGGCATTTCTGCAATTTCGTCTAAGAAGAGGGTGCCGCCGTTGGCCATCTGAAACAAACCACGTTTGGCACCATGAGCGCTAGTGAAGGCTCCCTTCACATGACCGAAGAGTTCGCTCTCAAACAGAGTTTCGGGAATAGCAGCGCAATTGAGCGCCACAAAGGGCCCTTTGCTCCTTCGACTGTTGGCATGGATGATCCGCGCCATCACCTCTTTACCGGTTCCCGTCTCGCCAAACAGCAGAATCGTGGCCTCTGAGTCAGCCACCTGGGCGATTTGCTGTAACAGCCGCTGCATCGCGGGGCTTCGCGCCACCACGTTTTCCAGGCCGTAGAGCTCCTTGACCAACGACTTGAGCCGTTGAATCTCTCGGCTCATCCGTTGCTGCGACAAAGCCTTCTCAATGGAGGCCTTCAGGTCCTTGTCGTCAAACGGCTTCGTTAAATAGCCAAACGCCCCCCGCTGCATGGCCTCTACCGCATTGGGAATGCTGCCATGGGCAGTGAGGATGATCACCGGCAGACCCGGATGGATGCGTAACAGTTCTTCCGTAAGATCCAATCCATCTTCACCACGGAGGCGAAGGTCCGTAATGGCCAAGTCAAATAGGGTCTTTTTGGCCGCCTCGATCGCCTCAGCTCCCGTCGTGCACGGCGTAACGCAAAACCCCATCGCCGTCAGCCTCATCTTCAGTAGATGCAATAATCCTTCATCGTCATCAACGACCAACAGATGTTCCTGCTCCATACCATTCCTTTCACACAAGTTCATCAGTCAATTTAGTGAACTGGGTCCGAATGAGGGACGGGAACCCCGGTCGAAGGGGGGCGAATCGGTCGCACCTTCTCCCGCATTTCCTGATCGATGCGTTTCAATGCTTCAAGCTGGGCCGAAAGCTCTTCGATCTTTTTGTCCCGCTCCACCAGTTGCTTTTGCAGAGCCTGCAGAGATGCAGTTTCAGATTTTTGCGATAGGGATTCCACCTTGCGCTCCCGCTCCATCAGTTCTCGCTGGAGGCTTTCGATCATCCGCTCGTGCATCTGGCGTTCCTCTTCCTTACTTAACCGAAGTTGTTGCACGGCAACCTCATTATTAAGCAAATCCTGTACCAAGCGATCTAATACGTGGACCAACGTCACATTTGTATTGGCCAGGGAAGGGGCATTCGCAAGCGCTTGCGGCAACGACACCGACGTAGGCACAGCATACTCTCGCAACAATGTAAGCCATTCCCTACCTGCAAGGGCCAGAGGGCTATTCGGAGCCTCCTCGATGGTTTTCAAAAAATATTTTTCAGCAATTTCACGTCTTTCGTACAGACCTAGCAGAGCACGCACATAGAAGGCCCAGCTACACGAGTCACGTTCTGCACATTTTGCTATTACAGCCTCTTGGTTTTTAACCAACGTTTGAAGCCACTTGGAATCCTGCTGATCTAATGGGAAAAAAGGGGTGGAGGCAGAGGGAACCGACCAGGTCGCGCAGCCGCTCAGAACAGCGCCCCACAATCCCAATCCCACTATTACCCTGTTCATGATGATAAGGTTGCCGCCTTCTTTTCCTTTGCCAACCGTAGGGTAAACCATACGGTCGTTCCCTTACCCAACTCACTCTCAATCCAGATCCGTCCACCCAGAGCTTCTACCACTTTCTTCGCCAAGGCTAGTCCCAATCCGCTTCCCGCCGTCACCCCTTTGGCCCTCGTCCGCCCTTGATAAAACCGTTCGAAAATATGGGGGAGATCCTCCTGAGCAATCCCCGGTCCCATATCGGACACTGCCACCTCAAGCATGCCCGTCCGCAAATTCGGTGTCATTGCGATGTTTACCACCCCACCCTCAGGACTAAACTTGAGAGCATTCGATAACAAATTATCCAACACCTGCTCAATGCGCGAAGCATCTGCCTCGACCCAGACCCGTTCTCCAGGATGTGTGATGAGCACCTGCACATGCTTCGAGTCGGCCAATAGACGGATCTTATTGATCGAAATATCGGCAATGCGGCGGAGGTCTACTGGGACAACCTGATAGTTCATCATACCAGCTTCCATCTTGGAAAGGTCGAGGATCGTTGAGATGAGATGGATCAACCGGCGACAACTGTCCGCCATAATTCGCAGGATGGTTCGTTGATCCTGCACCAACGGACCTGGAATCTCATCCAGGAGCAGGTGGGTCCCTTCTTGGATCGAGGCGACCGGCGTGCGGAGCTCGTGCGACACATGGGCTAAGAACTCGGTCTTCATATTGTCAAGCTCTTGGAGTTTCCCGCCCATCCAATTGACAGTCTCCACTAACTCCTTCAATTCCGCTGGAGCGTTGATCTTGAGCGGGGAACCGAAATTGCCTTGCCCGATCTGCCTGATGTGAGCCTGCAACTGACGAAGAGGCTTCAGGATCGCATAACTAGCTGCGGCGGCCAACCCTAACCCAAATACCAAAGCCACGAGCACCAATTGCTGAGTGACCGCTTCAGCCTTGATGGCACTCGCTCTCGATTCACTGACACCCACGCTCAAACGAGCTTCGTGAAGATCCAAATAGTTCTGGATCACAGACACCATCCGATCCACCACGGCATCCCGCTGGCTCTCATAGTCAGCAAGGGCAAGCAATCCTTTCCCGTCGGTTCTTCCCCTGACTCCTCCGCGAAATAGGGCCAATCGATGGTCCAACAATCGGCCAGCCTCTTGAAGCAAAATCCGTCCTTGCGCGGAATGCTCCTGACTGAGTAATTGATCGAGGTTCCGGCGGCAATCATCCATCTCATCGGTAAAATTTCTGAGAAACGCCTCATCCTTAGTCGCCAGATACTTTTTCTCACTGTTTAGTTGGGCGTAGACAGACCCCAGCAGCCGCTTGGCCGACTCGACCGCCGGGTAGTGCAACAAGGCCATCTCCGTGCTCATGGCCGTTAAGTGCCTGAGCTGAGACAGGGCATATAGATTGACCCCTCCCATGACGGCGATAATCACAAGGGAGGTCAGCAACAGGCGCCAGAATATGGAGAGCTTCACAATCCTGTATCCCCTCAGTCCACAGTGGGATTGACGACATGGAGACTGAAGCAGGAGCCTCCCCGTAAGAGTCCATTGTGTGAAGGTGTAGGTGAACCCATACACCATTTTATGGGCGCTCGCAAGGGATCCGGTGGTTTTTTCTTGTGCTCATGGATGGTTCATTCGACTGGCAAACATCCGTTGCCGTCGTGTAGTCTTTCGAAGCAGCGAAAAGAGATGCCCGCGGAACAAAAGAGTGGCCGTCGCCACAGGCGGTGTGCCGAAGATCACCACTAGCCATTGGGCATCAGAATCAAGACCGAGATACGACAACCATCCTTGAACCAAGGTAAACGGCAACAATAACAACTGGAGAAAGTCCAGGCCGGCTCCCCGCCCCACGGACCCTGACAACTCGAAGAACGAACGTAGGCCGTCGGGAGAAAGCAGAATCGGCAGCATCACCAACGCGAACGGAAGAAACCACTCGATCCAGTGTTCCAGCACGAACTCATAGGAAATTTTGAAGACGTCGAGCGGCGAGTCATGACGGACTTGGTAGATCACCTCCGGCACAGGATTGAGTAGAATAAACAACAAGACCATCACAGCAGCGGCCAAGAACTGGCCATAGGGATTGGTCTTCATGCCCATTTCCAGCGCCATCATGGGCAGCCATAGCACGAATCCCACCCCAATCACGTCCCAGAAATAGTGGCCAAAACTCTCCGGCACATCGGCCGGCTGAATGGTGCGGCTGCCACTCAGCGATAGCTCGATTAGGCGCAAGGTCGCACCCACAAGAAATGCGTTGGCGATGCCGAGCAAAAGGCCGCCCCCCATTCCCAGCGGCGCGGCAATTCTGGCCACCCCGACGAACAACAAGCCAAATCCCACCAAGGCAAAGACCGTCACCCAGCTTCGCTTGAGCGAGCACCAGGTCGCCCACAGAGCTTGGCCGTACAACTCAACGAGCGAAGAGAAAAAAACGCCCATCATGCCCCGTACCCTACGTTGGGAATCTGGTGGAGGTCAAGTCATAAGTCGGACAGGTCACCCGCTCGTGGAAGTCTGGTGCTGACGCTTTGACCATTCTTCGGTTGACTTGCAAAGGTCGATGATTATCAAAACACTCGTAAGCGAGCCGATGGTCTCAACTCTTTCAACCAAAGGACAACAGCGATGGACATCAATCGAATGACTTTTAAGTTACAGGAAGCCCTGCATACAGCATCCGCCCATGCCCAACGGCGCAGTCACCAGGGTATCGATGTCGAACATCTTCTTTTGGCCCTCATCGATCAAGAAGGGGGCATGACCGCCAGCTTGCTCGAACGAGCCGGCGTTGCCCTGCCGGCTGTCCGACAGGGCATTGAACAGGCGCTGGCCAAGTTGCCGCAAGTACAAGGGGTCGGCGCCACCCCAAGCCAGCTCCATTTGACCTCCCGGCTCATGCAGGTCCTCACACGAGCGGAAGAAGAACAAAAGTCTCTGAAGGACGACTATCTGAGTGTCGAGCATGTTCTGCTCGCGATGGCCCAGGAAGGGGGCGTCTTCAAGACGTTGGGGCTGACCCGTGACCGACTGTTGGCCGCCCTTCAACAGGTGCGCGGCAACCAGCGGGTCACCACGCAAGATCCGGAAAGCACCTATCAGGCACTCGAAAAATACGGGCGCGACCTGACCCAACTGGCCGCGCAAGGCAAACTCGATCCGGTCATTGGGCGGGACGACGAGATCAGGCGCGTGATCCAAATCCTGTCTCGTCGCACAAAAAACAACCCGGTTCTCATCGGTGAACCCGGTGTGGGCAAGACGGCCATCGTCGAAGGGCTGGCCATCCGCATCGTCAAAGGAGATGTCCCCGAAGGACTCAAGCAGAAAAAATTGGTCGCTCTGGACATGGGCGCGCTCGTCGCTGGTGCCAAATACCGAGGGGAATTTGAAGAACGTTTGAAAGCGGTCCTTAAAGAAATTCAAGCATCCCAGGGGCAGATTCTGCTGTTCATTGACGAATTGCACACGGTCGTCGGTGCCGGTGCCGCCGAGGGAGCCATGGACGCGGCTAATCTGCTCAAGCCAATGCTGGCGCGGGGGGAATTGCATCTGATCGGCGCCACCACGCTCGACGAATATCGCAAGCACATCGAAAAAGACGCCGCGTTGGAGCGCCGCTTCCAAACCGTGTTCGTCGATCAGCCGTCTGTGGAAGACACCATTTCGATCCTGCGGGGTCTCAAAGAACGGTACGAGGTGCACCACGGCGTGCGCATCAAAGACAGCGCCCTGGTCGCGGCCGCTCGTCTCTCACATCGATACATCTCAGATCGGTTCCTGCCCGACAAGGCCATCGACCTGGTGGACGAAGCGGCAGCGCGCCTGCGGACCGAAATCGACAGTCTCCCAGCAGAATTGGACGAGGTCTCACGCAAGGTCATGCAGTTGGAAATCGAGCGGGAGGCCCTGCGCAAAGAAAAAGACCCGGCCAGTGCCGCTCGACTGGCCGCCCTCGAGCAGGAATTGAATGAGAAGCAGCGCGATCTCCAGGCCTTGAAAACCAAATGGGAATCGGAAAAGGCCTCCGTTTCCCGCCTCCGCAAGACCCGCGAGGCAATCGAAGAAGTCAAACGAAAGATCGAGCAGGCCGAACGGGCTTACGATCTCAATCGGGTCGCCGAGCTTCGATACGGGGAACTGCCTCGGTTAGAGCGCGAGCTCGCGATCGAGCAGCAACAATTGGGCAAAAAACAGGGAGAAACCAGGCTCTTGAAAGAAGAAGTCGATGAGGACGAGATCGCGGCTGTCGTGAGTCGGTGGACCGGTATTCCCGTCTCTCGCCTACTGGAAGGCGAGGTCGAAAAATTGTTGAAGCTCGAAGAGCTCCTTCATCAGCGCGTGGTCGGGCAGGAAGAAGGGGTCCGCGCTGTGGCGGACGCCGTCCTACGCGCCCGTTCTGGCATCAAGGATCCCCATCGTCCGATCGGATCGTTTCTCTTTCTCGGCCCGACGGGCGTCGGGAAAACGGAACTGGCGCGGGCCCTGGCCGCGATCTTGTTCGACGACGAGAACAACCTGATTCGGATCGATATGTCGGAATACATGGAAAAGCACACCGTCGCCCGACTCATCGGCGCGCCCCCCGGCTACGTCGGCTATGAAGAGGGCGGCCAACTGACCGAAGCGGTCCGACGTCGTCCTTTTTCCGTCATCTTGTTCGACGAAATCGAAAAAGCGCATCACGACGTCTTCAACATTCTGCTTCAGGTATTGGACGACGGTCGGCTAACCGATTCCCATGGCCGTACAGTCGATTTCAAAAACACTGTGCTAATCATGACCTCTAATATTGGCAGCCCCCATATCCTGGAAGCCCAGCGGAGCGGCGGCACCTATGAACAGGTGCGGGCGGTTGTCATGGGCGAGTTGCGACAACACTTCCGACCTGAATTCCTGAACCGAATCGATGAAGTGGTGGTGTTCCATCCCCTCAGCACGGATCATCTGATCAAGATCGTCGACATCCAGTTGGAACGGTTGCGTCGGCGACTCGAAGAGCGTCGAATCACCGTAACCTTGACACCGGCAGCCCTTCGACATCTCGGCGAGCGGGGCTACGATCCCGTGTATGGGGCTCGACCACTCAAGCGACTGATCCAGCAAAGCGTCGAAACTCCCATTGCCCGCATGCTCGTAAAGGGCGAGCTGCGGGATGGCGACACGGCAGCGATCGATGTCCACCACGGGAATCTCGTGATCACGCCGGTCATCGCTGCCGAGCCGGTTCACACCGCCGACGGTCAATCCTAGGCACCATGTTGTTGTCGGTTCGCACCGGCTCTTGCGGAAGGCTCATCGCCGCAAAAGCCGGCGAGCCGACACCGTTCCCTTTTCGACATCTTCTCCGGCAGCGAATCGGCTCCGTCGCTTCTTAACAGCGGATGACGAATCTCTTCGAAAGAACGGGAGCACCCCGTACGACCGGTCAATCGCGGCTGATTTGTTGACAGGGAGGCACTCGGCACGTAGGCTAGCCGAGAGGTTATGTATGACTCGTAAACAAGTTGTGATCATCGGAGGAGGATTCGGAGGACTCGCAGCAGCCCGCTCTCTGCGGCAGGCAGACGTCATCCTCATCGACCGTACCAACCACCATCTCTTTCAACCGTTGCTCTACCAAGTCGCCACCGCCGCCCTGTCACCTGGTGACATTGCCTGGCCATTGCGTACGATTTTCCGTTGCCGCCCAAATGTGCGCATCGTGATGGACGAAGCGATCTCCATCGACCGATCGTCACGCCTGGTCTCTCTGCAACAGAGTCCTCCCCTTCCCTTTGACTGCCTGATCGTCGCCCCAGGCTCACGGCACACCTATTTCGGCCATCAGGAATGGGAATCGTTTGCGCCAGGGCTCAAAACCCTCGCCGATGCCATTCGCTTGCGGGAAAAACTGCTCCGCACGTTCGAAGAAGCCGAACGGGAACAAGCCGCGACTGGTTCGCACCGTCCCCTCACCTTCGTCATCGTAGGCGGAGGTCCAACTGGCGTAGAGTTGGCCGGCGCCCTCGCAGAAATCGGACGCAAGGCCATGGGACCTGAATTTCCCTCGCTACGACTCGATGACCTCTCCATCCTCCTCGTCGAGAGCGGACCGCGCATTCTTCCCGGCTTTGCCCCTGAGCTGTCAGCCAAAGCCGCTGCATCACTCGAACGAATGGGCGTTACCGTCAAGGTCAACAGCCCCGTCAGTGACATTCGCGCTGAC
Organism: Nitrospira sp.; assembly: GCA_024330925.1. Taxonomy (GTDB): domain Bacteria; phylum Nitrospirota; class Nitrospiria; order Nitrospirales; family Nitrospiraceae; genus Nitrospira_D. The sequence goes on from JANDJK010000002.1 coordinate 73,278, forward strand.
AGGGTCAGGATCGGCAATGAATGGGTCCTCTCCTCCAACGTCATTTGGGCGGCGGGAAACAAGGCCTCATCTTTGGTTGATTCACTCGGTGTCCCCCAAGACCAGTTAGGGCGGGTGAAGGTCCAACCGGATCTCTCTATTCCGGATGACCCGTGGATTTTTGTTATTGGCGATGCTGCCCATTGTGTGGGAAACGATGGGCGTCCATTACCAGGCCTCGCCCCTGTCGCCATGCAGCAAGGGCGCTACGTAGCAGCTCTCATCGAAGACCATCTCTCTCCCGAGCGACGCAAGCCGTTCGTCTACCAACACCGCGGCATCCTAGCCACTATCGGACGGGCAAGGGCAGTGGCACAATTCGGTCCGCTCCATCTGTCGGGCCCGCTAGCCTGGTTGATATGGTGCGTCGCCCATATCTTCTTCCTTATTGGCATTCGTAACCGTATCCGGGTGATCTTGGAGTGGATCTGGTTTTACCTCACGTTCAAACCGGGTGCACGACTGATTTTCAACCAGCAAGACAAGCCGCTTGACGACTCGTCAGCCAGGCCGTCGATCAACCACACCGTATCGTACCTCTCACTAGACCGCTCCCCGCTTCCTCGTCTCCATCTCGTCAAGAAGACAGCCAGCGACGAGTGATCACCCTCTCTGCTCGCCCGACCAGACAAGCCGTTCCCCCCGTGAGAACATCGCAAGAAAGGCCAGAAAGGAAAGAGAAACACACCCTTCCGTTTCAATCGTTTGCCTGGTGGAAGGCTGATAGCAGGATTGCCGAAAACAGCGTGGGGACCAATTACCCAATCACGACCGGTCCGCCGTTGGCGTCAATGGTTTGGTTGCTTTTGGCCAGTTTGCCAATCTTCCACTCTTTATCGGACACTTCGAGCAACCGCCCTTTCATGGTGTAGAACGAACCTAGAGAAAATCGGACAAGACCCTGCTTGTCGGTTTCGAACTGGAACACACACTTGCCTGTGGCCATCTCAGTCAGCGACACCAGGCGAGCTGCTTTATGCAGGGAATAGGCCCGCCGCTCGTTGAATACCAAGGTACTGTCCACCACCTTGGCCAACATTCGTCCATTCTCGTCAAACAGAGCAAAGTTCACCAATAAGGCACCAGTTGCTGGATGCTGCCCGAGCTGGAGATGCGGCACTCCGTCGATTATGATCATGCCATCGGAATTGCGATACAGATTAGAGCCGACTTCGATGTCCATCATGCGATTTCCGTTTCTGGGGTGAGAGAGGGATGCAAGCCGCGCGTGCAGACGCTGTACGCTGATCAGGACTTTTTGATACGATCGAGAATTAAGGCGACACAGCCGCCGAGCAACCCGCCTCCTACCACCGTGGTCAGGAGTTCAACCAATTTCAAGTCCCACACGGAACCCTGGGCTTCCATGATTTCCCTAATGCCACCTTGGACCATGATAACGGCCAGGGACATGGTCGCGCCAATGACGAACCACCATAGGAACACTCGTAATGTGGGAAACACGGGACTCCTCACACCTCTAAATGGCGGTCAAACGAACGATACTGCACAGCCTCCGCAACATGAACTGCTTCGATCGTCTCGGACTCGGCTAGGTCAGCAATCGTGCGTGCCACGCGCAGGATACGTCCATGCGCCCGCGCAGATAGTCGCAATCGTATCATGGCTTGCTCCAACAGCTCCTGCGCTGCGTGATCCAACCTACAATACCGTTTTATTTGGCGGGGCTTCAATTGGGCGTTGGTATAGATCCCTTCCCCTTGATATCGGCGGCGCTGACGTTCCCGCGCCGCCATGACTCGGGACCGGATGACCGCCGACTTCTCTCCGGGCGACAGTTCCGTTCGCAACTCTTGCACCGGCACAGGCGGCACATCCAAATGAATGTCCAGCCGATCAAGCAACGGGCCAGACAGTCGCGCCCGATAACGTCGAACCTGCAGGGGCGAGCACGCACAAGGCCGGCCCCGATCTCCGTAGTAACCACAGGGGCAAGGATTCATAGCCGCCACCAACATAAACCGTGCTGGATATCGGAGCGATCCACTGGCCCTGGTCAAAGTCACATAGCCATCTTCTAATGGCTGCCGCAGCCCTTCCAAGACTCCCCGCTTGAACTCGGGCGACTCATCCAAGAACAGCACACCATTATGGGCAAGCGAAACCTCCCCCGGTTTGGGCACCGTCCCTCCACCAATAAGCCCCGCATCCGAAATCGTGTGGTGTGGGGCACGAAAGGGGCGGATGGTCACTAAAGGACGATCCGGTGACAATTGCCCCGCAACACTATGGATTCTGGTAGTTTCGATGGCTTCCTCCAAATCCAACGAGGGGAGAATGGAGGGAAGACGCCGTGCCAACATCGTCTTGCCAGACCCTGGCGGCCCAACCATCAACACATTGTGTCCACCGGCAGCAGCCACTTCGAGGGCCCGTTTGGCATGGCCCTGACCGCGCACATCACTGAAGTCTTCTTCACCGTCCGTTGGCCTGGTCATTTCCAGTGCCTTCAGATCGAACACCAGCGGTGAAATCACCTGGTCTCCGTTAAGAAACCCAACGGCCTGCGAGAGTGTATGAACCGGATAGGCGGCCAATCCCTCGACCAATGCCGCTTCAGGACCGTTTTCTGCTGGAAGCACAAGATCATATCCCTTGCGACAAGCCAGGCCGAATGAGAGAGCGCCCGTAACCGGTTTGACCCGCCCGTCCAATGAAAGTTCTCCAATCAACACACGGCCCTCCACTGCTGCTTGCGGAATGGCCTCTTCGGCAACCAAAATTCCGATCGCAATCGCCAGATCAAGCCCTGACCCTTCTTTCTTCAGTCCGGCCGGAGCTAGATTGACTGTAATACGTTTGGTGGGAAAGTGAAACCCGGAGTTTTTGAGCGCAGACCGCACCCGATCGCGACTCTCTCTCACCGTGGTGTCGGGCAATCCAACAACCGAAAATTGCGGCAATCCTCCTGCAATGTCAACTTCCACATCAACCAGATGAGCATCTAACCCGACCAGCGCCGCACTCGTAACCTTGGCAAGCATGAACCCAACAGCCTTTCTGGATCCACAAAGCAAGAAATTATAGGAGTCACTTGGAACCATTGCAAGAAATGGCCCAAGCCGACGCCGCTTCCTCCCCCTTGACATCGTGTTCTGCAGTATAATGGGCACGATGCCTCGTGGGATTGTCAGACCCGCAACATCGTTTCGATTCCGTCTATTGTCTCAAGCAACATATCGGTCCAGGTCTCCGGTCGGCCCAATCATTGGATCAATTCTGGGTGTATCTCTTTTGTCATACCTTACCCCACCCACCTTCGCCACATTGATGGAGACACGCAACCAGTCTATTGTCCAACCGACCAAGCAAGCCAGCGCACCGGTTCGCTCAGCCATGGCAGTGCTAGCCACACTTGAACAAGCGGGCGTCCTTCCCCCTGAGGGGACCAAAGAAGCCGACCGCGTGATTCGAGCCACCATCCAGATCCAGTCGCTGTTCATGAAGAGCGCCGACCCGGCCGTCCGAAACTTTTTGCAACGTGCCGTCGCAAGCAAAGCGGAACCCCGGACGGAACAACGATTGGCGGAGTTCAAGGCGATGGGATGGACCGCAGAAGTGTTGGAAGCCCTGGCCGATGCTGCAACAGCCGCCTCGCCAGACGAGCTTCGGTTACTGTCGCCTGAACTCGCCTCATTCAACCTCTCGACGGACGACTTTCAGCATTTCATGCAATTGATCAAGGACGGCGAGCGGGCCCTCGCTTCACAGGGACATACATTCAGCGAGGTCTTCGCCGATCAACGCAAGATGATGGCAGGCACCACCCCTTAACGCCACGAGTTCGGTGTGAGGATGCCGTCTGTTGTGGGGATTCGTGAGGGCTTGGACCGTGGAAAACAAAGGGACGACTTTCATATAACCCCCAACGGGAGGGAGATCACCATGGCAACCAGAGCTTACATTCTCATCAAAGTGAAAACGGGTAAAGCCAAGGACGTCGTCGCAGCACTGAAACGAATCCCCGGCATTGAACAGGCCCATTCCTGCTTCGGACAGCCCGATATTTTCGCGTTTATCAGCGTGCAAGACGAGCGCGCCCTTTCGGACGTCGTCATTTCAAAAATTCACACCATCGAAGGAGTTGAAGAAACCGATACGCACATCGTAGCGGAACCGTGATTCGCTCGACGTCTTGATCAGCGTCGAGGTCGTGTTCCCCTTGGGACACGCGACCACCCGGTTCGGCGCATCATCAAGAATCCGGCAGCGACACGGGCACGCCGTTTAACTCCGCAGATCGATAGCAGGCATCGGCGATCTCAACAGCGCGACAGCCGTCTTCGCCTGTGATGGGCATCGGCGAGCCCTCGGCAATCGATTGCAGAAACGCCCGGAGCGTGAAGAGGACCGTTTGAGAAGGAGGATGTTCCTGCTCTTCCCGTTCCCCCCCGAGACCGGTCCAACGAACCAGACGGCGCGGCCAATCCGCCCAGATCCGGCCCTGTGATCCGATCCATTCCACCGTTCCAACCCGCTCTCCCGTCACTCGCGCCACGTCCACGACACAGGCTGTTCCCCCCTCTGTCGTCAGGTGGGCGGAGACGACCGTCTCAGGGGCGTTCGCAGGGAGCCGGTTCATCGCGCAGCAGACCTCGCGCACCTCTTCGCCCGTCAGGTATCGGACCAAATCGAGCAGATGTACCCCAATCTCCAACAAGGCTCCTCGGCCTCCATATCCTTGAGCATGATCGGCTCTGTTGTCTTTCACTTCAATGTGCATGATCAGATGCAGCCGCTCCGATCGACCGAGACGCTCCTTTCGAGCACGAACTCCTTGAATGGCGGCGTCGAACCGCAAAGTCTGGGCCGTCATCAACGGCACGGCCGCTTGCCGAGCCAGCGACACCATGGCCCGCGCCTCCGCTCCTGAGACAGCCAAGGGTTTTTCGATCAACAAGGGTTTGCGAGCCTGCACCGCCAAACGACAAATTTCGGGAGTCAAGACCGGCGGCACGACGGCAATCACGACGTCAACCATGGGATCGGCCACCAGAGCCTCTACCCGGCCATACATCGTGACCGAGTGTGTGCCGGGCAGGTTCAGCCCTTGATCCGGGTGCCGCCGGCAGACCGCCCTTAGAACAGCAGACGGAATGTCCTGGACAATATGCCGAGCATAGCGAATTCCGTGTCGTCCGGCGCCGATCAGTCCGATGCCGATCGGTTCGCCGCTACCGAGCGGCTCATGGCGCTGAGCCCCTTCCAACATCTTATCCCCCCCTTTCTATAAGAGGAGTTGCACCGATCAGACACACAGCGGCTCGATGGTGCCATCCATGCAAGACCATCCACGCCAACCATGGCACAAACGGACGCCGAAGGCGAGAGAAACCACACAGAACCGACGAATGAGAGACAATCCCCGCAAACTTTCGTCTCGGGAGTGCGTTGACAATCCGGCAAACGGCTCCCTATATTCGATCACATGACCGCAACCACTCACACGGCGCCCTTCACGCTGCAACAAATCGGCACGGGAACCGCGCGGTTCCCCAGCGGCGTGCCCATTCCCACCCACACCGACCAAATGGTCGATCCCTATTTCCGCACAAGGATGCCAAAGGAACATCAGGTCGAATGTCTCTTATTCTGGCCGCAGGAAAAAGGAACCTATCCGGGCATTGTGTTGCTTCATGACTGGTGGGGCCTGACCGGCCAAATGAAGGATCTGGGCGCCCGTCTGGCCTGCGAAGGCTACATGGTCATCGTCCCCAACCTCTATGGCCGACTGGGGGGTATGGTGACCGCCAACGACGATGTAGCCACAGCCCTGGCTGAGCGACAAGATCCATCGCTGGTCCTGACAGACATCAATTCCTGCTGCGAATATCTCAACACCCGCACCATTGCCAAGCGCAATGAACACGCCGTGGTGGGCTATGGCATGGGCGGCTCCTACGCCCTGCAGTTCGCCTGCCACCGCAAACGACTGAGAGCAGCGGTGTCTTACTATGGCTCCCTGCCGCAACCGCCCGGTGAGCTAGCGAAGAATCTCGTGGCACCCGTGCTGGTTCACCAGGCCGGCAAACAGCCGCCCTCAGCCGAGGAACTGGAAACATTGCGCGCCGCTGCCATCGAGCAGAGCAAGCAGGTGGAAATTTACCACTATGCGGACGCCGCTCGCGGATTTTGCAATGATGCCAGGGCTGATCTGTACAGAGCCGACGACACGGCGCTCGCCTGGGAACGGACCGCACGATTTCTCAAAACCTGCTTTCAAGGGACATGACGATCCGTCTCCTTCCTGCATGGAATGTGACGATGCACGGAACGGGTTTTCCAAACCGACGTACCATCATCGGCATCCTGACGGACATCAGCATCCTCACGGCGGCTGTTATCGTATGTTGTCTGACACCGTCGGCCTCCACAGCCGCTGACGATGTTTCGCCGGCGGCCTTGTTCGACATCGTATCCGGTCACGCAGCCCAACTCGCCTCACTCGATTCGAACGCCGCCGCCACAGCGCTCTTCATCTCAACGATCGGCCCTTCGCTCGGCCTCCACGATGTGGCCGGAATCCTGAACGCCAAGGGCAAGGGATTGTCACCCAAGGTCGCCCAGGAACTGGGCCTTGCCGAACTATCGCAATCGGTCCATCAACTGATGGCAGCCCTCACCGCATGGCAACTGGCCGAGTCAGTCTATCGCCTCGTCTCCGCTACCGATGCCTCG
>JANDJK010000030.1 GCA_024330925.1 Nitrospira sp.
TGCGAGAACGTGCTTTCGCACGGGATCCGCCCTACTTTCTTCCCTCATTGAACCGGCATCCCGACAGTTGCTAGGATGACTGGCTTGTTATCAGCGGAAATGACCACCGTGCCGACCCCTCTCGACTCCGACCCCTCGACCAACCGGCTCATCATTGAAGGGGCGCGGCAAAATAATCTCAAGAATGTCTCGCTCCAGATCCCTCATGACAAGGTGACGGTCATCACCGGCGTCTCCGGATCGGGGAAGTCCTCCCTGGCCTTCGACACCATCTTCGCCGAAGGCCAATGGCGCTACGTCGAATCGCTCTCAACCTATGCCCGCATGTTTCTCGACAAAGTGGCCCGTCCCGACGTCGATCGCATCGCAAACATCCGTCCCGCCATCGCGATCGAACAAAAAAATCAGGTACGCACCGCCCGTTCGACCGTGGGCACGGCGACGGAGATCGCCGACCTGTTGCGTCTGTTGTTCGCCAAGATCGGCAAGCCGACCTGCCCGGCTTGCCGAAAAGAAGCCCGCTCATTTACTCCGGAGTCGATTGTCGATGATCTCCTGGCCCGATTCCCCGCCGCACGGGTCATGGTGCTTTTCCCCGTCGTCGCGCCGACGCCGAAACAGGAGCCGCTCTTCATTCAATCGCTCTTGACCCGCGGCTTTACGAGGCTCACCCTCTCCGGCGACATCGTCGATTTACTCGACCCCACCCCGCCGGCGCTGCACGGCGCCCCATCGCTTCATGTCGTTCTCGACCGGCTGATCGTCAATAATGACAACCGACCTCGCCTGGCGGAAGCTGTTGAAACGGCCATCCGCGAGGGAGAGGGCCGCTGCGCCGTAGACGTCATCGGCCACGGCCGCGAATCTTACAGGACCGGTTTTCTTTGCCAGACCTGCGGCAGGACATTCGAGCCGTTGCGCCCCGTCTTGTTCTCGTTCAATCATCCGCTGGGCGCCTGCCCCGAATGCAAAGGATTCGGCAACGTCTTACGTTACGACCCGGATCTCGTGATCCCCGACCGGAACAAATCGCTGGCTCAAGGCACCATCGAGCCGTGGAGCAAACCCAGCGCAAACTGGTGGCAAACACAGATGCTGCGTGCCATGAAACGACGTGGTGTGGACGTGACGGCACCGTTCCGATCGCTGCCCCCCGACGTCCAACAATTGCTCTGGACTGGAGACAAATCGTTCGAAGGGATCAACGACTTTTTCACGTATCTGGAGGGCAAACGATACAAACTGCACGTGCGCGTGCTCCTCAGCCGCTATCGCTCGCCGTTTGATTGTCCGAGTTGTCGCGGCAGTCGTCTGCGACCAGAGGCCCTGTTTGTCAAAATCGCCGGCATGGATATCCATGCCATTTCGACTCTGCCAGTCGAGCACCTTCACGCCTGGCTCCATTCATTAGCTCTGTCTCCCTACGAGCAAGCTATCGCTGGCGATTTGTTACGTCGGTTGGAGGAGAAGGTGAAGTTCTTGTTACGCGTCGGCCTTGGATACCTCACCCTGGCCCGTCAAACCAAAACACTGTCCGGCGGGGAAGCTCAGCGCGTGGCGCTAGCCAACCATCTGGGATCCCGATTGGTCGGAACGCTCTACGTACTGGATGAGCCGACGATCGGTCTTCATGCACGTGACACGGAGCTCCTCACCGGGATTCTGAAAGACTTGGCAGCAGTCGGCAACACTGTCATCGTCGTCGAACACGACCGCCGGATAATCGAGTCAGCCGACTACCTCGTCGAGCTGGGACCCAGATCCGGGAAAGACGGCGGGCATGTCGTCTGCGCCGCGTCTGCGCAGACGTTTCTCCTTGATCCAACCGCGATCACGGCCCGTTACCTTCGCGGAGAGGATGCTCTTCCGCTTCCAAAATCGCGGCGCACGGGATCAGGCAAGTATCTTGTGATTGCCGGCGCGTCGGAGCACAATCTCAAAAATCTGCTGGTCCGATTTCCGCTGGGCATGTTCATCTGCGTCACTGGTGTCTCCGGTTCGGGCAAGAGCACACTAGTCAATGATATTCTCTACCGAGCGCTGGCCCGTGCTTTCCGCATAGAGTCGCTACCGATGGGGCGGTTCACAGCCATCAAGGGACTGGAACACCTCAGAGGAGTCCGGCTCATCGATCAACAGCCGATCGGCCGGACACCACGCTCTAATCCCATCACCTACCTGCGGGCTTTTGATGCAATCCGGCAGATCTTCGCCAACGAGCCTGCTGCCCGTCATTACGGGCTCACCCCACGCCATTTTTCATTCAATACAGCCGGCGGCCGCTGTGAGCGCTGCCAGGGCAGCGGAATGGAAAAATTGGAGATGTACTTCTTTGAAGACATCTATGTGCCCTGTGAAGCATGTAACGGCAAGCGGTTCAAGCCAGAAATCCTTGCAGTTCGACATCAGGGCAAGACTCTTGCTGACGTGCTTGCTATGACGGTGGACGAGGCGTTGGCATTTTTCAGTGGAGAACCAAAGCTGCGCGAGAAACTTCGCCTGCTCTCGTCGATTGGGCTCGGCTATCTACAGCTAGGGCAATCAGCAACAACCCTTTCGGGTGGAGAAGCCCAGCGACTGAAAATCGTGGCGGAGCTGCAGGGAGGAACGGCAAGAGATCTCCTCTACATCCTGGATGAGCCCACCACAGGCCTACATTTCGAGGACATCAAAAAACTCCTCGCTGTGCTGCACAAGCTGGTCGATGCCGGCAATACCCTCATTGTTGTCGAGCACAACCTGGAGGTCATCAAGTCAGCCGATTGGATCATTGACCTTGGCCCAGAAGGCGGCGACACCGGAGGCCAGATCGTCGCCCAGGGTCGGCCGGAACAGGTGGCCGCGGTCGAAGCCTCATGGACAGGACGATTCTTGGCCAAGGCGCTCAAAGGTGAACACGTTTACTCTTCTGCCTGCCGTCCTCCCTGTTTATGAGGTGATCCCCCTTCTTGCCTCTGGCCTCCCGCAGAGGAAGCCAGGATCTGCGCTTCGTTGGTCAGTTTTTTTTGCAGATACTTCCTGCTGAAGGTGATCACCAAAAACGCCAGACCGATTGCAATAGGCACAAAGATGGCGGAGACCACATCATGATGGGTTAACCATCCGCTTTCCGAGAGGCCTTTAAAGACATAGCTGGCCAGACCACAGAGGTAATAGGCAATGACAATGACCGAGAGTCCCTCAACGGTATGCTGAAGCAGGACCTGGTTTTTTGTAGTTTTGTCCACGGACCGCAACAGTGCAAGATTCTGAGCCTCCACAAGCAGATCAACGCGGGTGCGAATAATGGAAATGATCCCTTCAAAGCCACTCCTCAGAGTATCAACCCTCCGCAACAACTGTTGATACCCTTCCGCTACACCAGTGATTCCGCTTAACACATAATCTGAGAGGGGGCGATAGGAGGCGAGCGGTTTTTCCGCCAGTGATGTCAACGTAGCATGCACGATCTTATCGTACGGTGCGGAAGCAGACAGTTCAAAATGCAATCGCCCGGCTATCCGATTCGCCTTCAACAAGTCTTGTGTCAAACTGTTGAGCCATCGCTGCAACGTTCCAGAATCCGCATGGCCGATATGATCGGTGATGATCTCTCGTTGTTTCAAATGGACCTGCTCGAACTTATACACTTGATCAATGGCCGTGGAGAAGAGGGGCTTCTGCATCAATAAGAGATGATAGTAGGTTTCAATTCTCATCACCGCATCCACGATGTCCTTCACATGCGACGGGTCCTGGCATGATGATCCCACAGATACCCAATATCGTTCTCTACCAAACTCGTCCGGCGTAAAGCTGGTGAAGACGTTGGTCTCATCGTCAAAAATCCGGCTGCCATATAACAAGGGACCGGGAATCCGTTCGCGCAAGGATTCGCGAGAGGGGGGTGCTCCTGGCATCAACACCATGTCCAACCTGCAGACGGCTGTTCCCAACATCGCTTCCGGACATTGATAGCCTGGGAAGGTCAGGGAGCCAAACATCACGTCTTCCTGGCAAGACGGGGGCAGATGCCACACTTGATAGTTGTAATACTCGGTATGGGCCTGCCAAAGAATGATCAGGCGCTCGCCCCCCTCAACTTCTTTGACTCCATAACCAAACGCCTCCCGCAACACAACTCTTTCAGGAGAAACCTGCAAGCTATCCAGCCACGACCGGAATTCCTTCCTACTAGCTGGACGCTGACTGGGTGGATCAGCCATGCGAAACGCCTGGTAATGCACGTGCGCGGGTACCCTCAGCCACTGAGCGAGAGGAACTTGCGGCCGCTCATGCAACGTTCGCAATAAGGTCTCACGTTCCATCTGTGCTGCTGTTGGTTGCTCCACCCTGATCATTGCTCCTTTTTTAGGTCGTTGTTCTAAAGGCTGGGCCGCTTGTCCGCGGTTGGCCACACCGTTAACGATCGGTCGTTCCTGATCACATCCAACTGCAACACCTACCCCACCTCGACCCGGCATAGCTTGCTGGTTTCGCGTGCGGTCTGGACCTGCGACAATGAAGCTCCGTTGCAAGCTACCACTCGATCTCCAATTTTAAGCCCAACTTTGTCGCCCGGAGAACCAGGCCGTACCGCTCCAACGAGATAATGTCGTTCCCCCGCCTCACCCTGAAGTCGCCACAAGAGACCAAGGTAGCCAGATCCAAACAAACCAGCCTGAACACTGAACTGGACGAGCATGCGGTTGACAATGACCCGAGCGGCGTATCCTGGATTATCGCTCGTTGGATCGGTCAGATGTCCTTGTCCGCTGAAGAGGAGGCGTCCCGTTTCCACATCGATCATCCGCCACGACAGAGAAACACTGCTCGTCTGCTCTTGCTGCCGTCGCTCCCATTGTTGCACTTCTCCCACGATAATGGCATCGGCGCCAACCAGTTGACCGATCCGCAAGGCATCGGTGTCACCACCGTGGGTCACCTGAATCACTTGTTTCCGTCACACGTTGTCCAACTGCGCCCGTTCGACGACGCTCAGCCCAAGGTCCCGCACTCAGAGTCGTCACCATGCCCGCAATTCGGGACCGGGTTCCCGGCATATCCATGGCGTCCTCAAACGGCATAACCGCCATCGTCCGATACCGTTCGATCGCGTCGGCATCGATGGGTCCTCTTCCCGACACGACTGGCTCAAATCCGTTCTCCAAGACCACTCCGGCCGCCCACGTCATGCGCCTCTGCATGATAGCCATTGGCTGTCCCCACACACAATTCATTGTCAATGAACACAACATGAGAGGGAGCTTCTCGTTGGTCGGAGACCACGTTGGTAAAGGGATAGAACAAGCACCCCCCTATCCACACGGAAAGCGGGCAGTACGCTAACTCTTACAACCACTGTTTTCTGGCTGTGAACGAATATTCCCAAATCATCATCCGACCGTCGTCTCTGAACACACGATCAGAATGACCAATCCACTCGAGCATCTGTAGCTTCGTCATGGGAACCGCAAGCCGATCCCATTTCGCTTCGGATTTCCACACGGTATACCCCACCCCGCAACCAGTCTCGGCAACCATCAGGGCCAGCCAGCACATCATGCGCACCGCCGCGCGGATTCACAGACGTCGCTACCCGCAAGAAGACATGGGCGAGCTTACTCCCCGCACCAAGCTCCCTGCAACGAAGATCTATGCCCCTTCGCAGAACGAAGAGAACAGCTCCCTTCGTTTTAGATAAGCACCCGACGAATCTTTTTCCTCGTTTTTCCTTAGTGCTGCTCAGCTATCGTGCCCCAATCCACGACACAAAGAGGTGACCCGCTTGCGTCGTTCAGAACACTTTTCAGTTGCAGGAGGGATCAAGCGGCATGTCTGCATAGACCCGATAGGGGTCGCCGAGGATCCACATCAACTCTCGCCAAACCAAGGTGGGATCAGCCTCAAACACCCATTTAGGATGAGCGGGCATCAAGATCCACGATCCCGTTTTCATCTCTCCTTCAAGCTGCCCCGGTCCCCATCCCGAATACCCCAGATAGGCGCGAAAGGCTTCCCGTCCATCAGCCGTGGTGAGAATCCGTTCAACTAGGTTGAGATCACCACCGAGACAAACGCCGTCGAAAACATGATGAGCATTTTCGGGAATCGACTCGCCACGATATAAGAGCATGATCTGGTTTGGCTGGACGGGCCCTCCCGCATACAGCACGTGTTTTGATCCTTCCAACACGGGAACTTGCGGAAATACCTCGGAGATGGACAGCGCGGTAGGACGATTTACAATGACACCCAACGCGCCTTCCGCCCCATACTCACAAAGCAGCACCACAGCCTGCCGAAAATTGGGATCGCGCAAACTCGGCGCCGCCACCAGGAACATCCCTTTGCGAAGCCGTACATCCATGGTTAATAATCTAGCGCGCCTCTCCAGAACAGGCAAGGTGTGACACCGATCTAACAACGCCTCAAGGACGAGCAGACAGCGCTAGCGCTAGGAACAACAATAGAGGGACGGGCGACGGTCTCTGAGCAGATCGTTATAGGGAGTCACGTGCTTGTTTCGTGCTTCGAAGGGGTCAATCTCCACAACGGCAAGGTTTTCGCGATCATGCGGCGCCCGATAGAGGATAACGCCGTTGGGAGCCACGATTTCACTACAGCCAATGTAGGTCAACGGCTTCTTGCCTCCGCGAGCTTCGCTGCCGATTCGATTGCACGTCACGGCGAACACCCGATTTTCTAAACATCGCACTGGCATGGAGTCCGGGCAATTCGGAAGCACCAGATTCGACGGATGACAGATGATCTCAGCTCCCTGCATGGCGAGCGAGCGGGCGGCTTCAGGATAGTACCAATCGAAGCATATCATGACACCAATTCTCGCCGGCCCGATGTCCCATACTTTGAATCCTGAATCGCCAGGAGTAAAGAAAAGCGTCTCTTCAAAAAACAAATGGGTTTTGCGATAACATCCAATAAAGCCGGACGGGCCCACCACAACTGCCGAGTTGTAATAACGTCCTCCTGCCTGTTCGGGCAATCCCGCAACGATATGCATCTTCCGCCGCTTGGCAAGCGCCGCTAGTCGACGGACGGTGGGGCCATCGGGAACCGGCTCCGCGAGCCGCTCGACCTCTTCTTGCGAAACAAACTGGTATCCCGACGCAAAGAGCTCGGGCAACACGATCAGATCCGCTTCCGCTTCGTCCAGCTTCGCTACCACAGTATCGAGATTGGTCATGACCTCGCCGAATACCGGATCATACTGCAGAAACCCGACTTTCATTCATTCCCTCCATAAACAAAAACGGACAGGGCGAACTGCTCCCTGTCCGTTTTGTACTGCTCACATCGGCCGTGGAGACAGCCGCTTCTTGCTTCTTGCTCTGCTCCCTTACTTGACCTCGGCCAAATGTGTCGCTGCACCTTGCGCATGGTCCATGCACGCGTCCGCATGGCCAGCTTTGCCATGTTGCACAGCTTCCTTAAGGTGCTTCACCCCTTCGTCCAAATGCGGGTTCTTGACACCAGCGGCCTGCGCATGTTTAAGGGCCTCTTCGGCATGTTGCGTACAGGCGTCCGCGTGGCCTTCTTTTCCATGCGACCCTGCGCCTTTGGCGTGTTCGACCGCTTCTTCGACGTGTTTATTGCCGGCCACCGCTACGCCGGTCAACGCAGGCATCGCTGCGAACAGCGCAACCGCACCCAGCATCAGCACCTTACAACCGTTCTTTCTGATCATGGCCTCCTCCATTCGTTGAAGTTGATTATGATCGACGTATCCCTTCCGCGGTTCACCTTATACACAGTGCCCTATACCCTGTCAAGCGGACCCGGCGGCCTGGGTATACCCAAGGATCTGTTGAAGTCGATGAAAATCTCTTTCGACAGGGCAAGCGAAGTCGCGACTCCATTCCCACCATGAACCGGCATAGTTTCTGACTTTTTGATAACCGGCCACTTTAAGGACAAAGTACAACCAGGAGGATCGAATCCCACCAAGACAATAACAAATTAACTCCTGGTCACTCCGAATGCCTTTTTCCTCTATCAATTCCTGGATGAATTCCGGATCCTTGACCGTCGCATCTTTGTTCAAGAATTGATTCCATGGTACATGAATAGCCGATGGAATGTGCCCAGGCCTGGGAATCCCGGAAATCTCTTTTCCCAGATACTCTTCAAGGCTCCTGGCATCCAAAATGGCCGTCTGTGGATGGCCTAGGCGGACAAGTCGTTTGAGTTCCTCTTTGGTCACAATGACCTCTTTGACTGGTTGAGCCTTGAATGTCCTTGCCCTGGGCATGATAGCACCATGTTCAAACGGTCGCTTCTCAGCCGTCCATTTCACCCACCCCCCGTTGAGAATGCTCACACGTTTGTGACCAAGGTACTCCAGCATCCAGAACATTCGCCCTTCGTCACCCCAGTTGTCGTAGGGATTCGAATAGATGACCACTTCCGTTTCATTACTAATGCCCAGTGCCCCCAATCGGTGTTCCAGAAATGCTAGATCGGGGTTGAGCAAGCTTTTGGCAACGGCGTTGGGATCACTATACTCATGCCAAGTGGTATGGACGGCGCCGGGAATGTGTCCGCCGAACTCATATGAAGCCTTACCCCGCACATCAATCACCACAAGATCTGATTCACCTAACCGCCCCTGCAACGTGTCTGTCTCAATCAGCAATGGGTGATGCATGTTCCTTTCTCTGCCCACTGATGATGCCCCAACTCCCCCTTGGTCTCATGCGGCCAGCAACGACTCCAGATGGGCCCCAACGGACGCGGCCAACGCCTGAAGATTGTATCCACCCTCCAGCGAAGAAAGAAGTCGTCCCTGCGCATGACGCTTAGCAATCCCAACGACGATCTCCGTCAAGTCCGCATAGCCCGCTTCCGTCAACGCCATGCCCGCCAGAGGATCATCTCGATGAGCATCGAACCCGGCTGAGATGACGACGAACTCCGGCTTGAAATCATCGGCTGCGGGCACCAAGACCTTGCGAAAGACGGCACGATACTCCTCATCACCCTGTCCGGCTTCCATCGGCACATTGATCGTGAATCCCTCTCCCGCTCCTTTACCCCTCTCAATCTCTCGTCCCGTGCCGGGGTAATGGGGATACTGATGAATACTGAAAAACAGCACCGAGGGATCGTCCTCGAAACTATGTTGGGTCCCGTTTCCGTGATGGACATCCCAATCAACAATCAGCACCCGTGTGAGGCCATATCGCTTTTGGACGTAACGAGCAGCAATGGCCACATTGTTGAACAGACAGAATCCCATTGCCCGACCTGCTTCCGCATGGTGTCCAGGCGGCCGGACCGCACAAAACACATGATCAACCTGTTTGGTTATGATGGCATCGACAGCGGCTAATGTGCCACCAGCAGCCAAATAGGCGGCAGTCAAGGATCCTGGTGACAGCAACGTATCGGGATCAAGCGAGACTCGGCCGCTCGTGGGAACATGCCGATGGAGCGACGCCACATAACCGGGCGTATGCACCTCCGTAATCCATTCGTCTTCAGCTCGACGCGGTTCGATTTTGGTCAATCGCGTGAGCATGCTGCTTCGTTCCAACTGTTGCACGATCGCACGCAGCCGGTCGGGAGATTCAGGGTGCCCAGGTCCCATGTCATGTTCAAGATATGCCGGATGATAAACCAGACCGGTCTTTCCCATCATCCACCTTGGTGCCCCATCCAAACCCAAGACTATCGGTGCTGGCGCACATCAACTCGTCGCACTCCGTCAGGTTAGCACGCAAACATGAGCGTAGACAACACGCAGAGAGCGTTGCTATTGTTTATTGTTTCAGAACGGAGGAGCATCATGCTCAACCCAAGAACCGAACCACTAAAGAAAGTGCTCGCAAGTGATCTCCATGACGAGGTCGCGTGGTTTGGCTTGGGAACGGCCTATAGGGACGACGGGCGCTGTGAGGACGCCGCCACAGCCCTGCAGCAATGTGTGACGGTAACGCCCACCTCCTCAGCTACCCACTTTGCGCTGGCCCACTCACTTCATGGGTTAAGCCGGCTCGACAAATGCCGAACCGTCATCCCGGCCGGCATCGAAGTCTCCTTACAAAAGGGCAATCTTCTGGTCACCAGAAACCTGGAAGCCTTGAAGCCCCCCCTCTCGTCGTGATGCAGCATCGTTTCCCGCCTCCCTTTCGACTGCCTCGGTGGGCCACCCATGTGACACGCCAGGTAGGCCGCTCCCTCCGTTCGGATGAAGACCGCATGCGATTTGTGATCGAATTGGCCTCAATGAACGTGATAAACAGAACAGGTGGTCCGTTCGCCGCAGCTGTCTTTGAAACCCGGACAGGGCGGCTGGTCTCAATTGGGGTAAACGTGGTCGTCTTGACTGGCTGCTCACTGGCCCATGCCGAAATGGTGGCCCTCGCCAACGCGCAACACACTGTCCGGCATTTCGACCTCGGCGCAGCAGGGATACCCAGACATGAACTGGTCACCAGTAGCGAGCCTTGCGCCATGTGTTTCGGAGCCATTCCCTGGTCCGGCATCCGGCGGGTCTTGTGTGGTGCTAGATCCAGCGATGCGGAAGCGATCGGATTTGACGAAGGTCCCAAACCAAGACAATGGATCACAGCTCTTAAACAACGTGGCATCACGGTCGTACGGGACCTCTGCCGAAGGGAGGCCGTGGCGGTACTTCAGCAATACAAGCAGCGCGGGGGGATCATCTATAACGCCCACCGAGAATCCTGACACCTCGCTCGAGCTCCGCCGATCACATTTCATCGCTTCTCACCGCGTGAGCTGTCATCGTTTCAGCTTGTTGCAGATTACCAATGCGCACATGGCACCCACCACAGGAGCGGTAAGAGTCTGTCTCCCATCATAAGTCCCCCTGCTTCCGCACCGTCTCCAGCACCACGAAAGCCGGTTTCAAAACGCCGCGTCGCCAAACTGAAGCCTGCCACCTCCAGCCACCAAATGGGAGCGATTGCCGGACTGGGGACCGATGCAGCATCAGATATCGTCACAGCCTCATGAGGCTCCGACACCGCCACCATGGTAGATCACAGACAGCCCAGATCCCTATATTCCACCAATTAAACGAATGTACCGGCCAGAAACACAAGCAGAAGCCACATGACGGGCCTTAAGGCACGCTCCCCATAGCCATTGATCATCCCAAACACATTCAGTTGGAACTGTGTCGGCCAGGATACGGGAGAAGGAGAGGGGACAACTCTCTTTGACTTTCGTTGTCTAGGGATTATCGCCCGCAGCCATTCACCCCCCAGGAGGCAGAACGATGCACAGAGAGGTGGATCCCTAGCAGGCCCTGTTCAGCGATGTGTCCCAGCAGCCTGACTGCGAGCCCCATCAGCAGTAGCGAGCGATCACGACCACAGCCGACGACATCTTGGCCACCCTGGAGTAGACCGTGGACGCGAAGGATAGCTCGACCAGGCGGCCATCGATTCCGCCGGCACGGTTGCTGACGAGCGCGTGGTTGATTGCGCTGTTCTCCCGCCGTGGGCACCGGCTCTTCTGCGGGGCACTCAACTCCACCATGCTGGACCGGTGGTGTCTGACTACGAAGACGCGGGGCGCCCACGGCACGTTCCGTCAGAACAGAGAGCGACTGCTCCGACATGAGGGGGTCCAGCGGGTCTTTGATGCGGTGGTCACCCCCGCACGCCGCGAGAGCTGCTCTCGGATGAGCAGTTCACGGTGGAGGGGACATTGATTGAGGCCTGGGCCTCGCTCAAGAGCATGACCCCCAGCGGTCCCCGCCACACCTCCCGACAATCCAGGCAATCCCACGGTCGACGGCCCTGGGGAACGGTGCACGAATGCGCCGCATCAGGGTACGACCGACCCGGAAGCTTGCCTGGTGTGCACAGGCCACGGCAAGGAAGCCACGCGCTGTTTCTCTGGCCATGTCGTGATGGACAATCGGCATGGCCTGTGCGGGGATGGGCCGATCGCGCCGGCCATGGGAGGGTCGAACGGGAGATGGCGCGGGCCAGGCTGCGCCGCCACGCCCGCCGGGGGATTCGTCCGCGCCCGCGTGGGGCGGACACGGGCGATCATGGCACAGACTTCGTGCGCCAGTTGCGCCAGCGCCACATTCGTCCGTATCCGGCGCAGGGGGCGGGACGGCGCTCGCCGGGCCGTGATGGCCGGCCACCCGGGCCGGCTCCGCGCTGAGTCAACGGATCCGCCAAGCGCGTGGAAGCAATCGTCGGCTGGTGCAAAACGATCGGTGGCTTGCGCCAAACCCGCTTTCGGGACCTCGCCCGGACGCAGCATGCGGCCTCTCACATCGGCACCGCGTACAACCTGCTCCGCATGAGCAAGTGGCGGACGCCGACGCCAGCCACGTGATCTCTCCAAGGGGGAACGGTCATGGTCCGTAGCCACCAACAGACCAAGAAACGACGGCCAGGCCTCCTTCAGACGGTCAACCACCACCGTCAGTGGAACAAGACAGGGGAACATTGGGTCGTCCCTGGTCGTTTTTTCAACACCCTGCTAGAGAAACAGCCATCTGACCATTTGCAGAGCCACTGCCTGTTCCTGATTGCCTCCGGTCAACGAGCTCAACCCCGCTCTCAGGCACGTACCCCTGTAATCTGGATTAAGAGGGACGCTCCCCACCGTATAGAGAGACCAGTTGAGGAGGCGTGTCACCTGGACTTCTTCCGTTATCGTACCTGCGCTTTTTTCAAGCGGCGGACAAAGTCTCGATCTGAACGGGTTTCATGATGAGGCTCCCTCAGAAAAAGCAATGGCACGTGATCCGATTCTATCGATATCTGACCGGCATTGCTGGGATACTCGCAACCGTCTGCTCCTAGATCAGATGGCCTACAGAATCTCTCTCAACACCTCTACCTGTCGCCTAGTCAGTGGCGCATGGGCGCGAGGATTCCGCACCAGCATCCGCACGCGAGGAACTGCCCAGTGATGTCTTGACCGCTCGACCACCTCAACGTTAGCCAAGCTGATGCCAGCCCTGGATGGCAGCGGTTCCACATCCCACAATGCAATCAACACGGCGCTGAGATGCGGCAGATTCATGAGCAACATCGTCACGGCACCAGCTAAGGCCTTCACATCCAGCCAGGGGTCCTCCCTCCGACCAGCACGCCAGCCTTGCCAATCTGTATGGGGGACGGAGATCTGCAACACAACCGGCTCACAATAATCGGCCAGCTGCTTCGCCTTTTGTTGAACGCGCGCGAGGATGCGGTGTATCAGGATCATTCCACGACTTTCTTCCATCTGTTCATCGGCTTCGGCCACCCCGCACAAGGGGATGCGCCGCCGCGCCACCGACCCCACCATGGCCGTCACCTCGACAAAGAATCGCTCGTGACCCAGATGACACTCCAGATCGGCGGTGCGCGCTCTCGATTCCGGGAGAAACGAAAGACGGACTCCCGCGCAAACCAGTTGAGTCGCCAGTTCCAATTCGGCCAACGCCGACTCTTGCACCCCTGGATCGTCTTGAGTGAGCCGGTGCAACAATCGGCCAAGACGAAGGCCACTCGGTTCGTCTGCGCAATGGCGACGAAGCATGACCCACCGGTCCTCGATGGGCCGTGAAAGCCGTTCACGTCGGGCTTGTGCCCGCGGCATTTTCTTGCGATCAGTGCCTTGCCAGGAACGAGCATCGAGTTTAACCGTTCTCCTGGACCGCCAACGTGCCACGGCAAGCTCCGTCAAATTGATTCCACTTCATCCTCGTCAGTCAAAGATCGGGCCAGGAGATCCGGCCGCCGAGCACTGTGATCATACATATCGTCCGGCCATCGTCCGGCACAACCCAGCACTTCCCTCACCAACGGTTCCGGTGGCCAGTGTGTTTGATGGTCCGTTGGGAGATGTCTTCGAGCAATGTCTCGCGATCGAATTACCGGGCGGACTACGTTGCAAGCACCAGAATTTTTCCAAGCCGGCCCTCAAGAGCTCGGTTCCTCTCTTTCTCGACCGTAAGAGGAGCCGACCATCGCCTACTTGGATGGCACAATTGATTTCGTGATCAGTCATAGCGACATCCTTTGATCAACTGACCACAGCCTCTTCGCCCGCGTCAATGCGTGAGCCAATGTATCAGCCTCCATGACATTTCTTTCTTTTTCCCACTCAACCGATGGTATGATCAAGGGGCACCATACCATTGAAGGAGTATCCCATGGCCGGACGCACAAGGACACGACGAATCTCTCCCGTGCTTTCTCGTAGAGGTCAGACCTTTCCCGATCGATGGAACCTCAATGACCTGATTGACGACCCCGTCGGCAAATTCGACTCATTGCTTGCCGATCTAGAATCAAAGGCGGCCCAGATCGAGGCCGCACGCCCAAGGTTAACCCCTTCCATAGCCAGTGAGGAATTGCTCGCGCTGCTGAATCTTAGCGAAGAGATCGCCCGCGGCTCGGCCCGTCTGGGCGCCTATGCGTATTTGTGGTTTTCAGAAAACACTAAAAACGCCGAGGCACGATCGTTCAAGGCGCGGGTCGAGGAGCGGCTCACCGGCTTGAACAACCGATTGCTCTTTTTCGATCTCTGGTGGCAAAGCGTCGATGACGCCAACGCGGCGCGGTTGCTGGCGGACATGGGCGACCTGCGCTATCACCTGGAGACGATCCGCCGTTTCAAGCCGCACACGTTGTCCGAACCGGAAGAAAAAATCATCAACATCAAAAACGTGACGGGTCGCAGCGCGGTGCACACTCTTTACGATCTCGTCACCAACGGATTGACGTTCACCGTCCGAGAGGGTGGCAAGACGAAAACCGTGAATCGAGAAGGATTGATGGCCTACGTCCGCAGTCCTAAGGCCTCCGTGCGCCAAGCGGCGTATCAGGAACTGTATCGGGTCTTTACCGCTCACCGCGACCTGCTGGGGGAAATGTACCGAACGTTGGTGAATGATTGGAAGGCTGAAAACATCGGGCTCCGCCGGTTTGCCTCGCCGATCGCCACCCGTAATTTGAGCAACGACGTCCCCGACCAAGCCGTCGAGACCTTGTTGGCCTCCTGCGCCAAGAACGCGGAGATTTTCCAGACTTATTTCTCGTTGAAGGCCAAGATCTGCAGGATCAAGCCGATGAGTCGCTACCATCTCTATGCCCCCCACCGGACCGAAGCCAAGAAGTACTCGTACTCCGACGCGGCCTCGATGGTCATCGAAGCCTATCGCGGGTTTTCCCCCCGGCTTGCCGAGCTGGCCGAGCAGGTCTTCCGCGAACGACATATCGACGCCCCGACACGTCCGGGCAAGATGGGGGGCGCCTACTGTTACAGCGTGGTTCCGGGACTGACTCCCTACGTCATGCTCAACTATACGGGAGAGGCCCGCGACGTCGCGACGATGGCGCACGAGCTCGGCCATGCGGTCCACGGAATGATGGCCAAGGAGCATTCCATCTTCACCTTTCACGCTACACTTCCCTTAGCGGAAACAGCGTCGGTCTTCGGTGAGCGGATCCTCTCCGATGCCTTAATGTCCAACGAGCAAAACAAAGCCGTTCGGCAAGGGCTCCTCCTCAGCCAATTGGACGACATCTACGCCACGGTGCTCCGTCAGGCCTACTTTGTTCGGTTTGAAAAACTGGCTCACGAGATGGTCGCCGAAGGGGCCACCGTCGAGCAACTGGCTCAGGTGTATCTTGACGAGCTCAAACAACAGTTCGGCAAGACCATGAAGGTGCCCGATGAATTCCGGTGGGAATGGTTGACCATCCCGCATCTCTATGCCAGTCCCTTCTATTGCTACGCCTACAGTTTCGGCAACCTGCTGGTGCTGGCCCTCTATCGCCTGTACAAAGAACAGGGGGCCTCGTTCATTCCAAAATACTTGGACCTTCTGGCCATGGGGGGGGCACAATCTCCCCAGCAGATTCTTGCTACCGTTGGCGTCGATATGACATCAGCGGCCTTCTGGCAGTCAGGATTCGATACAATCCGAGACCTGGTGAATCAGTTGGAACGCACCTTGTAAATACCAGCTATCGCTCACAAGCACGACGCGCTAGAAAGAGCCCCTCTCCCCTCCTCACCGCGAGCCGCACTGTGGTGTATCCGCAAAACAAGAAGGGAGCTGGTTCTACCCACTTAGTCCTCACAAGGCCTCCTTACGCACGGTCCTCCTTCACTGCTACGTGCTGATCAGCGAATCGATACAGCGCCCGAATTTCATGTTCCGTCAATATTCGCCAGTGACCGACCTTGAGGTCTCCCAGCTCAACCGGTCCAATAGCGAGGCGGATTAGCCGCAATGTCGGATGCCCCACCGCTGCCGTCATGCGTCGCACCTGACGGTTCATCCCTTCGTGAATGGAGATGTGAAGCCATGCTGTCGGCACAGTTTTCCGAAACCGAATGGGTACTGGGCGTTCCGGAACGGCTGGTTCCTCCATCAATAGCTGGACTCGTGCTGGTCTGGTCCGTCGCCCGCTGAGGACCAGGCCTCGCTCCAATGTTGCAAGAGCCGAATCATTGGGCACCCTCTCAACCTGCACCAGATAGAGCTTCGGCAACTTAGAGCGAGGGCTCGTGATACGGTGTGCCAGCGCCCCGTCTGATGTCAGAATCATCAACCCTTCACTATCTCGATCAAGACGTCCTGCCGGATAGACCCCTGGCAACGAAATGAAATCAGCTAAGGTCAGTCGTCCATCCTGATCAGTAAAACAAGACAACGCGCCATAGGGCTTGTTAAAAGCGATTGTCCTGTGCGAACGGCTCGCCATACCCTGCTTTACTGAGACCTGGTATCCGGAATGCCCCATGACCTCACCCTAATAAGCACAG
This sequence comes from Nitrospira sp., assembly GCA_024330925.1. GTDB lineage: Bacteria > Nitrospirota > Nitrospiria > Nitrospirales > Nitrospiraceae > Nitrospira_D. Next base: position 16,762 of record JANDJK010000030.1, read on the forward strand.
ACCGTCACCAGTCAATGGGGACGGAGGTCGCATCTCGGCTTTTCACCTTCCCTCAAACAATGGCCTGGTTCCCATGTTCAGCATGAGTTGACAGAAAGTTGTTGATTGTGGCATTATGAGAATGCTTCTCATAATCGACGTCACCATTGCAAAACAGGAGTTTGCCCATGTATCTGTGCCTGTGTAAGGGAATCACCGAGTCAGATGTTCGGGAAGCTGGGCGAATGGGGTGCGTCACCCCGCACCAACTCAAAACGAGATTCAGCTTAACGGATGAGAACTGTTGCGGCCGTTGTGCAAAACACATTCAAGAATTCGTCGAGCTGGCCACTTCACAGGCTCCCACCCGCTGTCCAGCTTCGACATAAGAATGGCCTCCCCGCTAGCCAGGATAGCTGCCTCGGCTGTTCTCAAATTCAAAAAAGCGATTTGCCGGTTGAGCCAGGCCTAATCCAGCCCCCGGCAACAAGGGATCCTTCCTCGAACAGCAATCGTGCACACCTGACCGCTCACCACTGAGCACGGAGGCGCCACAGGAAAATCTTACCGTGCCCGATTTCTTCACTTGCAGCAGATGGCTAGTCTTTCTGATGAGGAGACACTACAAAACGTTTGGTTACCTCCGCAACCCGTTGTCCCAATGCTTTCGCTTCCGCCAGTTCTTTTTTGTCAAGACCGGGGCTGTCACCCTCGGTCGTAGCAGAGGCTCCAAAGGCACCTCCCCCACTCACAACAATCATCTGATTGCCTAACATAGCCGCCAAGATCGTGAGCATGGTAAGTTCCTTCCCGCCGGAAATCTGTCCTCCTGTGACAAAGGCTGCCCCGACTTTGTTTCTCATCTTGAATTCGGGAAAAACACCGAACTTGAATTGCCAATTATCGAAAAACGTTTTGACCTCTCCAGCCATATTGGCCCAATAAACCGGGGAACCAACGACAACAGCATCAGACGAGAACAAATCCTCCGCCGTTACCTGTCCCACACGTTTGAGCACGACCAAAGTGCCCTCAACCGATTTGGCACCCTCCGCCACTGCCTCAGCCATTCGTTCCGTATGGCCAGACACCGAATGATAGGCAACCAGCACCTTGACCGATGGAGGCTCCTCAGCCCATACCCATCCCTCTACTGAGATTCCTATCACAACGGCCACCATGGTGGTGCCGAACGTTCTACGGAGCATCATCACGACCGCCATGAATGGAAATCGTAAGAAGTAGCAAGAAGTGTGAGTTAGTATCGAAATGTTTCCTCCTCCAAATGTTCCTCGACGGAGATTTCAGTCAAGGAGCCTCTGTAAGCACAGCGATGGCAGCGGATTCTCCATTCTTCGATCCACTTTTCTTGCACATACGACTGGCGGCAGGATGGGCAGACAAAGACTCCTTTTTTGTACAACACGCGACGCTTAGCTTGCATGACGCTCCCCTCTACTGCTGAAGGCTACCAAGAAATTGTTTCATGGAAAAAGATCGCATACCCCCCAGTTCCATTGCAAGAACAGAGCTCCGCTCCTTTTCTACAGAGAGGTTGCTTGACGCGGCCTAGAGAGACCGCTAGGATGCTACCGTGCAAGCACACAGCCCCGCATCCATCCTGACTGTCGTAGGCGTTCTGGTTCTGGCAGGAAGCCCTGTTCATGGATCAGCCGCCGATAGCCGCCTGATTCCCATCACAACACCAGCAGGCACCATCGTCCAGGCTGAGGTTGCCGATACTCCCCTCAAGCGAGCTCGCGGCCTCATGTACCGCGACCAGTTAGACAAGAACCACGGCATGTTGTTTGTCTTTGACCAACCCCAGGCCTGGGGATTCTGGATGAAAAACACCAAAATCCCGCTCGACATGATCTGGATAGACGCCCAAAAGCGAGTCGTTCACGTTGAGCGACACGTTCCCATTTGCACGAAGACCGATGATTCCTGTCCACTCTACAAGCCAAACAGCGAAGACGCCATGTACGTGCTGGAACTTGCCGCTGGCGCCGCCGAGGAATACAAAATCGAGAAGAATTCAAGACTGGAATTTAAAATCCCGTAGCGAGGAAGGTGCTGTTCGACCTACCATCGCAAGACCACGGAAGATCTGGCAGGCAACGTTCTCATCTCGTCCATCTCCTTTGCTGGCCGACAGCATGTCGTCAAGGCTTTTCCTGCCACGATCTCACCCGTCGTGCCGTTATCACGCCGTCCACCCGTTCGATGGCTCTTAAGACACGGCTCAGATGAGCGGTGTCGGTCACTTCCACGACGAAATTCAATTCCGCCTTACGGTCTTCTCGCGTGCTGATCTCGGCTCGACTGATATTGGCCTGGCCTTCCGCAATGGCCGAGGAGACGTTGGCCAACACCCCGGGCTTATCCTCCGTAAGCACGGCTACCTTCACGGGATGCTGAGCCGGTTCCGTGACATCCCATTCGACCTCCACCAACCGCTCTCGATCATAATCCAGCGCGCCCAGATTCGGGCAATCGACGGCATGGATCGTGAGACCGCGCCCTCTGGTGACGTAACCGATGATTTTATCGCCGGGAACGGGATTGCAGCAGCGGGACAATTGCATCAAGAGATCCCTGGCCCCTTTGACTTGGATACCCTTCCCAACACTTTTGCTTTCCTGAAATTTTGCCGACGTCGGTGCCTCCGGAGTCACTGGACCGGGAGACGCTGGAGGAACCATAGTGCCGACAATCTGAGCCGCCGCAATGCGGCCGAATCCCACCGCAGTTGCCAACTCATCAACAGTCTCATACCCTTCCCGTCTGGCAACCTCGAGCAGATGATTCGACTTAAGCATCTGGGCCGGAGCCAATCCCCGACGGCGGAATTCAGCTTCCAGTAACCGCCAGCCGATTTCCACACTTCGTTTTTGCTCCTCGAGCTTGATCCAATGTTTGATCTTGGTCTTGGCTCTCGACGTCCGGACGAACTTGAGCCAATCTTTGTGCGGTGTTTGAGTAGGTGACGTTAAGATCTCAATGGTGTCCCCGCTTTCCAGTTCGTGCCGTAAGGGTACAATTTTTCCATTGATTTTTGCTCCAACGCAGTGATCACCCACTTCGGTATGAATCGCATAGGCGAAATCAATCGGGGTCGAGCCCCGAGGCAGTTCCTTGACATCTCCTTTAGGTGTAAACACATAGATAACATCATGAAACAGCTCTAACTTGACCGAATCCATAAACTGCCGGCTGTCCTGTAAATCCTTTTGCCACTCAATAAATTGTCTCAACCAGCCGAACGTTTTGCTGTCCTTCTCGTCGATTCGTCCCTGTTCTTTGTATTTCCAATGGGCGGCAATGCCGTACTCCGCAACCCGGTGCATCTCCTCGGTCCGAATTTGAAATTCCACATGTTCGCCTTTGGGACCGACCACCGTCGTATGCAAGGATTGATACAGATTCGATTTAGGAATCGCGATGTAATCCTTGAACCGTCCCGGTACCGGCCGCCACAGCGAATGGATCACACCGAGCAGTGCATAACAGTTCATTTTCGAGTCGGTGATGATCCGCAGCGCCGTCAGGTCGTATACCTCCTCGAAGGAAATCGACTGTCGCATCATCTTTTGGTAGATGCCATAAAGGTGTTTCGGCCGGCCATACACGGCCCCGGGCAATCCATTTTCGGCCATGGCTTTTTTGACCAGCTCGATCACTTCCTGAATGTAGCTCTGGCGATCCTCATCTCGCTTCGCCACCCTGACCCGTAACATCTCATAGACGTCTGGTTTGAGATGCTTAAGACACAGATCCTCAAGTTCGTTCTTGATCCACCCAACTCCCATCCGATTAGCGAGCGGCGCATAGATCTCCAACGTTTCCTGGGCAATTTCCTGCCGTTTGCCTTCGCTTAAATGTTCAAGCGTCCGCATATTGTGGAGGCGATCGGCCAGCTTGATGATCACGACGCGGATATCATCCGCCATTGAAATCACCATCTTTCGGAAATTCTCGGCCTGTTTTTCCTCCGAACTCCGAAAAGTGATTTTTCCGATTTTCGTGACCCCTTCGACCAACCGCAGCACATCTTTGCCGAACAGCCGCTCCAGTTCCTCAGCCGTGGCGACCGTGTCCTCCAACGTATCATGTAACAATCCTGCAGCGACAGTCGTGGCATCACTTTTTAACTGACTTAACACCCCCGCCACCGCGAGGGGGTGCTGCACATAAGGTTCTCCTGATCGACGGCGCTGATGCTCGTGCGCTTTGGCAGAAAACTCGTAGGCTTTGCGAATCAGAGCAAGATCCGCATCCGGTTGATAGGTCTGGACAGCCGTGAGAATCTGGTCGATGTCCGTCACGATTTCGTACACCATGGCTCGCTACTCAATGCCGGAGGGGCGCAAATCATGAATCCGCAGTTGAATCCGATCATAGCCATTCCAGCGGATCAATTCTGGTGTAAACGCCACATCGACGAGATAACCGGGCAAGACACCGTGGGTTTCCAGAGATCTCAGCCCAAATCCTATTCCATCAAACGGCGGAGCCCCTGCTTGTCGTAATGTCACCTTCAAATGCTTCTCGCCAACGATACGAGCATTGGCGATCGCAAGCCCCCTGCCCGCAAACATTGGCTCAGGATTGCCGGCTCCAAAGGGATGCAAGGTACCAATTTCCTTGAGCAATCGATAGGTCACTTCTTCGAGCCGCACTTCGGAATCAAGGTGGAGGGTGGGGACACGCTGAGAAACCTGCGCCCATCGACTCGCCACCGATGCAAACCGCTCGGCAAACTCCAGTAATCGACTTTCCTGGACTGTCACCCCTGCCGCATCGGGATGTCCACCAAACGCCACCAAGAGATCACGGCAAGCCGCCAGTCCCTGGTAGAGATCAAAACCTGGAACGGTCCGGGCTGACCCCTTGCCACCCCCCCGCCCATCAAGCGCAATCACCACAGCAGGACGATGAAACCGCTCGACAAGGCGCGACGCAACAATGCCGACAACTCCCACGTGCCATTGCCGGGACGCCACAACAATTGCAGGAGGCACCTCGCCTTGTTCCACCGTTTCAGTCGCCTCACGTACAATATCGGCTTCTAGTCGTTGACGAACTCGATTCAATTGATCCAGCTCTTCAGCCAGCCGTTTAGCCTCAGCTTCAGACTCTGTCGTCAACAACTGCACACCTTTGATCCCCTCGTCCAACCGCCCGGCCGCATTCAAACGCGGCGCCAGTTTGAACGCAATCGCATCCACCGTACAATCGGCCATCAGGCCAGACACCACTTTCAAGGCTCGGATTCCGCAGCGCGCCCCACGGGACAGTTGTGCCAAGCCTTCGCGCACAAAGACGCGATTCTCGTCTCGCAGCGGAACGACATCAGCAATCGTCGAAAGAGCTACCAAATCCAACAGGATTTCCGTCGGTACCGCTCCTCTTCCGTATCGGGCTTCATACGCACACGCCACCTTATAGGCCAACCCGCCCGAACAGAGCCCGCGAAAGGGATAGTGGGCATCGGACCGATGGGGATTCATCACCGCCAGGGCCGGCGGCAATTCGCCGTCGCCCTGGTGATGATCCGTCACAATGACATCAAGCCCCAATCGATTCGCCAACGCGATCTCGTGAAACGCAGTCGTCCCACAATCAGAGGTAACCAGCAATCTGACTCCCTCTCGCGCCAGCTTTCGAACAGCATACTCATTGAGGCCATATCCCTCCCGAAGACGATGAGGAATATAGGCACACACTTTCGCTCCGTAGCCTTGAAAAAATGACAGATAGATACTCGTCGCTGCCATGCCATCGACGTCGTAGTCACCGTAAAAACAGATTAGCTCCTGCTCCACAACAGCCCGATGAAGACGCTCAACCGCTCTATCCATGTCGGGGATCAAAAACGGATCATGTACGGTGGCCGGAACCATCCATGCCGCGGCTTCATCGGGTGTGGTCACGCCTCGGGCCAATAACAGAGCAGCGGTTGGAGAAGAAATCGACAGGGCGCGGGCCAATAGGTCCCGCTGGAGCGGATCAATCTTTCGAAAGACCCATAGTTTAGAACCCATAGTTGTCGTGTTGGTCCACGGCTATGGCGCCTTGCGCTGTACGGACGACCACGTCCTTGTTTGCTTCTGCGGGCAAACAGGAAACAAGCAGATTGTCATGACTTCTCTTTTGCTTGTCAAACTGTGATCTGATCAGACCGCATTCCACGTTGCACGGGAGAGGAGAGAGGACCTGCATTAACACGTGCGCGCAGAGGAAGAGCCACAAGGTCGGCGCGACAACTATGGAACTATGGAAGAACCGTTTTATTATTCCCCTCCCTTCTGAACATAGTTTTTTACGAACTCTTCGGCATTCCTCTCAAGCATGTCATCGATCTCGTCAACAAGTTTATCGATATCTTCCTTGAGCTTCTTCCCCGCCTCGATTACTTTGGGATTGGCCTTGACTTCTTCCTTTCCTTGAGGTTCCCGCTTCGGTTCCTGCTTGCGCTCTTGCTTCTCCATTCGAGCACCTCCCCCCAAGCAATCGTCTTGAACACCACCTCGTCTCAGCCTCCACAATCATTTTTCATTGAAATCACCATACTCCAGGATCGGCACTGCGTCAAGCATGCCCCACCCGACCATTCCTGATACTGTAATGTGTCTTTAATAATGCTCATGATGCTGCTTGTGCCAATCATCCATTAGCCGCATGCAGCAAGCCTCTCTTCCTCTTGGGACAACAGAAGACAGGAGCGATCACCTATCGAACAATCAGGGAAACAATCAACAGCGCAACGATGTTGATCACTTTGATCATGGGGTTAACCGCCGGTCCTGCCGTATCCTTATACGGATCACCGACCGTGTCGCCAGTGACGGCGGCTTTGTGGGTATCGGTTCCCTTCAATCCCTGTTCTTCGATAAACTTCTTGGCGTTGTCCCAGGCGCCGCCACCGCTGGTCATCGAAATCGCTACGAACAACCCTGTAACAATGCTTCCGACCAGCACCCCTCCCAAGGCTTGAGGGCCAAGAATCACTCCCACCAGAATCGGCGACAAGACGGGGATCAAGCCGGGGATCATCATCTTCTGAATGGCCGCCTGCGTGACAATGTCCACACAGGTGCCATATTCCGGCTTGCCAGTCCCCTCCATAATCCCCTTAATCGTCCGAAATTGCCGACGGACCTCTTCCACAACCAACCCGCCGGCCTGCCCGACCGCCTTCATACAGAGCGCCCCAAAAATGTAGGGCAACATGCCGCCGATGAACAATCCGACCAAGACACTGGGATTCGAGAGATCAAACGCAGCCATCGCTGAATTGTGCGCCGTGACCTCACGCGCATATTCAGCGAACAGAACCACGGCCGCCAACCCCGCGGAGCCGATGGCATAGCCTTTGGTCACCGCCTTGGTCGTGTTTCCGACCGCATCAAGCGGATCGGTGATATCGCGGACCGCTTTCCCCAAGTGCGACATTTCAGCAATGCCGCCCGCATTGTCGGTAATCGGGCCAAAGGCGTCGATCGCCACGACAATCCCCGCCATAGAAAGCATAGAGACCGCCGCCACCGCCACACCGTACAGCCCTCCTCCCTCTGCTCCCCCACAAACCCAGTAGCTGATCAAAATCGCCGCGGCAATTACAACGACCGGCGCTGCTGTCGCGAGCATGCCGACCGCCAGCCCCGCGATGATGTTCGTCGCATGGCCAGTTTCACTGGCCTTGGCGATGTACTTAACCGGCTCGTAACTTTTCGACGTGTAGTAGTCGGTAATGAAGACCAACGCGAGCGTGACGATCAACCCCAGCAACGCTGCCACGTAGTAACTGACGCCGCTCGTTCCACCAACGCCATCCATGATTTGCGAGGTAATCGGGAAAAAAGCGACAGCCGCGATGCCTCCCGCCACAAAGAGCCCCTTGTACAAAGCCGGCATGATGTCACCGCCCGGACTGACCTTGACAAAGAGGATGCCGATGATGGTCGCGAAGATCGTGACGCCGCCCAACGCCAACGGATACAAAATCGGTGCGGTGGTGCCTTTGAAGATGGTAAATGCCAAAACCATCGCCGCCACCGTCGTGACCGCATAGGTCTCGAACAGATCCGCCGCCATGCCGGCACAGTCGCCGACGTTGTCGCCGACGTTGTCTGCAATCACCGCCGGATTGCGCGGATCGTCTTCCGGAATGCCGGCTTCCACTTTACCGACCAGATCTGCTCCGACATCCGCCGCCTTGGTGTAGATACCGCCGCCGACGCGGGCGAACACGGAAATCAAACTGCCGCCGAACCCCAGACTCAGGAGAGCATGGATGGCTTTCTCTTGTCCTGCAATCGATTGCGCGATCGTATAAAAACCGGTAATCGCCAACAAGCCCAGGCCGATCAACAACAGGCCGGTGACGGCTCCCCCCCGAAACGCGACCGTCAACGCGGCGTTCAATCCCTTATGAGCCGCTTGCGCCGTCCTCACGTTCGCTCGAACAGCGATAATCATACCCACGTAACCGGCAATGGCCGATGCGCCGGCCCCCACCAAAAACCCGACCGCCGTCAACAAACCGAATTTGTCGGACACCGCCCCAGCCGCCGCCAACACGACAAAGAGCACGGCCGCGACGACGCCGATGGTCTTATACTGCCGGTTCATATAGGCGCCGGCTCCCTCCTGAATCGCCTTGGCAATTGACTGCATCTTCTCATTGCCGGCATCTAGTTTAAACACCCACATGGCCAGATATAGGCCGTAGCCGATACCGGCCATCGCGGCGATCAATGCAAACGTTACAATCGCTGAATCACTCACGGGATTATCCTCCTGGTGGATAAACGTGCCTCTTATGTCACACGGCTCCCGCTGGCTTCAACCCATCGAAAGTACATGAGGCGAGTGGGGAAACCGCCGGACCAATGCAGGAGCAGCGAGAGGCTAACTGCCTGAAAAGCCGCGGTATTGTATACGGCCCATGGGGGAGGTGCAAGCCCAACTTTGACCTGACAAACCAGACCGCTTGAGAGAGATTCTCATTCTTTCTGATCCGGAATAAGGGCCTGCAAAGCTCGAAACCGTTTTAATGTCTCACATTTCTGGCAGAACGTCTGAAAAAATGCGATCGCGAGCCGATCATTGCCTGCCACCAGTTCTCGAATCTGTTTTTCTTGGATTCCTTCTTTGTCTTGATC
>JANDJK010000031.1 GCA_024330925.1 Nitrospira sp.
GGAACATTCGTTCACCAACCTGCTCTGTTGGGCTGGACTCGAACGGTTGGAGCGCATCAAGCGGACCGACCATCTGTCTTCCCTTTCTCTCGACATCACGGCGGCCAGAATTCGGGCGGCTGAAGCCCTGCTTCGCGCCGTGCAAGATGACGCAGTCAGAAACGGCCCGTTCGATATGAGCTATGACGCGGCACTCGCGCATCTGCCGATCCTCGGCTACCCGAATCGCCGCCTTTGCGAGACCACCACGTTGCAAATCGTTAGAAACCTGGCGTTTCCGGCGGGCGACCAAAAAACGGGGTTTTTCTACCGGTATGTGCGTGAAGACGATTTTGGGAAACCGGAGGCAGCGTTCGTCATTTGTTCATTTTGGATCGCACAGGCCCTGGCCCGCCTCGATCGAACAGCCGAGGCGAAAGCCATTTTGGATCATGTTCTTTCCTCCGCCAACCACGTGGGGCTGTTTTCTGAACATTTCATCCCTTCCACGGGCACCCAGTGCGGAAATTTTCCTCAAGCCTATTCCCATATCGGCCTCATCAACGCCGCCTTCGCCGTCAGCCCTTCATGGAGCGAAATCCTCTAGTGAGCTGGCACTTCCCCCTTTCTGCTCAGAAAAGACAAGCCTCTCCTCCACCACCGAGAAGCGGCCCCCCACAGCGACATTGTGTCGCGCCCCTCTTAGCATCGTTGAGCGATTCACCAAAAAGGGTAGACCCCAAAAGAGGCAAGGACAGCGTGGCGATTGCCGGCCGCTCGACGACAGAGACATTCTTTACACCGATGCGATCAATGTCCGGCAATGGTGATTCCTCGAAACCTGTAAGCGACAAACAGACTTGCACACGCTTCTTTCGTCCCGCTCCTGTATTTCATCGAAGAAGCAATTCAACGACAGCTCTTCTTCAGGCAGGAAAACCGCAGTGATCAGTTGCGGAGAGGGTACGCGAGTGAGGAGCCGGAAGTGCTTTACCGTTTTTGTTGATCCTTTGTCTTGTTTTCCGGCCCGTGCCACGTCACCCGAGCGAGAACATCCTGATGTGCCCAACGTGTAGTGACCTGACCTTTGTAGGCTTTGACCAATTCTCGCCCCAACCGTTGGGCCAGTTGGTCACTCGTCGTAAGTATTTCCAAATCCTCTCCCACTCTTGTGATTTTCATGATTCGCTCCAGTGGATTGATGGACATGGCCCGTTCTTCGACATTGGCAATCAGGTTTCTTATCTCAACCTCATGCGCACGGAGATTGGGCCATTTTAGGGTCACAATGCCTTCGGGATAGTCATCTCTGATTTTCTGACAAGCCGGACAGAGTATGGTGCGTGTCGCTCGGGAAGCCAGCAACTTGCTGGCCTCGGCCCGATCCAGATACCACCATTTACCACGGTAAATCGCAGAGCACGATCGGCACACCACAGGTCCCTTTGGAGCCTTCAGCATCGCATAGGGATCTTGATTGGCACGTGGTTTTTCTTTATACGAAACCGTATAGCGTTTTCCTTTTCGACTGCTCATGGATTATTTCTCCTTTCGAGCACCTTGCCCCTACAGGACAGTGTTAGTTTCCATTATGGTTGATCCATCGAACTCATTCTTTCTCAGGTCTCCGCAAACTCCATGCCATAGACACTCGTTCTTGTATACATACGATTGAAATTTTCCTAGAGAAGGATGGATCAGGAAGCCAGTCCCATTTCGTTGAAGGCAAAAAACCACACAGAACGTTATTGCTCTGTTGCAGGATGCCCCACTGATGGACAGTACGTAGTAACCACAGCCCTTGGATAAAAAACACGCGACACTGCTTTGTTCGGTAATGACCACTCGAGTAACGAACTGGAGCATGGTGTATTCACGCAAGGACTATGATCCGCTCTTCTTCATTCACAGAGCCACCTCCTCACCAGTTCGATCAGGTAGCGCATTGCATCGCACCTTCGTCACATCATGCTTATCTGATGAATTTTGGAATGCGCTCTAGATTGATCACCGTGCAGTATGGTAAGCGTGAGGAGGAATCCGTTTCACACGGTTTGTGACCCATGACGTTAACAGTAGTCGGAGTGAAAATTCGACTTGGCTTAAGCTGGATTTTTCTTGCTCCCTTTCTCGTCTGGTCACTGGCAGAAGGCTACTTCCGCACTTCATATTTGGGGCTTACCGCTCGAACCTATTGGTGGATGGCCATTGGGGGGACAGTGGGATTGCTTGGCTCGCTTTTCTTCCATGAATGGAGCCATGCTTGCATGGCAAAACGGCGAGGCGTTTCCGTTCCTGCCTCAACCCTGTTCCTCTTCGGGGGGGTTCCTGACACCACTCCTACCCCTTCTGATCCCAAAACGGAAAGTTGGATCGCGCTCGTGGGTCCCCTTGCTAGCATGGCACTCGGCATCGTGTGGTATCTCGCTTTTGAAATCGGTTATCGTGCCAACCTTCCGCTGGCTGTTTTAGGAATCTTTAACTTTTTGGCATTCGCAAACGGACTCGTGGGAGGGGTGAATCTTCTCCCTGCCTTCCCCCTTGACGGAGGGGTTCTCTTGCGAGCCTGGCTGCGGACCCGCCAGCAAGACATCCAGCAGGCCACCCGCCTGGCCAGTGTGGTCGGTTCATTGTGTGGATTTCTCTTAATGATGACAGGCTTTCTCCATATTGTGAACGGACGGATACTTATCGGCATCTGGTGGTTCCTCATCGGTCTTTTTCTGCGTGAAACAGCCGGAACGGCATATTACCACCTCGTCACCCAAGTAATGTTGGCCAGTATGGCAATCCGACGGGTCATGACCCCCAATCCGATTACTGTCTCTTCCGATACCTCGATTCTTCGGTTTGTGGAAGACTATTTCCATCGATCGTTCCATCACCTTTATCCTGTCATGGAGGACTCTCGCTTGATCGGCTGCGTTGGTCCCAAGCAAATCGCCGCAATTCCTCGTGAGCAGTGGACGGAATTGACAACCCGCGACCTCGCCATCCCTTGCTCACAAGACAACACTATTGATATCAACAGCGATACGGAAGCAGCCCTGTCTCTCATGAACAAGACGGGAAACAGCAGCCTTCTCGTTGTGGATAAAGGCCAACTGGCTGGCATTGTCACCTTAAAAGATCTCTTGAAATTCCTCACACTTAAATTGCATGTCAAACCATCTCTTTGACGGACAGTCGTTAACGAGGACGTGGCTCCGCAGGTTTCCGATCTGCTTCATCTGGCCCCCCTCTCCCTAGCTGGCAATTCAGAATCACACCGAGGCTCTTCTTTATGACCGTTTGCGGCTTCCTCCTTCTCACGATGGCGAGTCACCTCGGTAGTCAAGGAGCAAAGGAATGATAACCCGCCCAAGTTAGTGAGGATATGACTGATCTGCACTTATCTCTTCATCCGACCCTTGTAGAATATCCACAGGATTAAAAAACAGCTCAACGACTCCTCCACCTGTTGATGAACGGAACCGATGGGGATAACTGCCAACGCCGACATGATCGCCAGCTCGACCGCTCTGCAACAGAGACCATGTTGTTCACACTAGCAATTCCCAACAGCTCAAACTGCTCCTTGCCTTGTCTCGTTGAAAGGATAGATCAGGGGACCATTCGAGAAAGCCAAGAGCACAAGAATCCCTATCCAAGCTATCACCGACGCGCTTCACTCTGCCCACTCGGCACCAATGTTCAACGAGGACAAACGGACTCCAATCTCCTAGCGCAGTACATGCATCTGTGGCACAATCAGTGACAATTTTTCTGAAGAGGAACATATGCGGATCCAGGTGCTGATCCAGACCAAGACGATCTACCATGCAAAAGGTTGGGACTTACGCATGGTCCGCTTGTCAACAATTGGGCCATGCATCGTTGTTCTCCTGATGATGTTGGCGAGTGCAGCTCACGCAACCCAACAGCCCAATGAGTCCCCCGCTCCTGTACGGCTTTTCGGTCAGACAGTCTTCATTGTTCGAACCGGACTAGCCGACGTAACCCCCGAGGCAAGAGCCGCATCTATTGAGAAACGGCTTCATCGGCTGGTTCAGTCCAATCCTGCTCTGCTGAACAATCTGACCATTGAAGATCATGAAGAAGCTTCTTACGTCCTCACACACGAAGAAGTCCTCTTTGTCGTAACGGAACAAGAGGCACGGATGGCAGGAATCCCCCGTCACCTATTAGCACGAGAATGGGCCGAGCAAATTCAGCGAACCGTGCAAGCCATTGCGCCACCCATCATAGACAACCCATCACAGCCATCCGTTCAAGTGCGAGATCTCCTGTGGGCTGGCCTAGCAACCGCGATTCTCTTTTTTCTAGCAGTGGCTGCTCGTATCGGTTTTCCTCTCCTTTACGAGTTTCTTCAGGCGTGGCGCGGGGCCTCTATACGCCCGCTCTCTATCAAGGGAGTGGAGCTGATTTCTGCTAATCACCTGGTAGATGTTTTGCTGTATTTCAGTCGATTCCTCCGTGTCGTTTTGTCCGTGGGAGCACTCTATCTGTATTTTCACATCATTCTGCACCTGTTTCCGCAGACCCGTGAATTCGAAGATCGATTCCTTGTCTCGCTAGCCATCCCTTTTGAAAAAATTCGTGGTGTGCATGCCAATTGGGCCAGTCTATTAGCTGGCATGTTTCTGACAGCAGTCACAACAGGACTGTTTTGGGCAATTTTGCGGCTGTTTCGTTCCCTGTTTCCTCAACTGATCGAACGGATCTCTCAATGGGGGAAAACCACTACCTATGGCTTGAAGATCCAACGGGTAGAGCTATTATCCGGTACCCAAATCGCCGACGGCACAGTAGGCATTCTGCGCATCCTGCGCGTGGTGGCCTATGCCTCGGTCTCTTATCTGTATGTGACGTCCATCCTTGGATTCTTTCCCGCCACGCAACAGTTATCGATTGAGCTGTTGGGCTATCTGATTGAACCGCTCAAATTAATCGGCACGACATTAGTCTCCTCGCTTCCTGACTTTATCGCAATTGCTATCATCGTCCTCGTGACCAAATATGTCATCAAACTCATCCATCTGTTCTTTACAGGGATCGAGCGTGGAGCGATCACTTTCCAAGGCTTTCATCGGGAGTGGGCCACCCCTACCTATAAGATTGTGCGATTTTTTGCCCTCGTCTTCGCAGCCGTGGCCATCGTTCCGTACATCCCCGGCTCCCATTCGGAAGCCTTTAAAGGTATTTCTGTCTTTCTGGGTGTGTTGGTGTCATTGGGAGCTGCGGGATCGTTCAGCAACATCGTCGCAGGCATTGTTCTCACTTATATGCGCCCGTTCAGTGTAGGAGATCGGGTGAAGATCGCTGAAACAACTGGTGACATTACTGAAAAAACTCTCCTGGTTACCAGAATTCGGACCAATAAGAACGTGGACGTCACTATCCCCAACTCGTTAGTGTTAAGTTCTCATATTATTAATTTTAGTTCGTCAGCCACCCATCCACCTCCACTTATTCTGCATACCAGTGTGACGATCGGCTACGACGTGCCTTGGCGGAAAGTTCATGAGTTACTGTTGGCAGCAGCCAAACGCACCACTTATATTCTTGATACACCGGAACCCTTTGTTCTTCAAACAAGCCTCAATGACTTTTATGTCACATATGAAATCAACGGCTATACGAAACATCCTAGTCAAATGACATCAATCTACGCTGAATTGCATCAGCATATTCAGGACCTGTTCAACGAAGCAGGTGTCGAAATCCTGTCTCCCCATTACCTGCAGATTCGAGACGGTAACAAAACAACGATCCCGGATGAATATTTATCCAAAGATTATCAAGTTCCTGGCATTCGTATTTGGCCACTACGATCTTCTCACCTGCGCGCACAATCCACACCACCCGATGGCCACCAGCAATAATCATCTCGAAGCGGTTCCTTCCCCAAGTGCTCTCACGGAAGCAAGGTTCTTACACCGATACACAAGCGGGACGATCTCTTCCCTGTCACAGGATAACTGCTCCCCCTACGCACGGAACATTCCACATTCCGCCAAACACCCTTTCCATTGGCCAATACAGGAGTTGGGCAGAAAGGAGAAGGTTCCTTTGTATTTTTCGCTCCTTGACTCACACGAACCAACCGCGTTAATGTCCTTCCCACGGCGGTGTAGCTCAGTTGGCAGAGCAGCGGACTCATAAGCCGCGGGTCGGGGGTTCGATCCCCTCCACCGCCACCATTCGACCATCATCTCGCAATCGACCGTTTCACACTGTGCGGATTGTTACACCTAGTCACTGTTTCCCCCGGGAGAAAGCGCTCTCGCTTGCTTATCCGACAGAAGGCACAATGCCGCTTGTAACTGATCGTTGCGACAGCCTGTAGTCGACATTTGGCCATCGCTCTTCCCCATTCCTATGACCCCCAACTGGTCTTCAGATTGATTCACGGTGCAATCTGTTACGCTTGTCTGACATGAAAGGCTGATATGATGAAGGAAAGTTGGTACACAAGCCCTGTCCATCGTACGGTTTTAACACTCAGCAGCTCATCTCATGCGATCAATAATCAAGAGGTGAAGCTTGTTTCTCCCGTCATATGTTTGAATGAGTGCCAAGCAAAAAGGGGACACAAGCCGATAGACGAAGCATAGAAAGAGAAGCTATGATTGCACAATGAGAAAGCGACGGGCTCTCCTCCTAGGAGTGGGAATCCTTCTCATATTAGTTGGTTGTCTTGGCGAGTGGACTGGACCGATCGATCCCACCTTGCCTCACACACGAGAGTTTCTTTTTATTTTAGGAGGGATTGTAGGAAGCGCAGGGTTCTTAATGACAATCCGCCATAACAAATAAGCGTCCTTCTTCCCTTCCACCCTCGATTCAAGGGATCAGATCGCTTTTCCCGGCGCGATAATACCGGTTGAACATGACTCGCCGACTCTTTTCTTAATCTAGAAAACCGGCAGCATTGAAGAGCAGGCCTCGGCTCTCACGCCACATGTGGACGTCTTGCATAGAAAACACTCATCGGCCCACAGCAGACGATCGTAAATCACCACAACGGATCTCGCGAAAACAGTAAAGGGTGTACACCCGCATCAGTAGTCGCACTTAGAGTACCAGTTGCAGTTCCGCGAGGTCGGGCCTCCATGCCTCGCCTCGTCCTGGCGGAGACGCGCCATTGTCCGACTCAACCGGCGCGTCGTGCCTTCGCCCCGCCGCAGCCCACAACGGACCCCAACGGAATTGCCGGAAAGAACGGTATACAACTGGTTGAATTCCTACCGTCATAATTGTTCATCATCATTCGCCTGCCACTCTAATTGTCCCTGATGAGAGGAACGATAAGGACCGCATGAAAATATCTCATCAAACGGGCTGACAAACGGTGCGGCCAGTTTTCTCAGCAGGTAACGAGAAGGTTTCGTTTTTGAGGTTCCTTTATTCTTCTCTCAAGCCTTCCACAACTGACTGTTTGGCAGCCCAACGAGATGGAACGTAACCGGCCAACAACGTGGCGCTTATCGCCAGAATGACGGCTTGAGCAATGCCGCTCCATGGAAGAATCATTTGAATTGTCCATCCAAACGACTGTTTATTGATCACTTTGATAAGCAGCAGGGCAAGCCCCCCTCCACCTATCAAGCCTAATCCGATTCCGACCATGCCCAAATAGGCAGCTTCCCACAGAACAAGCTGCCTGACCTGTTTCTCTTCTGCCCCAATGGCCAGAAGGGTGGAAAATTCTCTCCGTCGTTCAAGCACCGATGTCACCAATGTATTAACAATACCCAATATGGCGATGATGATGGCAATGGCTTCCAAGACATAGGTCAAAAGAAATGTTCGGTCAAAAATCTCCAACACTTCCTTACGGAGTTCAGCATTACTAATCAACAAGGGGGCAAGATGTCCGCCTGCTTGCTTCAGTCGAACCGCCATCTCTTGGCGGACTACATCAAGCTGGGCCGTCGGCTCCAGATAGACAGGAAAAACAGTGACCAGGTCATCATGCCACAGCGACTGATAGAGTTGCCGATCCATCAGAATTTTTCCCCCATCAGTCGCATAATCATAAAAGACCGCCACAATGGGAAAACGTCTCACTCCCTCGGGTGTTCTCACGTCGAGACTGTCACCCTCCTCTACATGAAGCTGTTCGGCCAAGATTTCAGAAATGAGCACACCATCGTTGTCCGCCGCACGAATGAGCTGTTCCGCCGAATCACCCTGACGGACCCAATATCGGCTGAGGCGAGCATGGACTCTCAAATCACGCGACACGAGCGCCACACGCTTCCCTTGCACTGTCACACGGACATCACGATATGTGTCAACTGCTGTGACACCAGGCGTGCCAGCTAAAATTTCCCGCCATGCCCCTGGCAGACTTCTTCCTACACTTCCTGCTTCGGTTCCTCGTAACCAGAGTGACGGTGCAACAATCACATCTGCCATGACCGTTTCGGCCACCCACGCTTCTACCGTATTCCGAAAACTTTTGATCATGATCAACACACCCATCATGATGGCTAAACCAACCATGAGCGCAGAGATGCTCACACCATTGCGTCCTGGATTACGTGACGCATGGTCAATCGCAATCGCCCGTATGATTCCCCCCATCGCGGGCTGGGGCTTTAGCGGTCTGCTCACCCGCTGCCACGTCGTCACACAGATCGGCGCTAGACAGGACAACCCCGCTAACAGACAGAGAGTCGAGGCGTAGCCGAAAAATGGCACTCCATTGATGGGGCCAGCGAGGCTTAACAGTCCTGAACCAATGAGGAGCCCAGCACCCCCAATTGCCAGTGCTCCTACCCTCACTTGGCGGCTTGTTTCATAGTCGCCGGGAGCCAACGCTTTTGTCGGTACCGTTCGTGCTGCATTGATGCTTGGACTAACCGAACCAATCATCGAAACGACACAGCCAAGAAGAGTCCCTTCGGCAGCTACCCTCCAAAGATGAGCCGATTGAAGACCGACGCTCCCTCCCCCTTCCACAGGCACATAGAGGTCTGATATCGTCTGACTGAGCAAAACCACCAGCTTCCGAGCCAGCAGAAAACCCGCCGCACTACCGAGTAGTCCTCCAACCAAGCCAAGAAAAGCGGCTTCAACCAAAAATAACACTGCGACCCATGCTTGCGTCATCCCGATTGCCCGATAAATTCCGATCTCCCGTCGGCGTTGTGCAACTGCGAAGGCCATCGTGTTGTAGATCAAAAACATTCCCACAAGCAGACCAACCCAGCTCAGCACTGTCACATTTAGCCGAAATGCTCGCATCATCTGATCGGCCTGTGCAGCACGATTCGATGGACGCTCGACCGTCACCGTCGGTGGCACAACGGCCTGAACCGCTTGTCGCACCTCATCAACGTTGTGCTCTTTGTCGGTCACTAGGTCAATGCGATCCAACCGCCCTACCATGCCAAACACCACTTGAGCCGCTGCAATATCCATGACGGCCAGACGGCGCCAGAGGGTCGTGCGATCCTTAGCACCGTCCAGTAACCCCGTGATCGTACATGTAAGAGAGCCCGTTCCAATCTGAAGATCGACGGTGTCGCCCACAGAAACGTTCCAGGCAGATGCCAACTCATTGCCCAACAGGATGGTGTTCGGATTGAGGACCGCTTCAAACTCGCGACCGGACGATTGTTGTGTCAGGCGGAAGCCCCGCGATCCTACCTCCGCTAGAAGGTCCAAACCCAACACCTGGACTGTTTCTTGCCGTCCATTGCTTGTCATGACCGCTGTTTGCAAAATGACTGGCGAGCTGGACTGGACACCGGGCACCTGTCGAATGACCGTGATGATCCGTTCATCAAGCCCCCATTCGCCTCCCGACACTTCCAAGGTCGTCGGCCCTGCCACAGTCAGCACCGCTTGCTCGAACGAACGCAAGACATCAATGTTCGCGGTCTGCACCGCCACCGACGCGGACACGCCGAGCGCTACGCCGATCACCGTCAACAACGTGCGAAGAGGACGTTGAAAAATATGCCCCCTCAGAATCACCCAAAACGTGAGCAGGAAAGAAGCTGCCGCCTGTATCATGCGGTCAAGACCGTTGCTCTTCGAACGATGCGTGTAAATCCATCGATTCGTTGCCACCCTCTCAATCGTTTGTTAGAGTAACTGTGCAAAAACGAAAGGAGTGCTCTGTGGCGCGCAACAAACGCTCTCCAGATCTGCGAGCTAAGCGACGAGCTCGCCGCCCATCTGGCCATCTGACGGCCCGTCAACACCAAATTCTAAAACTGATTGCCGAAGGACTCACCAACCGAGAAATGGCCGCTAAGCTTAAAATCAGCATTCGCACCGTCGAAGTGCACCGTTACAATTTGATGCATCGATTGGAGGTACGCAACGTTGCCCAGCTCCTTCATCAATCATTGAAGCTGAGATTGTTGCCCCCTCGTTTCGGCAGGTGATTCCCGACCTTATAATTCCCTTACAGCTCCTCGACAATCGACAATCGAACTATAGCCTTTGCGCGCCAGAATCGCGGAGAGTTCGGTCTCCAGCCTTGCAAACACCTCAAGGCCTTCCTCCACCAACACGGTTCCAATTTGGACAGCAGATGCGCCGCAGAGAATGTGTTCAAAGGCATCTACCCCATTCACGATACCCCCCGTTCCGATAATCGGCAGCCGCCCTTCAAATAACTTGTAGAAGGCCCGGACATTGGCAAGGGCCACCGGTTTGATGATGGCCCCCCCTAACCCTCCGAACCCTCCTTTCGGCTTGATGACGACTGTCTCGCGATCAGGATCAACCACCAACGCATTGCCAACCGAGTTAATCAGATTGAGGAAATCAATACCCTGCCGGGCAATGACTTTCTGCATAGCCTCCTGATGAGCTGGATCAAAATATGGTGGGAGCTTCAACCCCATAGGCACAGTAATCAACGGACGGACCAGTTTGATAATTCGCTCTGAGGCATCGGGATCATAGCCGATTTGTGGTTTGCCTGGAATATTGGGGCAAGAGAGGTTCACTTCGATCAAATCTGGACCAGCAGCATTGATGACAGTTGCGATAACGGGAAAATCTTCTTCGCGCAGCCCTGCTACACTGGCGATAACCGGTTTCCCAAATTGTTTGAGATCAGGGATCATTTCTGCATAGGCCCGGTATCCCAAGTTGGGCAGTCCCATCGAATTGATTGAGCCTCCTGCAAATCCATGGTACCGAGGTTCAGGATTGCCTTGACGTGGCTCAACGGTCATCGACTTCGTCACAATGGCTCCCGACCGCGATCGTCCCAATGCCATCAGTTCTTCGCGTGTCACACAGAGCGCACCGGCCGCATTCATGAAACAGGTCGGAAATCTCACGCCCGCTATTGTCGTCGTAAGATCCGTCATAGCACCACCGCCTCGCTGGCGCGCTCGACTCGAGCGAAGAGCTGGCCGTCTCGCATCGTCCACACATAGTCTGCCGTTTGAGCAGCCTGTTGACTATGAGTTACCAACAGAACCGTTTGCTTGCCTGCTTGAGCCAGTGTTTTGAGCAACGCCATAATTTCGCTACCTTGGTGTGAATCGAGGTTTCCAGTTGGCTCATCAGCAAGCAGCAAACGAGGATGATGCACAATCGCCCGCGCAATTGCGATTCGTTGCTGCTCTCCGCCGGACAGTTCAGCTGGTCGATGGGACCGTCGGTGGCTCATAGCAACCATTTCCAGTACTTCGTCTGTCCGCCTCATGACATGCCGCCGATCTTCTCCCCGCAGCAACAACGGCAAGGCCACATTTTCCTCCGCTGTCAACGCAGGAATCAGGTGGAACGCCTGAAACACAATGCCAATGGTCTCCCGACGCAATTTCGTCCATTGTGCGTGGCTAAATCCTGCCGTCGATTGTCCATCAACAAGAATTTCTCCGGCTGTGGGCAAATCCAAGCCGGCAACCAAATTCAGCAATGTGCTCTTGCCACAGCCACTTGGTCCCACAAATGCACAGAAGTCGCCTCGTGCTATCTCAAGATTGATCTCACGCAACGCGACAACAACGGTTTGACCACGACGATAGGTTTTTGAGAGCCGCCTGAGGATGACCATACACTCTTCCTTCTGAAGACAACCGTCCATTCATTGTTTTGTGTTCTAACGCTTCCGTATAACATACCGTCCGAGAAGGGCACAACGCTTGACAGCGTCGGTCCTTTCAGCTTAAGGAGTTGTGCTAACGGAGCACTGCATCAGTTCGTTGGTTGGACTCATGTCATTTCTGACTCAGGCCGTAGGACGATATGTCAAAGCAACAACGCGCCAAACCGTGCGGTTTTTATTCCCTGTCAGTTGTGCAGCTTGTGGCGTTCCTTTGACCGACGATCCTATTCCCTATTTTTGCTCTCGTTGTTGGAACACTCTTACTCCCCTGCCATCCACACGGTGCAGCCGCTGTAGTTATCCCTTCGTTTCGCCCGCTGCCACCTCCCATACACCTCGCCAAGTCTGCTGGTCCTGTAGAAAGCGGCCACCATCCTTTACTAAAGCGTGGACGTTGTATCCCTACGTCTCTCCTCTTCGCGAGGCCTTGCATCTGTTCAAATACAAGCGGAAAGTGGCATTGGCTGAACCTCTGGCTCGTCTCATCATCAATCAATTTCCGACTGGTGAGTCCTTCGACCTTATTATTCCGGTTCCGCTGCATATCGATCGATTGCGAGAGCGTGAGTTCAATCAATCATTGCTTTTGGCTGACCGGGTGGGGCATCATTTTGGTCTTCGTGTCTCCTGCACGGATTTAGTCCGTCTCCGTCCCTCACCCCAACAAACCACCCTCCGCCGAAAAGAACGACTCAAAAACCTTCGTGGCGTTTTCACCGTCCTGCACCCCTCGTCTATCACCGGAAAACGTATTTTGCTGATCGATGATGTGCTGACGACCGGTACCACCACCAATGAATGTGCTAAAGCACTCCGAAAAGCCGGCTCGAGCGACGTATATGTCCTTACGCTAGGACGAACGATGGATACCAGTCAGATTCCTGATCGACTGCGACATCAGAGTCATGGCAGACTTCACAACTGAGGAGGACCGATCGCTATGCCAATTTATGAATACGCTTGCCGAACCTGTAAGAAGCGGATGTCGCAATTGGTCTTGAACTATCGCCATGCTCCGTTGCCTCTCTGCAGCCATTGTGGCAGCCATAATGTGGATCGTATCATGTCCCGCTTTGCCGCCCCAAAATCAGAAGAGGCTCGCCTTGAAGCCCTCGCTTCCTCAGCCAATCTGGATAGTTTGGATGAGGGAGATCCGGAAAGCATGGCGCGCTTTATGCAAACAATGAAAAAAGAAATGGGAGATGACTTCGGTGATGAAATGGATGATATGAGCTCTATGCTAGATGACGAAGCCATGGCCGATGAGACAGGGGCAGACGACTCCACGGAGAGCATTGATAGTGATTGACAAGCGTCATTTATTTCCCTTGACAATTATTACGTATCACCGGAGAATGCAAACCGATATGGAGCAACATCCTTAAGAGGCTCTTCTCGATGCATAGGCGGGCGGAAACCACCTTAACTGGTAACGAGATAATGGGGGAGAACCGGTCTGGCCCTACAGATTTTGCGCCGCCTCCACTCTTGCTATTTACGAAATTACCGGATCCGTGCTTATATGCGGGAACAGGAACAGCCGTTTGTTCAGCCGATTCTGAACCGTGGATTCAGCATCGAATCGCAGTTCGTCCCTGACCGATAACGGACAAGAGCGAGCGCATGTTTGCCGGCGAGTACCTCTGCAAATTGGATGAAAAAGGACGTTTCATTGCGCCCTCCCCTCTTCGGGAGCAAATCGAGGCGGAGGGTCAGACAGTCGTATTTTTAAAAGGCCCTGAGCAATCGTTGCTGCTGTATTCGGCAAAACAGTGGAACCAGGTTCTTGAACGGACCAAAGCCTCTCTGGATGACGATCAAAGCCGTCTCTTCATGCATTTTGTTGTCTCCGAAGCCGGGACCTCCGATATTGACAAAACCGGACGTATCCTCATTCCTGCACGTCTGCGAAAGTTGTTGTCCTTAGATGACGATCAAGAAGTGATTTTGCTGGGGTTGTATCACCGAATAGAGGTTTGGAGCCCTACGGAGTGGCGGAGGTACCTGTCGCGCACTGAGGACCGTTATGAACAAAACATGGCAAAAATTATGAATCTGCTCTGACGAGTTCTATGTCTTCACGCCGTCGCCTCCCCTTTCCCGTCATGCGACTTACCACTCGGAGCCGAGCACGCCATGCTGCCAAGCAACAGTTTTTTGTTCCTGGCACCGTGGCAGCTTCCTCCCTTGTCCCTTCACCGTTTCCAACCAATGCAGGATCCAAACACACCAGTGTCACCCCGATCCTCCCTTCCACCGTGACTGTGACATCTGAACAACTATCCTTGACCCTTGCAGTTCCTCCCAGTATCAACCATCAATATGCCACCGTACAGGGCCGCCGTTTGCTGTCTTCTGCGAGTCGGTCCTACAAAGCTCATGTTGGTCGCCAGATTTGGGTTGCGCTGGCCCAATCGCCGCATCGAGCCATGTTGATGAAGCAATTTCAGTCGAAACCGCTGGCCCTCTCCATTTACTTTTATTTCACCACGCCACTGCGGCGAGATGTAGACGGAGGACTCAAGATCACCCAAGATGCCATCTGCGAGGGGTTGGGTATCAATGATAATCGCATCATTGAAACCCATCTTTATAAACGGGTAGACAAACATCGCCCCCGGATAGAAGTCTGTCTGACTACTGCCGATCCCTCCCCATGAGGGGAGGCTCGCAGGTGCGAGCCCCCTTTTGCAAACTGCATGGATTTCTCAACGGAAACGATCAAAAACTCGCGATGGTGTGGCGATGCCCAACGGTCCACATGCCTGTCAAGCCACTGCCGTGATGATCACGGATGCATGGAAGGCAAAGTGCCACACTTCCAAGAAGACAGGGTTTTCTGGCATTTCTGTGAGCATTGCTTCTTAACACCATGCTAGGGGTATAGATCTTGTCGGCGCTGAACCGCTCCTGCTTCTTGTGATCCCCAGGCACCTAGTCTAGGCCTTACACCCCCATCGTCGCGAGGATCCCTCATGACGCAAGTCAAATTCGACATGCCTAAGACAATCGTCTTAGCGACATCTATCGGAGAGTCCTCTGCCAACATGCCTCCACATGTTTATCCCCACCATGGCACGGAAACTGAGCGCCAGTGATCGGGTCAAAGGACAATGGTGCCTTAAACGGGCAGAGTGCCCCTGGCACCATTTCTCAGCACCATCTCCTCATCCCAACTTGGCTCTCAGGACTCGCAACGGTTTTCTGATTGTGTCGGTCAGCTCACGGTAATCAGTTGATGAGCCAGCACGTCGAAGGAACAACAGTGGGAGAAAATGGGTAAGCTGATTTGGCCTCACAGCCTGTAGGACTCGCCTCCCGAACGCCTCGAACAGAGCCAAGAGCTTTCAAACACTGCATCCGTTTGCTGAATCACCGTTCTTTCAGAACAACACGTTTAAGAGCTCGCGCGCCAGGTCTCTCCAAATCAGTCGATTGCAAGGATGACGTTCTATTGTTGGTCGCTCGACTTCGAGCTATTCGTACCGGAGCGCATCGATAGGGTTCAACAAGGCAGCCTTGTTGGCCGGATACAAACCGAAGAACAATCCTATGACCAGGGAGAATACAAAGGCAGCACCCACTGTTTCCGGGGTAATAATTGTCGGCCAGCCAGCGAGAGTGGTCGTCGTTTGCACTCCCAGCATGCCAACCACAATTCCCAGACAGCCTCCAATCATGCTCAAGATCACCGCTTCAGCCAAAAACTGAATCAGGATCTGTTGCCTCGTCGCTCCCACCGCCATGCACACACCGATTTCCTTAGTTCTCTCCGTTACCGAGACCAACAGAACGTTCATAATGCCAATGCCCCCAACCAGCAACGATACCGCGGCGATAGCAAGCAACATCATGGTTAAGGTTTGACCTGTCTCTTCATGGACTTTGCCAATATCAACCTGCGTACGAATGATGAAATCATCGTCCTGATCTGGCTGCAATCGGTGCCGTTGCCGGAGCACTTCACGGATTTCTGCTACCGCCTGATCAAGATCCTCTATCCGTTCTGTTGAAGCAAACAACGCCCCCACGGCGCCCAAAAACCGGGTACCAAAGACTTTCCGCTCCGCAGTTGTGAAAGGAATAAAAATTACATCATCCTGATCCCGTCCCTCAGCAGATTGGCCCTTGGGAGCCAGCACTCCGATCACCCGAAACGGCACATGGTTGATACGGATAATTGTACCAACTGGTTCTTCCCCAGGTTCAAACAAATTGTCAACGGCCGTCTGTCCCAACACCGCCACCGGTGCGGCTGTTTCAAGATCCTGCTGGGTGAACGGCCCACCGCTCACAAAGGACCAGCCGCGAATGCTCAGATAACTCTGCGAAATGCCATTGACCGTGGCATTCCAATTCTTGTGACCATTAACAACCTGAAGGACATCGCGCCTGCCCCAACCAATCTCGTGGATCAGCGGGACACGTTTTTTTAGCTCTAGAGCATCTGCTGTCGTCAGCGTCACGGCTCCCCCCTGTCCTCCTCGAACACCGCTGGTTGTGACAGCGCCGGGTAAAATTAGAATGACATTCGTCCCCATACTGGCCACCCGCTCCGCGACAGCAATCTTGGCTCCTTCTCCGATGCTGACCATCGCGATCACTGCCCCCACTCCCACAACTATCCCTAGGACAGTCAGTCCGGTCCGAAGCCGGTTCCGACTAAGGACTCGAAGAGCATGGAGAGCGGTCAACCATAAAAAGATCATCATGAGGTCTCTACCGACAAGGATGATGCATCCCGTGCTATATGACGATCAGCGACAATACGGCCATCTTTCATCACGAGTTCCCGCTTCGCATAGGCAGCAATATCGATCTCATGTGTTACCAGGATGATCGTAATGCCTTGTTCTTTGTTCAGGCGAGAGAGAATATCCATGATTTCCTGACTTGAGGTAGAGTCCAGATTGCCCGTCGGTTCATCGGCCAGCAAAAGAGAGGGGGATACGACCAGTGCTCGTGCAATCGCGACCCGCTGCTGTTGTCCACCGGACAGTTGGGATGGATAGTGGCCTTCACGGCCTTGGAGACCGACACGTGCAAGCGCTTCCGCAGCAAGGACCCGTTGTTGGCGTAACGGCATGCCTCGGTAAAAGAGGGGAAGCTGGACGTTCTCTAGGGCACTGGTGCGGGGAATCAGGTTAAAGTTTTGAAATACAAATCCAATCTGACGATTCCGAATCTCGGCCAACTGATTCGCTCCCAACCCAGCGACATCCACTCCACGCAGCAGATAACGTCCTCTGGTTGGGTGATCCAAACAACCGAGAATATTCATCAAAGTTGATTTTCCAGATCCAGATGCTCCCATAATGGCCACAAACTCGCCCTCTTCGATCAGAAGATCGATCCCCCGGAGCGCCTGCACTTCCACATCCCCCAGCCGATAGATTTTCCAGATATCCTCGCACACTACGAGAGCGGACATGCCGATCCGCCTCCTCATTCATCAAACCATCAACTCTGCGTGATTCTGTTCCTACCCGGTCAAAACGCGCTCACCTCTTTTGGCGCACACAAGCAGAACAGTAGTGCCTATCGCCGCTGGCATCTCACCTCGAACGGCGCCCCCCTCCAAAACCAGGAGGCAATTCGCTGGTTTTTCGGTCCTGCCGGGGTCGTTCAATACCCACGATCACCAGGTCCCCTTCCCGCACAGCTCCCTCAACAATTTCTGTCCAGCTTCCGTCAGAAATGCCCGTTCGAACCATCATTGCTTCCGGTTCTCCATCCGCTCCAACTTTCCAGACCATTTTCCCCTGCTCCAACAACGATGATGTCGTTCCCCCGCTCTTGGCAGACTGTCCTCCCGAAAAAGACCGTCCTCGTTGTTCTGTGTATTCCACGCGGTCTTTTTGAGGCGGGCGAAACCGCAATGCTGCATTCGGCACTTTCAGCACCCCGTCTTTTCGAGCAACGACAATCGCAACATTGGCTGTCATCCCCGGTCTGAGACGAAGATCTTGATTGTCCACCTCTACCACCACGTTATACGTCACCACATTCTGCACGGTAACTGGTGCCAACCGCATCTGCTGAATGACACCATGGAACTGAGCTCCTGGATAGGCATCAACTGTGAACGTAGCTCCCATCCCTTCAGTAATCTCACCGATATCCGATTCGCTGACATAAGTATCGACCTGCATCTTGGTCAAATCGAGGGCAATCAGAAACAAATTGGGTGTTGAAAAACTGGCAGCGACCGTCTGACCTACCTCCACATTCCTGGCCACCACAATCCCATCCACCGGTGACCGAATCACGGTGTACTTAAGCTCAAGCTCCGCAGCATCAAGCGCCGCCTGTGCCTGCCTGACCTGGGCATCGGCGAGCCGGACTTGAGCTTGCGCGCTCTCATAATTGGCAATCGCTACATCTACCTCGTTCTGGGACACAAATTGACTCTCCAACAGTGCTTTGAGTCGCTCAAGCTCTCGTTGACGCTGCGCAAGATCCACCCGCGCTTTTGCCGCAGCAGCACGCGCCATTTCAAGGTTGCTGGCCGCCTGCTCTCGTCGAGCCTTAAACGGTTCTGGATCAATCACCGCCACTACTTGACCAGCCTTTACTCTGGTGTTGAAATCCGCGTGTAAGCTTTTGATCATACCGGATACTTGGGTACCAACCTGAACGGATACCACCGGATTAATCGTTCCCGTGGCACTGACAACTGATTCGATGGTTCCCCGCTCCACCAGAGCGGTTCGATACCGAATCGGCTCCTCCTGCTCTCCATTCAGAAAGATATATCCCCCAACCGCTAGTCCGACCACGATGATCGAAAAAATGACGACTCCAGACTTCATAGGCTGATCTGCCGAATGTTCTGCTTACTCTATCTTAACAGGACACACTCAACAGCACGCGTTGCCAGAGAACCGTGCTGTCCCTCCTCAAGATGTGAGGAACGGAGGAGGGAGGAGACCATTTTTTGTGGTCGATAGGACATCCGCTCTGAACAAGAGCAATCGGTCAATGAGTACGCTATGGAGCGAGAAGTTGATCAAGAAAGGTGGTCGAAACATGTCCCTTTTGGAAATCCACGTCGTCGAAGATTTTTTGATGAAGTGGAATCGTTGTGTTGATCCCCTCAATGACAAACTCGCCAAGTGCACGCCGCATCCGGGCAATCGCTTCTTGACGGTCTTTCCCATGTGTAATTAACTTTGCGATGAGAGAATCATAGTGGGGAACGACTGTGGCACCAGGCTCCATGGCTGAATCGACTCGCACTCCAAATCCTCCTGGTGCACGGTATTTGGTAACCCGACCGGGGCAAGGAATAAACTTTTCCGGGTCTTCGGCATTGATGCGGCACTCAAAACTGTGCCCAGTCATGACCACATCTTGTTGCCGAATCGACAACGGATAGCCAGCAGCCAGGCGAATCTGCTCTTTGACAAGATCAATGCCCGTCACCATCTCGGTAACGGGATGTTCAACTTGGATGCGTGTGTTCACTTCCATAAAAAAAAAGTTGCGCTCCTTATCGAGCAAAAATTCTACGGTCCCTACATTCCGATAATGCACCGCTTTCATGGCTTCAATGGCGACCCGGCCGAGTTCTCGACGCAATTTGTCATCAACGGCGGGGGACGGACTTTCTTCCACCAACTTTTGATGTCGCCGCTGAATGGAGCAGTCCCGCTCGCCTAAGTGAATGACATGTCCTCGATAATCGGCCAACACCTGTACTTCGATGTGGCGAGGCTCCAGAAAATACCGCTCGAGATAGACCCCCTCATGTCCAAAGGTGGATTTGGCTTCTGCTTGAGCGGCCTGGAAGGCTCGAGACAAATCCTCCGCCCTATTGACGACACGCATACCCCGTCCCCCCCCACCAGCCGTTGCCTTAATGATGACGGGGAAACCAATCTTCTTGGCGGCTTGCATCGCTTCTTCCTCGTTTCGCAACTCACCCAGGCTACCCGGCGTGACTGGCAGCCCTCGTTTTGCGATGATTTCTCTTGCCTTAGCCTTGTCCCCCATGAGCGCGATGTTTTCCGACGTCGGACCGATAAACTTAATGCCGATGGATTCACACACCTCTGCAAAATGAGCATTTTCGGCCAGGAAACCGTATCCTGGATGGATCGCATCGACACCCGTGATCTCAGCCGCGCTTAAAACATTAGGAATATTCCGGTAACTGAGCGACGCCTCCGCTGGTCCCACACAGACCTTTTCATCCGCTGCCCGAACATGAAGCGCTTCGCTGTCGGCCTCCGAATGAATGGCAACCGTCTTGATTCCAAGCTCTTTACAGGCTTGAATCACACGCAGGGCAATTTCTCCTCGATTGGCGACTAGAACTTTCTTGAACACAACTTACCTCTTCCTTGGACTCATGAGGAGATACGAGCTCATGCTCGTGCCTTCGGGTCAATCAAGAATAAGGGTTGTCCATATTCAACGGGTTTGGTGCTTTCGGCTAAAATTTTGACGATTCGTCCATCCGTTTCGGATTCAATTTCGTTCATCAGTTTCATGGCTTCCACAATACACAGAACCTGTCCCTTCTTCACATAATCTCCTTCTTCGACATAAGGGTCTGCATCAGGCGAGGGCGATCGATAGAATGTTCCCACAATGGGAGACGTAATGGTCACCAATCCGGACGTGTCCTCTTCCGATGGCGTAGCTTCTTTCACTAGGCTTTGATTGCCTTGAGGAGGAACCACAGCCGTATCCGTCAAAGAGCCGGTGGCAGGCCTAACACCGACTTCGTACCGAAGCCGAACCCGGAATCCCTGCTGTTCTATTTCAAGCTCCGTAAGGTTGTTCTTACGGAGCAAGGTAATGAGGTCTTGGACCTGCCTTAGGTGCTCGACAGTCAACAACCGAGCCTCGCCCGTTTGGTCCGTGTCCTCTGCAGGCTGCCTACGAGACATTCGTTTTTTCGAGGATGGGATGTGATGGGTATTCACCGGACACGCTCCACATATGATCTGGTTCGTGTGTCAATTTTGATGACGGTTCCCACTTCCAAATACAGCGGCACCTTGATGGTTGCTCCCGTTTCAACAATAGCTGGTTTGGTTCCACCGGTTGCCGTATCGCCACGAACACTTGGTTCGGCATCAATCACTTTCAGCTCGATAAAATTTGGTAGTTCAACGGCAATGGGCCGGTTCTCGTAGATGAGAATTGTGACGACCATGTTCTCTTTCAAGAGATCCACATTTTCCCCGAGCATCTGTTTTTCGAAAGTTAACTGCTCGTAGGTCTCGGTATCCATGAACGTATACGAATCGCCCGTCGCATACAAAAACTGCATTTCTCGTTCTTCAAGATCCGGCTCCTCAAACCGCTCCCCCGACCGAAACGTCCGGTCTAACACGTTTCCTGTTAAGTAGCTCTTCAGCTTTGTGCGGACAAAAGCTCCCCCTTTGCCTGGCTTCACATGTTGAAATTCCACAATATAAAATGGTTCTCCGTCCACTATCAGACGAGTTCCGTTCCGAAAATCAACAGTCGAAATCACTCCCTCTTCCCTCCCTCCACAATAAATACTTCTTTCCTTTCTCCCCTCACACTGGTGATATGGGCGCTTACGCTATTGTGCCTCTTCACCAAGTGACGAACCTACATTTGGCTGTGTGCGCAATGCCACAGCCACTTCCTCAATACCCTCATCTTTGGCAGAAAGATGAGCATACAACCCCCTTAACGCCAACAGATAGCCTAATGGTCCAAATCCTGTTACGTGACCCATCACCACACCCGCAATATATGAGTGATGGCGAAACGCCTCACGCTGATAAATATTGGTGAGGTGCACCTCAACGGCAGGAATCGCCACTGCTGCAAGTGCATCTCGTATGGCAACACTGGTATGGGTATAGGCCGCCGGATTAATAATAATTCCGTCGTACTCGCCTTTGGCTTGTTGGATCCAACTCACCAACTCTCCCTCATGATTGGATTGCCGACAGTCAAGCTTCACTCCCAACGTATGCCCCAACTGCAAAAGCGCCTCATTGATAGCAGGAAGGGTCGTTGCGCCATAGATAGCCTGCTCCCGTTCACCCAGGAGATTTAAATTTGGTCCGTGGAGAACCAACACTCGTAGCATACGCATGGTCCAGTCTCGCTACAAATCGAGACTGCCCTCCTTCTTCGTTAGGCAACCGATCGTGGGCATTTTACTATCTTATTCCGAAAGTTTAACCACGCTTAAACAATTGGCTCATTCTCCCGTCATCCACCTGTGTTCACGTTACACCATTACCTAGTCTGGTTAGGCAAACAATTTCGATCTTGTCGGCGCTGTTGAATAGACGTCAGCCACTGCTCAAGCTGGGCCACTATGCTTTTCTTTCGCTGTTCAGTAAACATGGTACGAGCCGCTAAGTCCGCATCATCTTGGTTGAGAGCGTCAGCCGTGGAGGATGGGGTGGCTGCTTGAGTCGCGAGCGGGGCAGTGGGTTGCCCCGCTCGCCGAACCATTCGGCCAGCCATCCGATCGGCGTCGAGTCCTGCTGGCGATATACCCAGCAAGCTACAAATGGAAAGAGCCTCTTGGTCCTTTGGATTGGCCATCAAAATCGCACGACACGATCGGGCAGCAGCTGCCTTTTGCCCTTGAGCAGCATAAAGCTTGGCCAATATGCGATGGGCACGAAGATTTTCCGGACTGAGGCGGACTGCCTCCTCCAAGATTGCAATGGCCTTGACAGCCTGTCCCAACTGATCATACGCCCTGCCCAGCGTCACCATCGCTGTAATGAAGCCAGGAGAATGCCGCAAGCCATCTTCTAAAACGGCAGCGGCTTCTTGCCACATGCCAGCCTTTCCGTACTCCTCAGCTAAAGCGAGAAACGCCTTCGAGCCAGGTTCTCGCGCCACGGTCAGCGCAAGCTTATCGATTGTTTCTGCATTCGGAGGCGTACCGTCACTGCGCATTCCCACGGTCTTCCTCCCCTGCAATCACGGTCGAAGCGCAGCCACCATCCTTCAAGCGTTTGATCTCGGTCAGAATTTCGTCCGCCAATCGCCGCTTCGGCATCAACCCAATTTCTCTTCGCCGACCGTCGCGAGTTAGAACGACAGCAGCATTCTGATCGCTACCAAATCCTCCTCCTTGTTGCGTCACATCGTTGGCCACAATGGCATCGAGCCCTTTGTCAGCTAGCTTCCTAGACGCATGCTCCAGCAGATGCTCAGTTTCGGCGGCAAATCCGACCAGAATCTGCTTGGTTTTCTGAGCCGACAGTATCGTCAAGATGTCGGGGGTCGGCACAAGCTCAAGCACAAGTGACGAGCGGTCTGATTTCTTCAGTTTCTGAGAGGCCGATTCTTTGGGGCAAAAGTCTGCAACAGCGGCAGCCATAATGACGACGGTCGCCCATTCGAGACGCTGACACATCGCGTCCGCCATTTCTTGTGCGGATGTCACAGAAACAACTTCCACTCCGGATGGCCTCGCAAGCGCAGTTGGTCCTGTCACCAACACCACAGAAGCGCCTCGCGCTCTCGCCGCTTCAGCAAGAGCATATCCCATCTTGCCCGAAGAGCGATTGGAAATGAACCGTACCGGGTCAATGGCTTCCTGTGTAGGGCCAGCTGACACAAGAACATGTTCGCCTTCCCAATCTGAGTGCACACAGAGGGCCGACTGAACCGCATCGAGGAGCTTCTCCTCGCAGACCAGCCTCCCCTGAGCTATCCGGCCTGAAGCTAATGGCCCCTCCTCCGGATCCAACACCACCACTCCACGAGCTCGCAGACGGTTCACATGCTCAACAACAGTGGGATGTGTCCACATTCCTCCATCCATAGCTGGCGCAACAATGATTGGACAACGAGCCGCCAGCAACATGGTGGAAAGCAGATCATCTGCCAGTCCCAACGCCGCCTTTGCCAAGAAATTCGCCGTTGCGGGAGCAATAACCATCACATCGGCATTTTCGGGTGCATGTAAGTGTTTCATCTCCTCATGCATATGAAACAAATCAGTGAGCACCCGCTCGCCGGACAAGACCTCGAACGTGAGAGGAGTGACAAATTCCGTAGCATGGGCGGTCATGACCACTGATACGAAAGCACCACGAGCTTTAAGTGCCCGCAACAACGACACCGCTTTGTACGCAGCAATGCTCCCCGTCACCCCCAGTAGGATATGTTTCCCCTGCAAGCAATTCACCGGATCCGCAAGTGTCACATCTACTCCTCAGTGTCACCTTTTGAAGAGGAGACAGTATCATCGACATAGATGCTCAACTCTTTTTTGATTTCCTGCGCGTCTTCTCCGGTCATCATGGCAATCCGTTCAGTTTCTCCCTCTTTGCCTCGCTTGGCCTCTTTCATAGCCTCTCGCGCATCTTTGCCAGTTAAATATGCCACTTGGCCTCGCAAGGCCTCGTCAAGCGCGATCGTTGTCTCTTTGGTGAAACGCGACGAACCGGCCGGTTTCGCTCCTTGAATGAGATGCTTGGCCCGCTGTGCAGCAACAATCACCAGCCGATAGCGAGAATCAAACAATTCCGACGTATATTCCGGCAACAAATTCAGCATATCAGCCATAGCCCCAACTCCTCTTAGAAAGAACCAGACAGACACGCGGGATTCTGACGAGCAGTCGGCATCTCTCTGTTCAGCGCAAATCGCTGATCCAGCCAATTCGCATCAATGCGAGAAGTCCTGAGTCGCTCAGCAAGAAAGATGCTCTGCAAATCCCTGAGAGACTGTTCCAGATCGTCGTTAAGCACCAAATAACAATAGCTGCGAACACTCCGTACCTCTTCCTGCACCTTTTGTAGCCGGCAACGGATCTCTTCGGGGGAGTCTGAACCACGTTTCTCAAGC
>JANDJK010000032.1 GCA_024330925.1 Nitrospira sp.
CATGCCACAGCGGGAGCTGACATTTTATGGAGCCTGGCGACAGTTGGCTCAGCACGATTTCTCATTGCGGCTGCTTGGTATTGCGAACTCGGCGGCCAAACTACGCGCTCTCCCCGACCGTTCCGAAGACGCCGTGCTGGATCTTGTCCATCACATGCGGATTCCACGCGCCGCATGGGAGCCATACTTTTCTCAACATCTGGCCGCCCTGCCGGGCTGGGTCGGCTACATCAAATGGCGCTCCCATCAAAAAAGCCATCCCTGGCAGGAAGCCTATCCGATCAATCTGGTAGACTACCTCGCGATTCGACTGTTCTATGAGCGGGAGTTGGTGGAATCGGCCTGTCGGGCACATCTGGCCCTGGCCGGAACCGACGACGAACTGCGGCGGTACGCGCACGAGTTTCCGGCCGCCTCTCGTCTGCGACGCGACTGGGTATCGGGGCTGATTCCGCCGAGTATCCGCCGCCAAGTGACCGCCCTGGCCCGATCGAGTCGGCGGTACGATCACGCCTCCTGGGAAGTGATTGGCATGCGCTACGACGACCACCGAAAGGCACAAGACGCCGACCGTCGACTTCAAACGGCAGCGCGATACCTCGTGCGGTTCTCCGACGCCTTGGGGCTTGACGACGCCATCGACACTGCCGCCCCGTCGGATCTTCGAACCCTGCTGGTCTGGCTCGACGGCTTACCGGCCTCGCGGCAGGGACCGATTTGGCTGGAGGCATTCGAGACCGCGCATCGCCGTCAAATGCTCCGCATGTTGGCGAGGGGGTTCACGGCTGAAGGGGTGGCGACGCCGGAGGCAACAGCGACCCCTCGGCCGCTGGCCCAGTTCGTGTTTTGCATCGACGTGCGGTCCGAAATTTTCCGCCGGCACCTGGAGCATCTGGGCGGATACGAGACTCTGGGACTGGCGGGATTTTTCGGTGTGCCGTTGGATTTCCAATCCTTCGGCGCCCATCAGACGATCCCCCACTGCCCGGTGTTACTCAAACCCAAAAACGTGGTGCGCGAAGTGCCTCGCAGCTACCATGGCACGCTGGCGGCGCGGTATAAGAACGTGGCGCGGCTTGGCACGGCCCTGCATGAGCTAGTGCAGGAACTCAAGGAAAACATTGTTACTCCCTATGTCACAGTGGAGGCGTTCGGGTGGTTGTTCGGTTTGCCACTTTTCGGTCGGACGCTGGCCCCGATCTGGTACGGCAAGATCACGCAGTGGTTCACGGGGATGCTGATGCCGTCCGTCGCCACCACCTTGACGGTTGAGAAACTCAGCCGAGAAGAGGCGGAGGCGATGGTAGCGGCAGAGCAGCAGGCGGTGATCCGCGAGGTCGCTCGCGAACGTCTCGGGCGGGACGACGCCGCCCTCTCCGCGACGCTGTTGGACAAAATCCGGCGAACGGTCGTCGGCGACGGGGACCGCTTCAACAGCGAGATAAGGAACGCTCTGGATCTCTCACCGGAAACCGAAGCGGCGTTCTACGCCGAATTGCGGGATCGCTATCGCATCAGTCCACGCGGCGTTTCCGATCGCCTGGACCGTTTAACCCGTACCGGTTTCTCGATATCCGAACAGGTCCACTTAGTGGAAGCGGCACTACGACTGATGGGACTGACGTCCAATTTCGCTCGCGCCGTGGTGTTCTGCGCGCACGGCAGCACGTCGGAAAACAATCCCTACGAATCCGCCTTGGACTGCGGGGCCTGCGGCGGCAACCCAGGCTTGCCCAACGCCCGCGCCATCGCGATGATGGCCAATAAGCCCGCTGTGCGCGAGTTGCTCCTGAAACGAGGAATCATCATTCCGCCCGACACCCATTTTTTCGCCGCACAGCATGATACGACAACAGACGTTGTCCGCATCGTGGACCTGGAAGACGTGCCGGCGACGCACCGCAAAGATTTGGAGATCCTGACGGCCGATCTCGAAGCGGCGGGCCGGCGAGCCGCCATGGAACGCTCCGGCGCGTTGCCGGGCTCAACGCCGGCCCAGCCGCGCCTCGCTCGGCTACATGCCATCCGACGCAGCCAAGATTGGTCCGAGACTCGGCCGGAGTGGGGTCTGTCGAGGAACAGCCTCATCATCATCGGACGACGCGCGCTGACACAGGCTGTCAACTTGCAAGGCCGCGCGTTTCTTCATTCCTACGATTACCGGCAGGACCAATCCGGCAAATTGTTGGAAACGATCATGACCGCGCCGCTGGTAGTCGCCCAATGGATCAACATGGAACATTATTTCTCAACCGTCGATAACGAGATCTATGGAAGCGGCAGCAAGGTGTACCATAACGTCGTGGGCCGCGTCGGGGTCATGACCGGCGTATGGAGCGACCTGCGCCTGGGGCTACCGGCACAGACGGTCCTGAACGGCGCGGAACCCTATCATGAGCCGATGCGGCTCCTGGCCGTCGTCGAGGCGCCGCGCGAGCGAATCCAATGGGTCATCGATCGGCATCCCTTGCTGGATCGCCTTTTCAATCTGGGTTGGGTGACGCTGGTCGCATTGGATCCGCAGGATCGACGGTTCCATCGATATCATCGCAGAGCCGGCTGGAAACCCGAACCGTCCAATCAAGGAGCCTATAACCATGATGAGCTTGACGCTGCATCCCATGAAAGAAATCAAGATCGTCGTGCAAGGTGACCATTTGAAGTTCGTCACCGATTTGCTGGACCGAACCGGCGCCACGGGGTACACCATCATCAACAACGTATCCGGAAAGGGTCACCATGGTTTTCACGAAGGTCATCTGCTGTTCGACGACACCAGCAGTCAAGTCATCGTCTTTACCGTGGTGCCGGACGATCGGGTGGAACCGATTTTGGCCGGCTTGGGCCCGCTTTTCGATCGCCACTCGGGAGCCATGTTCGTCACCGACGTGGCAGTCAGTCGGCGGGACTACTTCGTGGGGAAATAACGATCGCGGCGAGACCGCGTGGGTTCGTCGGATCTCGACGCCTCCACACCCTGGCAGGTATACTGAGACCAATCTCGATAACGCACCGAGTCCCGATCATGATGTCCTCTGCACCCCATCCCGGCAAGTCGCTTGTTTCCCCCCAGTCGGAATTTTCCGCAGCCGAGGTGCTCGCCTGGGTCAGCGATTGCATTGAAGGTGGTCTGTGCTTTCTGTATCACGGGGCGTTGATTTTTGAAAACGCCCAGTTCGGCGAGTTGGTCGAGGCGGTCGGCGAGCCGATCGGAGGCCCCATGGGCGGCGAAGGCCTGTTCGCCCCCTTTCGCGCCCGCCTGCTCGATGACGCAGCGATGTGGACACGCAAGGCGGTTGGAGCGCGTGGCGCTCAAACCTATCGGCTCGCCGACCGCGCCGGCCATCCGCTCGTTTATGAATGCCGGTTCAATGCCGTGCCATTTCACGGCGACACCGGCGTACTGCTGATCCTGCAAGACGTGACCGAATGCACCATGCTTGCGCAGGAAGTCTCGCAGGCGGCCTGCTTTCAATCGGTGCTCGCCCGCATCGGCACCCTTGCCGTCAGTGACGCCTCAGCCCAGACACTCATGGACGAAGCGGTGAAACATACTGCCGACGCGCTCGACGCCATGCCCGGCGGCGGAACCTTGACCATTGCGATCAGGCCCCACGAAACTCGGCGCAACGCCGGCGTGCTCCTCACCTTCACCGATACGGGAAAAGGTATCCCGCCGGAAGATCTCCAGCGGATTTTCGAACCATTCTTCACCAGCGGCAAAGCAAAAGGCGTCGGGCTGGGCTTGACCATCGCCCATGACATTATCGAACGGCATCGAGGCCAGGTAACCATCGCCAGTCCGCCCGGCCACGGCGCCACGGTCGAGGTGTGGCTGCCGCTCAAGAGCGAGGCCTAATGGCTTGGCACATTCTCCTTGTCGAAGATGAAGCTTCGGTTCGCGAAGCCTTCGCCCTGCGCCTGAGCGATCACGGCTATATGGTGCAGACCGCCTCTTCTGGAGAAGAGGCGCTGTCGCTGCTCCGCACGCACGAGCCCGACATGCTCGTGCTCGACCTGGTCATGCCCAATCTATCCGGGCTCGATGTGTTGGCGCAGGTCAAACAGCAGTTTCCTCACCTTTTGGTCATTCTCCTGACGGCGAGAGGCACGGTGAAGGATGCGGTGCAAGCGACCAAACTCGGAGCGTTCGACTTCGTCGCCAAGTCCATCGATATGGAGGACCTGTTACACGCGCTCCATCGAGCCACGGAGTTGCTCGCGCTCCAACGCCAGGTCCATTTGCACAGCGGGCAGGACGCAGAACGATACGCGCTCGACCGGGTCATCGCCCACAGTTCTGTCACCCGAGCCTTTCTCAGCCAAGTCCGTGAGCTGGCGAAGAATGACCGTGTGACCGTGCTCCTACAAGGCGAGACGGGCACGGGCAAGCAGTATATGGCACGGGTCATCCATTACAACGGCAGCCGGGCCCATAACCCCTGCATTGAGGTTGATTGTCCCTCGATCCCGCGCGAACTCTTCGAGAGCGAATTGTTCGGCCATGAAAAGGGATCATTTACGGGGGCGTCCGGCCGCAAGATTGGTTTGATCGAAATGGCGGAGGGCGGCACCGTCTCGTTCGACGAAGTCGCCGATCTTCCCCTCCCGCTTCAAGCCAAACTGTTGCGCGTGCTCGAAGAGCGTACCCTGCGGCGGGTGGGAGGAACAACCACCATCCCGGTGGATGTGCGATTCATGGCGGCTACCAACCACAATCTGAAAGACGCTGTTGCGCGCGGGGAGTTCCGCGAAGACCTCTATTTTCGCCTAAATGTCGTGACCGTGACCGTTCCTCCCCTGCGAGAGCGGCGGGAAGACATCGTTCCGCTGGCGGAGCACTTCATGGTGCAATCCGCCATGGCGCTACGGAAGCCGGTCCGCCGTTTGGATGAGACCGCCAAGATGATCCTGACCCACTATGCATTTCCGGGAAATATTCGTGAACTGAGAAATCTGATTGAACGTGCGGTCCTCTTCTGTCCCGGAGACACACTTGAAGCCAAGCATTTTCCATCTGACATCCGGGACGATTGCAGCCCTTTGGCTGAAAACTTCTCCTCCTCTCGCACTGACTCCTCGCAGCCCTCCGGCCCCCTGCAGATCCATCTGGCGTTCCGGCTCGGCGAACAGTCCCTTGGCGAGCTGGAAAACCGGATCATCGCGGAAGCACTTCAACGAACCGGCGGCAACAAAACTCTCGCAGCAAAATATCTCGGCATTACTCGCTGGACTTTAAACCGACGGAGAAAATCGTCCCCCCTCGTGCAATAGCCCCGCTGCCTCGGAAGGTCCCACCCTGAGAAGACAGTGTCTCGTTCGAGCCAGGACAGTGCGACAGCGCACCACACCACCGTGCGAAACGTGCGGGAGTGCACGATAGAGCACAGCGGAAACGGCTTGCCACCAGCTTCCGTGTGCGCCCTCCTTTACAGTTTCTCGCATTTTCAGATCGGCACTGACTCACAGTTGACCGTCACGATTACGGAATCTCTCTTGCAAGGGCCATCAGCCCAGAACAGGGGACGGATGGTCCGATCACCCTTGCTGCTTAAGGGAGGTTTGGAATGGCGACACACGTCGTAACGATGATTCCGGGAGAAGGCACCGGTCCGGAGATTTGCGAAGCGGTGCGGATGGTGATCGACGCGAGCGGCGTCGACATTCAATGGGAATATGCAGACATCGGCCTCGATTGTCTCGAAAAATACGGGACTCTCTTGCCGGAGCAAACGATTCAGAGCATCGCCAAAAACAAAGTGGCGCTCAAAGGCCCCACGACGACGCCGATTGGGACAGGCCACAAGAGCGCCAATGTGACGTTGCGGAAGGTGTTTGATTTGTACGCCAACGTGCGGCCCGTGCGGCTCATCCCCGCACTGAAGCGGCCGTGGGACAAATTGGACATCATCAATTTCCGCGAGAATACCGAGGACTCTTACGCCGCCATCGAACATATGGTCTCCGACGAAGTGGCGCAGTGTCTTAAGGTCATCACCTGGCCAGGGTCCTATCGCATCGCGGACTTTGCGTTGAAGTGGGCCCGAGACAACGGCCGTAAGAAGGTCTATTGCGTGCACAAGGCGAACATCATGAAGATGACGGACGGGCTGTTCCTCGAAGCCTTCCGGGAGGCTGCCAAGAAATATCCGGACATCGAGACGGGCGACATCATTGTGGATAATTGTGCCATGCAATTGGTACGCAACCCCGGCCAGTTCGACTGCCTGGTGCTGCCCAATCTCTACGGCGACATTCTCACGGACCTCTGCGCAGGCCTGATGGGCGGCCTTGGCTTCGCGCCGGGCGCCAACGTCGGCGACAATTGCGCCATCTTCGAAGCAGTCCATGGTTCAGCACCAAAGTATGCGGGGATGAAGAAGATCAACCCCTCGGCCGTTCTGATTTCCGGCATCATGATGCTCCGTTGGCTCGGCGAGAAAGCGGCAGCGGACCGCATCGAAAAGGCCATGTACCAAGTGCTGGATGAGGGCAAGACGGTCACCTACGACGTAGGCGGCACCGCCAAGACTGATGAATATGCACAAGCGATCATCGACAAGATGCGCGCCGAAACGAAATAAGGAGGAACCAATGCCGACATTTACGCAAGAAGCGATCGCGACAAAGAAGAAGAAAACCATCGAGCTGGTGGGCGTCGATCTCTATATCATCACAGACAAGGGCGTGCCGCAATTCACCGACGGCGAATTCGGCCCCTTCAAGTGCGAGTTCATCTCCAACCGCGGCACCAAGGTCTGGCCCGGCTTCGTGAGCCCCGACCTCCTGATGGTCAACTGGTACCGTTGCCGCTTCATAGCCACCACCCCCATCAAAGACCATGAGGTAGCCGATTTTCTGGTGCAGGTCAGCAAGAAATGGGAATGGTCCGCCGCGCAAAAACTGTGGAACTACGACGGCGAAGCCGGATACAGCAAGGCATACTAGTTGATGGGAAAGGCGCGATGAGCCCTGCAAGGCTCATCGCGCCAGCCTGATCCTCCTACTATCCTTCTTCGGCGCTCACGATACACCGCTCCGCCACTTATGCAAACGATCACCAGTCTTCAGTGTTTCCTGCGGTTTAGTTTAGAGCAGTTGTCGTGACACAGGCGGGAACACCTTGAGACGCCCGCTCCTCGCAGGGTAGTCTCAAAGTGTTCCATTGCCCAACGGCCGCTTCCATGATCGAGAGGATAATCAAGACCGAGACATGCAGCTAGAAGTCTCCGTTCTTGACGTAGGGATAACTCCAGAGCGTCACCTGGATCAGGCAGGATTTCAGCCAGGCATTGTACATCTTGTCCACGTCCTCAGCAGAATGGCCTTTCTTTGCCAGGAAGGGCTTCAATGTAAAGGTCACGGGAAAGATGAGCGCAAAGAGATCGCGGAATGGCACATGGTCAGCCGAAGCGGGAGCATTATCGGTTTTATTTTTTTTGGTCCGATGATGCCGGAGACCGATTTCATACTGGTAATCCAGCCACTTCTGATCGTATTCGGCGCGCGCGGTATCGAGAATCCACTGGCCGAATCGCTTGCGGACCCCACCCAGATAATCCCCCAGCGGCTGACCATCGCTCTTGCTGAGAAACGCCTTGAGCAGATGAGGCTGAGATCCAACAAAGCCGTACCACACATCCAGGATGGCCTCGACCTGATCCTTGACCACATCATAAGACATCTTAAGATATTTGATGTCTTCCTCCCCAAACAACGCGCTTTTTTTTATCGTCTCAAATTCCTCTAATGATATGGGTGACTTAGGAACTGCCGCTGTCCCATAGGTGTAACCGGGAATTTGCTGACTCATACCATCCTCCTTTTTTTAAAAAATATGCGGTTCTTTCGCTGTCCGCTCTTTTTTCGAGAGACCCCTCTGTCCTCCTCTCTCCACCGCACACGGACACTGCAGCAACAAGTAGGCTAACCCTCCACTGTCATGGTGCGCATGGAGCAACTGCCGAACGGCCTGGGCAAGACAGAGTGTGCTTCCTTGCCAGGAACTGCCACCCCTACATCCTGCTTGCCTCCCATACCGCCGGCAAGGGAATGTGCTATGACTGTAGTGCAGCAACCGTGTCCTTGTCCAGACGCTTGACTTTCCCAGCGCCGTCCGTTGCAGCCAACCTGGTCGATCCCGTGACAATCAATCGCCCGCTCCGTTTTTCCCTGACAACATGCCGGAAGGTCAATGAGGCGGCTCCCCTTTCGACCACCTCTGTCTCCACCACCAAGCAATCACCGTAACGAGCGGGAGCGTGATAGTGCACCTCTGCGTGCACGACGACAAAGACCGTCCCCTCTTCCATCAACTGAGCTACCGATCGGCCACGCGATTCGAGATACTCAGTCCTCGCTCGCTCAAAGTACCTGAGGTAGTTGGCGTAATAGACAACTCCGCCACAATCGGTGTCTTCGTAGTACACCCGAATTTCCATTGCGTACTTTAAAGATGCAAGCTAGGAAATCTCGGCAGCGACGACTCCGCCACGCCTGACAGCTTGACAATCACTTCGTAAAGCTGCTGGACTCGCTCAGCCTTGACCAGTTCAACCCCATGACCCAGCACGGCATGCGCGGCCGCATCCAGTAAGGGTTTCATCGAGGGCCAT
Source organism: Nitrospira sp. (assembly GCA_024330925.1). Taxonomy (GTDB): domain Bacteria; phylum Nitrospirota; class Nitrospiria; order Nitrospirales; family Nitrospiraceae; genus Nitrospira_D. The sequence goes on from JANDJK010000032.1 coordinate 8,616, forward strand.
GTGCGGAGAAATGCTTGCCCCATCTGATCGCCTAATCCAGCGAGAACACGAAATTGAGCCGGAAGCGGCAGCTTGTATTTGCCGTCGATATCGTCCAGATAGCAGGTCCGACAGGTCTCCTGGAGAGCGGGCGGAAGGGATTCTGGTCGCACATCCCAGCTTTTTATACGATGCTTGATAAAGAGCTGCCGCTGGGCGCAGGCTTCAAGAGCACGAAGCAGCGTAACCATGGCTCCCTCGGGGTCTCTCGCAACACGAAGACGGCGAGCTGCATGAGCCAACAAATCAGCCAAGAGCCACTCCTTAACCTCCGCCGGATCGAGGACGAGCCGCTCTAAAAATCCTACATTGGCTTTGATGTCAGCCACTGCTGTCTTCAATCCCGGCGGTCCTCCCCAGAGCAAAGCCATCTCCAAGGCCTTCAATGCTCCTTTCAGCCTGTCCCAGGCCTGCCGATAGTGAAACCGTTCCCACCACCCATAGCCCTCCGCGGCATCAGCTAAGGCGCGGTACAACGGCTTGCCGCTGCCGCTGACCCGAGATTCGATCTCGCGGAATATTTTCGCGGCGGCAAAAAACTCTCCCCGGTTAAACAGTTCACTCCCTTCCCGACGAGGCCAAGCAGCCATCTCATCCCATGGGTTTGTCTGCATCCAGTTCAATCGCTTGCCTTCTAGAGTAATTGCCTCTTCTCCTCCCTGGCCGGTCGGAACGAGCGAAACGATCCTCGAAGTCCAGGGAAGAACAGCAAGGGCAAGGGCCGCCGCCATGGCCGGAGTCGCATTGCTCAGATCCACAACGAGCTCACCCGGCAACACCTGCCAGGTTCGCAATAAATCGGGTAGCGACTGGCTCATTGCTCGGTGGCAACCGGCAAATTCATGGGGGTCCGTAAGAAGGATCCAGTCCCATCGACGTGGCATCTGCTCAATCTTGGGCTGGACTCCCGATTCCACAATCGCTTTACTACTCTCCGGCAGAGCAAAACACAGCATCTCCGGTTTGAGCCGGTTGATTGAATAGACTGCTGCAGCTGGCTCATAGGTCAGCGTGATGATGAGAGCCTTGACCGGTTGATCTTGCGCCATGGCGCCGGACTATACCATCGGCCCCCTGCCTGTTCAATTCGGTTGCGAGTAGCACCAGCAGCTCCCGTTGACATCGACCCCGAGCTCCCCTAGAATCCCGCCCTTATGAAAGAGTCGGTGCTACAGGCCTTTGCCGACAGTGCGCGGGTGAAAGAGCAGTTCGCCCGAGACTATGCCGACCGTATTGCACAGGTTGCCCGCCTGATGGCTGACGCTTTCCGCCAGGGTAAGAAGGTGCTGCTGTTTGGCAATGGCGGCAGCGCCACCGATGCGGCCCACATTGCTGCCGAATTTGTTGGACGCTACATGCGGAACCGCCATCCCCTTCCCGCCATTGCTCTGGCGACCGACATCGCCGCAATCACCTGTATCGCCAACGACTTCGGCTACGATGAATTGTTTGCCCGCCAGGTGCGGGCGCATGGGCAAAAGGGTGACATCGCCATTGCGATCAGCACGAGCGGAAACTCGCCCAACGTGCTCAAGGGTGTTGAAGCAGCCCGCGAGGGTGGATTAATTACCGTGGGCTGGACCGGCGCAACGGGAGGTAAGCTGGCCAGTCTAGTGGATTATCCTTTCCTCGTACCCTCCACAGTCACCTCTCGTATCCAAGAAAGTCATATCACCCTCGGTCACGTCCTCTGCGAATTGGTCGAGGAACAGCTGCTCGGCGCATCCTAGCGCGCCGTTGCCAGCGCCTGCTGCCGGCACCTATGGACGTTCGGCCGCTCTCTCTATCCGATTCATTCTCTCAGAACATACTGCAACAGGAGTGGACTCGGTTGAATCGCCGTTACTTCGCGGACCGGCTGCCACCGATCTCCATCGTCTGGAGCCAACGCCTCACCTCCTCGGTCGGACTGTTCGTCAGCCGCGTCGGCCCGCGAACACGACTTCCTGGACCTGCTTTCAGCCGACGGGAAATCCGCCTGTCCCTTCCTCTGTTCGAGCGGCTTGCGGCCCGCACGCGATCTATGGAACAGGAACTGCTCAACACCCTCGCCCACGAAATGATCCATCAATGGCAATTCGACGTGCTGAAGCGGAGACCGAATCACGGTCCCGATTTTTTGCGAAAAATGACCGAGATGAACCGCTCGGGCGAGGTGGCCGTCACCACCTATCATGCTCTTCAACCTGAAGTGTTGGCCTTGGCTCGATTCACGTGGCGCTGCCGAACGTGCGGTCAGCTCTACCGTCGGCAGCGGAACACCATCAACCCGCGCCGTCATCACTGCGGCCTGTGCCGCGGCGCGCTCGAGAAATTGGACACCGAAGACATCGCACACCCTTCGCCGATCGGGGCCAATGAAAAGACAGCATCCGGTCTCTCCGATAAACTGGCCGGACAATTGACGCTGGAATTTCCCCCCTTCGGTCCATAAAATTTTCTCATTCCGACTTCGATCTTTCGTTCATCTCAGGAATGACCGATGACGACGCCTTCCCCGCGCTGGCGGCGCCAAATCCTGTTCGCTGATGTGGACGCCATGTTTGCGTCAGCCGCCGCGGTCAAAGATCCTTCTCTGGCTGGCAAACCGGTCGCGGTCGGAGGACCGCCGCCACGGGGAATCATTGCAGCGGCAAGCTACGCTGTGAGGGCCTTCGGCGTACGCTCCGCCATGCCCACGGCTAAAGCCCTTCAATTGTGTCCGGACCTCATCCTCCTCCCGCCGGATCCCCCACTATATCGACAACTGCATGAGGCCATGCGGACCGTCACCGATCGGCTGTTCCCCTTGACTGAATGGAGCAGCATTGACGAATTCTACGCCGATACCACCACCTTACAGTCATTGCATCCTGATCCCCTGGCCTTGGGACAGCTTGTCAAGGAGGAGTTGTACGCCGCCACTGGTCTCCGTTCCACAGTGGCCATCGCTTCCGGCAAAACCATCGCTAAAATCGCTGCCGAGTGCCATAAGCCGGATGGTTTGATTGTTGTCAAACCAGGTACCGAGCCATCATTCCTTGCACCCTGCCCTCTTCATACCCTCCCCCGCATCGGCCCCAAAACTGCCGCAAGATTGCAGGCCCTCGGACTAACTACCATCGGCGATCTGCTGGATGCTCGATGGGACAGCATGCTTCAACGCCTGTTTGGCAACAGCCTCACAGTGATCAGAGACAGAGCCCGAGGGATTGACAACGAGCCAGTCGTCACGGACCGAGATCCTAAAAGCGTCAGTCGGGAAACGACATTTGATCGTGATACCCGGGACCCTAACTTGCTCGAACGGACGTTGCGGGAATTCCTTGGCCTTTTGACCCACCACCTCCGACAAGACGCCCGTGCAGCAGCCTCGTGCCTGATCAAACTCAAGGACTCACGGTTTATCGTCACCACCAAGCGGCGACGGTTCCCCCATCCCCTCAACGACGAAGCGGTCATGTGGCCGACAGTGCGGCAAGCCTTGCACGAACTCATCTCACCAGAGACGGCCTATCGGTTGGTGGGGCTGGCCCTGACAGATTTTGCTCCAGCCTCTCCCAGCCTGTTCGACCAGCGGCGGGCTCAGGCTCTTGAGGCGATGGACCGCCTCATTGTCCGCTACGGTCCTTCGGTCGTTGGCCTGGGTGGTATTTTCCCTCGACACATGACCAGGCGAAGCACCGTCACCTGATCACCACACCTGATGACTCCAGAAAACACCGCTGACAATGGCGCGGCCCTGCTGGTCTTCCCTGTCAGACGACGCACCCGTTCACCGGAATCGTTGTTGCCTCCTTCTCCCGCTGAGCAAACCAACCACTGGAAACCGATCGGTCTCTTTCATCCTGACTAGAGAGTCGGTATGATGGAGCCATGCGTGGAAAGATCATGACCGCTACGCAACTGAAGCCGATTCTCGAACAGGCACGTGCCGAGAGGAAACGCATCGTCTTTACCAACGGCTGTTTTGATCTCTTGCATATCGGCCATGTCCGGTACCTAGAGCAAGCCAAGGCGCTCGGCGACGTGCTAGTAGTGGGCGTCAACAGCGACGATTCGGTTCGCAGGCTAAACAAGGGACCAGATCGCCCTCTCGTGCCAGATGGGCAGCGAGCCGAAGTGGTGGCGGCCTTAGCCGCTGTGGATTACGTGATCATCTTCTCCGAGTCGGACCCGGCACACCTTATCGCCGACCTGCAGCCGGATGTGCTCGTCAAAGGCGGCGATTGGCCGATCGACGCGATTGTAGGCCGTGAGGTCGTGGAACGACGAGGAGGAACCGTCACAACGATTCCCTTGGTTCCCGGCATTTCCACCACCATACTGCTCCATCGGATCAGATCAACTGCATCATAAGCCGTGCTTCCCACCAGCTCTCATAACTCAGCGATGCCTTCCCCTTCATGGCTCATTCCACTTTGTTCGGCCATGGATCGAGCCGGCTCTCGCATCTGCATGACGCGACTGCACGGCTCCACCCCGGCATTTGCGCTCACACTCCTGGCTCAAGCTCAGCGCTCCACTCTAGCAGAGCCGCACTCCTTTGTCGTGCTCACCGCCGACGACACAACAGCCGAACGGCTGTTCAACGATCTTCGCTTTTTCCATGCCCTGTTGGGGCTGCCGTCGGATAACGTGGCTTGGTTTCCCGAATGGGAAACACTGCCCTATGAAGCAACGGCGCCGCACATCGGATTGATTGCCCGCCGCATGACGACACTCCATCATCTGTGCGCCAGACAGTCAATCATGGTCGTAGCCTCCATGCGCGCCGCCATGCATCGCCTCGTCCCTCGCAAGATATTTGAGCAGACCATCCTTCGCTTCAAGCCTGGAGAGACACATGAGCGGGAGTCCCTGTTGGCTGCTCTCCTGCGCCTAGGCTACCGGCGCGTGTCGGTCGTGGACATTCCGGGCGAGTTTAGCGTCCGTGGTGGTATCATCGACATTTTTTCCACCGCCCATACGGATCCCCTCCGACTTGAGATGTTGGGTGACCAAATCGAATCGATCCGGCTGTTTGATGCTTCAACCCAAACCTCGACCAAAACAATTGATGAAGGGCTAGTATTGCCGGCCCGCGAATTCATTCGTCCAGCCGACGACCCGGACGCCTTAGCCCCCATTCCGCCAGATGCGGAGTGGCGCAGTCCTGAAATCTATTCTCGGATGGACTCGCTGTTCCACTATCTCTCCGGCGTCCCCCGGCTAGTGCTCAACCAGCCCCTATCACTGGAGCTCGCCTGCCAAGAAGCCTGGAAGGCCATCGAAGACGGTTATCTCCGACACGTGGACCGCGACGCGTTGCGGCCCTATCCTTCACCCGATTCCTTGTTTCTGACATGGGAGGATATCCGCCACGAGACAGCAACGTGGCCGCTTCTGGCCATCGAACCGCTGGCGGCAACCGAGACGGCATGGGATTCGGTACTCTCGTTCGACACCCAGACACCTGCTGCTGCCGGCCTCGGCGTCAGGGGCACCCCTTTCAGTCAGACCCTCACCCTCCTGAATCGTCTCCGCGCAGATCACCGGGTCATTCTGGTGGCAAGAAGCCGCGGTCAGGTCGATCGGCTGCTGGCGCTGTTCCACGAGCACGATCTGCCGGCAGATGAATGGAAACCCGCATTTTGGTCGTCCCAGAGCGAGGGCAAGTTTCCCTTTCTGATCATGCAAGGAGAACTATCAAGCGGCTTTCTTTCCGCCGAGCTGCGGCTTGTCATCCTGACAGAAGAAGAGCTGTTCGCAAAGGGAACCCGACATAAGCCCCAGCAGAAAAGCAAGGCCGCGACGTTCTTATCCTCCCTCGACGATCTCAACGTGGGCGACTACGTCGTCCACCGCCAACACGGCATCGCCAAGTACCAGGGCCTGAAACGCCTGGCAGTCCAAGATTTTGAGAGCGATTATTTAGCGTTGGAGTTCGCTGGTGGTGACATTCTCTATGTCCCGCTTGATCGCCTCAACCAGATCCAACGTTACAGTGGCGCTGAAAATCACGTGCCCCGACTCAACCGTCTTGGTGGCACCACATGGGCCAAGACAACAGCACGAGTCAAAAAAGACATCGAGCAAATGGCCCACGAACTGATCGAATTGTACGCTAGTCGCGAAGTTGTGAAGCGACCCTCCTATAGTTCAACCAGTACATTCTTTCATGAATTCGAGGCCGCCTTCGAGTACGAAGAGACACCCGATCAACGGAAAGCTATCGAAGACATCTTCCGCGACATGACAGCGACAAAACCGATGGATCGTCTCGTCTGCGGCGATGTAGGCTACGGCAAGACCGAGGTGGCCATGCGCGCCGCCTTTAAGGCCGTGGAACATGGCCGCCAAGTCGCCGTGCTGGTGCCAACCACCTTGTTGGCACATCAACACTACGACACCTTCGTGGAGCGATTCGCTCCCTTTCCGGTCCGAGTCGCCCTCCTGTCACGATTCCAGTCGCCACGCGAAAGCAAGGCCATCCTTGCCGATCTTGCTTCCGGTGTCATCGACATCATCATCGGTACCCATCGCCTGCTTCAAAAACAGGTGACGTTCCGCAATCTAGGCCTCGTCATCATCGATGAAGAGCAGTGGTTCGGTGTGAAACAGAAGGAGCGGCTGAAACAGTTGAGAACGCAGGTCGACGTCCTAACACTAACCGCCACCCCTATTCCTCGCACGCTTCAAATGGCCATGTCTGGTGTGCGAGACCTCTCCGTCATTGAGACCCCCCCCGCAGGACGGCTGGCGATCAAAACTGAGGTAGTCCGCGCCAGCAATACGATCGTGCGGGATGCCATTCTCCGTGAACTGGGACGTGGCGGGCAGGTGTATTTCATCCACAATCGCGTGGAAACCATAGAGTCAACCGCCGCGTGGCTTCGGCAACTGGTACCAGAAGCCCGGATTGTCATGGCGCACGGTCAGATGAACGCTAAGCCCCTGGAAGCCGTCATGCTAAAGTTTCTAAAGGGTGAAGCGGATGTCTTACTCGCCTCGGCTATTGTTCAGTCTGGCCTCGACGTCCCCAACGCCAACACCATCATCATCAACCGGGCTGACACATTTGGCCTCGCACAACTATATCAACTGCGCGGACGTGTAGGACGGGGCGGCCAACAGGCGTTTGCCTACTTTTTGATCCCAGATGAAGGCACCCTGACCAGCGATGCACAAAAACGGTTACTCGCCATCCAGCAATTTACAGAACTGGGGTCAGGCTTTCGCATCGCCGCCACGGACCTCGAAATTCGCGGCGCTGGCAACCTGCTTGGTAAGCAACAGTCCGGCCACATCGCGGCGGTCGGCTTAGATCTCTACCTGCAAATGGTTGAGCAAGCCGTGCAACAGCTGAAGGGACAGGTCGTGGAGGAGGAGCCTGACCCCACCCTGCAACTGCCCGTGTCGGCTTTTATTCCTGAGAACTTTGTAGCCGATCCGCACCAGCGTCTGTCGCTCTACAAACGTCTGAGTGTCTGCAATCGAATTGGAGATCTGGCGTTGCTCCACGGAGAAATCCAAGACCGCTACGGCCTTCCGCCTGAGCCAGTGGAACGATTGTTGGAAGTGATGCAACTCCGTATTCTTGCGAAAGGCCTTCGCATGGTTTCCTTGGAAGTCCGAGGCCGATCAGCCATTCTGGCATGGGGGCCCCATGCCTCCGTCTCTGCTGACGCCATTGGCCGTTTGCTGGATCGTTTTTCCCAGCGACTGCGGTTTCTGAATTCGCACTCATTCGAAATCCAACTGTCCGGGGACGACTGGCCGGTCATCTACATGGAACTGAATGTGGCCTTGCAAAGCCTCAGTCTCTGTGATACCACCTCCCCAAACACGGAACAGCCAATCTATGTTCACGTCCTGCCGCATTAGCTGACGATGACGGACCATTGCCCCTCGCACGATCATCACGGCACCCGTAAAGCACCGTTCTTGCTGCTCCTGGCGATGGTCATCCTTGGTAATCTGGTTGTTCAGGGATGTACCGTCCCTCAGCAGGAAGAGGAGGCGGTCGTCGCGTTGGTGAATGGACGGCCTATCACACAAAAAGAATTCGAGCTCCGATGGAAAGAACTGTCGGACGCGACCCGCGCCCGCTACGAAAAAGAAGGAGGAAAACGGCGATTCCTCGACGAACTGGTGACCCGCGAGCTCCTCCTCCAGGAAGCCCGTCGTCGGGGATTGGACCAAACCGACGCCATCCGGGAGAAGGTCAGACGGTACAAGGAGCAGTTACTCATCGACGAGTTACTCAAAGATAAGTTGTTAGCCGATGTCGAGCTCTCAAAGGAGGAATTGGAGGCGTACTACCAGCAACATGCGCATGAACTGCTGGATCCTCTTAAAGTTCACGTGTGGCTGATGCTGCTGCCGAATGTGTACGCAGCAAAAGATCTCGAAAACCAAATCAACCGCGGCGGTAGCTTCGCGAAATTCGCGCAACGGTACTCCATCGACGATACAACTAAAGCGAACGGCGGCAGCCTTGGTCCCTACCGCAAAGGCTTGATTCCGCCAGAGGTGGACGCCGTCATCCGTACCCTCAAGCCTGGCGTCGTTAGCGAGCCGATCAAATCGGAGGCGGGATACTACCTGGTGATGACGACGCCGCTGGAGCGAGAAATTATCGAAGCCGACTTGGCTACCCAAGAACGGCTTCGCCAAGAGCTGCTTGCTGAAAAACGTCGCAAACGGTTCGAAGAAGTGATTGCCGATATCCGAGCCAAGGCAACCATCCGAGTGGGGCAAGCTTCACACCCTGTTACGCAAAACACAAGCAAGGCCCCATAAGACGATCTATCGTTGCCACCGGTCGGTCTCCCGACAGAGAGAGTGGAACTACCGGATCGTTGCCCTTCCATCCCACATAGAGCTGATGTCATGTCTCTCATGGATGTGAGAAAACAAACAGCATGGCGTGTCGCACTGATCGCCCTGACAATCGGCACGCCGGGCCTTGTCACCGCCTCCGCCTGGGCTTCGCTCGAGGACCGCATCATCGCCGTGGTGAACGCTGATCTGATCATGTGGTCTGACATCCAGCGCGAAAGCGAGCCCCATATCAAGTTGCTCAAGCAACAACACCAGGGCGACGATCTGGCTCGACGAATCAAGGCGGCGGAATCCATAGCATTGACAAAGCTCATCGAGCGGACCCTCCAGTTGCAGGAAGCCAAGGCCAAAGGTATCGAGGTCTCGGAGCAGGAACTCGCGCAGTTCGCCGAGCAGCTTACGCTCCAGGGGTCGGCCGTGGACCTTGCCGACCCTCAACAGCGTCGTCTTCTCCGCGAACAACTCTTGTTAATACGGGTGGTGGACCGCGAAGTTCGCAGCGCCATTACCGTCGGCGAAGCAGAAATGAAGCGGTACTATCAGGAACACCGCAACCGCTTCGTCCTTCCCGAAGAGTATCGGCTGAGCCAGATTCTGGTCCGGTTTCGTTCTGTGGAGGAGCGACCGGATGCCTTGGCCAAGATCCGCGATGCCATGAAGGAACTAAAACGCGGCGAACGATTCGAGGACGTGGCCTTTCGCTATTCGGAAGATCCCAATGCTTTGCAAGGTGGACAACTGGGGGTGGTTCGGCAGGGAGAACTGCTACCAGCTATTGAACAAGCCATTGCGCCGCTCGTTCCCGGTGCCATCTCTGAGATCATTGAAACCGATCACGCCTTTCATATTTTCCGCGTAGACGAGAAAAAACCCCCACAGCACCGCCCCTACGACGAGGTCGTTCCTGAGCTGCGCACCCTTGTCTACGACCAGAAGGTCGAGGAAGCATTTCAAGCCTGGTTGGCCCGGTTGAAGCAAAAAGCCTACATCGAAATCAAGTTTTAATCAGCGTACGCAGAGCCTTCCATAAGTGATGGTTCCCTTCTCCTGTCACCGACGAATGAGGAATCACCAGCTCCCCTTCCGATAGTCCCAATGCTCGACTCACTCCACGGAGTGCTTCCGCCCGTTCGCCGGTCCGTAGTTTATCAACCTTGGTTGCCACAATGAGGGGCGCTCGCCCAATCGAATGCAGCCACGCAAGGGTTTGCCGATCATGGTCGGTCACAACGCGACTTTCTACCAACAGAACCACGCCCGCCAGAACGGATCGATTCGTCAAATAGGTTTCGATCAATGGTCCCCAGTGAGCCCGAACCGACCGCGAGACGTTGGCAAATCCATACCCCGGCAGGTCCACCAGATAAAATCGCGCAAGAGCAGGATCGGACGTTGCGACCCCGAATATGTTCACAGATCTTGTTTTGCCAGGCGTGCGGCTCACCTTCGCCAAATCTCTCCGATTCAACAACGAATTGATCAAAGACGATTTGCCGACATTGGATCGGCCCACAAAAGTAATCTCGGGACGATCCTCAGCCGGAAATTGTTTGGGATCAACGCAACTTTTGATAAATTCAGCCGTGAGAATTTTCATGCGTCACCGGATTGCCAAACGGAGTCGAGGCGGCACGCCCGCCGTTTTGCTGGCCGTCGACGGTTACACATACGCAGCCCTTCATGCCTAAGTCAACTCGCCGCCGGTTTGTCGCCCGCCTTCTCGCCTGGAGCCTGCTGATCATCAGCGTTCCCGGCGGATGCCTGGCGCTTATATGGTTGATCACGTTGCCGGACGTGTCGGAACTGGCCCGCGCCAATCCGTCATCGACCGCGCTGATGGAACAGCGCCTGGCCGAGCTCCCCCCACAAAAACGTCCGCTCTCGAGACAATGGGTTTGGGTCCCTCTTGAGCGCATCTCCCCGCACCTTCAACGCGCAGTGATCGCCGCCGAGGATGCGTCGTTCTTTGCACACGAGGGGTTCGATTGGAGAGGAATTCGAGACGCCATGTTTCATAACCTCGAACAAGGAGCCGTGCGACGGGGTGGGAGTACGATCACTCAGCAATTGGCCAAGAATTTATATCTTTCCTCGGAACGATCCCTGTGGCGTAAAGGCAGGGAGGCATTGATCACTCGCCTCCTCGAACGCCACCTGACCAAAGAACGCATTCTGGAGCTCTATCTGAATGTCGTCGAGTGGGGACGCGGCATCTATGGCGCGGAAGCAGCGGCACGCCACCATTTCGGCAAGTCTGCCGCCGATCTTACAGAAAGCGAGGCGGCCTGGTTGGCAGCCATGCTACCCGCACCTCGCCGGTATGATCCACTGAGAAAAACCGCGTGGTTAACGAAACGACAGCTACGGATTCTTCGAGATTTGCATGACACACACCTATCCGTGCCGCCACGGAACCAGCCACCACCCTCTCCTGTCGGTCAACTGAAACAGGGGAAGCCACAGAGTCTCAACTCCCCAGAACATTCATCAATTTCGTCGTCTCGCTAACGGGAATGGCAAGCCATTAAAACCGATCGCCGACAACCGGTTCCTTCCTGCCATTCCACCACCCAGCCGCCATGTAAGGCGTCACGTGTGCGATTGCGAACCGGCCGTCCGGTGTCAACACCAAGGTCCCGGCCGCGCCCTGCATTCTTGTCACCAACATCTTAAGCACATGCCGCGCCGCTGAAACCGGTGTTTCGCCCTGCTCCAACCGGCTGCAGATCGTCTTGGCCGCAGCCAGTCGGATGATCCCTTCTCCGATGCCCGTCATTGAGACAGCTCCGGTCTGGTTGTCGGCATAGACCCCGCAACCGATCAGCGGCGTATCGCCCACTCGCCCCGGCAACATACGAGCGATCCCTCCAGTGGAAGCACCAGCCGCCACCGTACCGAAGCGGTCCAGTGCCACGGCACCGACGGTGCCATGGCGATTGCGCGCAAACCGTGTCGGTTTGAGGATCACGTCATATGACACCTGCTTTGGTGCGGGACTCCGCTGTCGCTCTAACTTAAAATGCTTCGCAAACTGCGTCGCCATCGGGCCCACAAGCAACACATGATTCGTTTCTTCCATCACCAGACGAGCAGCAGTAATCGGATGAACAATGCCCTCGATCGAGGCGACGGCGCCGGCTCGCAACACCCGTCCCTCCATAATCGACGCATCCATCCGGCGCACACCGTCGAGTTGACGACGAGCCCCCAAACCCGCGTTAAAGAGGCCGCTTCGCTCAAGCACACGAATAGCCTGTTCGACAGCAGTCACTGCTGTTGCCCCTCGATCCAAGAGGTGGTAGCCAACTCGCAGAGCGGCTCGGAGGAGTTCGTATTGCTTGCTGGTGATCGCCCGGGAACCGGCTCCGCCGTGAGCAAGAATAAGGGGAGGTGAACTGTTCAATTCAGCAGCAAATCGCGGGTTTTTTCAAAGGCGGGATTCTGCATCCGATCAAGGTCAGAACGGACGAATCCCAGGCCGGTGACACAGAGCTCAAAGTTTTCCGACAGTTTCTGGAAGAGGGGTGGGTCTCCTTCAGCGGTTGACAGACCCAGTTGAGCCACAATCCCATAAGACCGTTTTCCCGTCTTCACATAATCAACCAGAAAGTCTTTGTGATAGATCAGTCCTGCCGATTTAAGGCGGCGAAGATACTCCGGAAACAAACCGGCCATGAAAAGGGTATAGTCGCCAATGTGGCGGTGCACATCTCGTTCCCGATCGAGTGACCGAGCTTCCAACAGTACCTCCGACTCAAACAACAGATCCACAACGGTCTCCACCGGCTGATTGTGTTGGTTCCGGATCTTATACAGTCGGTCAATGTGGGTAAAATCCACCAACATATTCGACACGTAGGTCATTACCCGCTCGTCTGGCCACCCGAGACGCTCAATAAAACTTCTTTCCGTCAGAGCGGTGAACAGCCGACGAAGTGGATGCAGGGGAGGAACTGGAGCAGCCATAACAATCTTCCCTTCCAGATACAGAAATCGATGCTTGTGCAATATTATTATAGCAAATCAGCAGCCACTCGCAGCTTGCCGTGCCCCTTGCCCTCCGCAACCACACCATTCAACGGCGCTTCTCGCGGCTATCTACAATGACCGTCACGGGGCCGTCATTAATCAGAGACACACGCATATGCGCGGCAAAAACACCGGTCTCAACAATCGTTCCCTGTCTCCGCAACTCTTCAGCAACCAGTTCATACAATCGCCTGGCTTCATCGGGCGGCGCGGCTTGATCAAAACTTGGACGACGCCCAGTCGTCGTACTGCCCAGCAAGGTAAACTGAGACACCAGCAACACAGCCCCGCCCACCTCCGTCAGCGAACGATTCATCTTGCCCGCTTCATCAGGAAAAATACGCAATGTCCTGATTTTCTCGGTCATCAAGCGTCCGTCCTCCTCCGTATCGCCCTTGGCGACGCCCAACAAGACCATCAGACCTTGCCCGATTTGCCCCACGACAACCTCCTCAACCGTCACCGAGGCCTGGACGACACGTTGGATCACAGCTTTCATGGCTTCTCCCATTGGTGCCGGCGGACACAACCGGCCATTGTCATGATCCGCTGCGGGAGGATCGCGTCCGTAATAGAGGCAACGAGCCCTCCAGCGCCAACAGTTTTCGCTTCATCGACAGGCCGCTGGAAAAGCCGCCCAACGACCGATCATGCGAGACCACCCGATGGCAGGGGATGACAATCGGCAAAGGATTGGCTCCCACCGCGTTGCCGACGGCACGGGCATAGGCACGCCCCCCGACTCGGTCGGCGACCCATTGATAGGACCGCACCGTGCCATAGGGGATCCGGCGGAGTGTCCGCCAGACCAACCGTTGAAACACCGTGCCGCCGGAACAGTCGATCGGCACATCGAACGTCGTACGAACTCCTGTCAGATAGTCGAGCAATTGACGCCTGACCGCCGAGAGCCTCGCCGACTCTTGGCCTTGAAGACCGCTCGCGCCGAGAGCTGTCTCCACGACTCGCTTCGATCTCCCAGGTAACACGATCCTGTCAATCCCCCTGACCGTCTCAGACACTCCCATCCATCCCCATGGGGAATCGAAAACGAGACCCCGCCGCTTCACACCATCGTTGATGCGATTCATCGACCCAGTCTTTTGCGAATCATGGCACGCACCACGGCCAATTCTTCCGACCGGAGCAGAGCGTGCACAGTCACGTACCCGCCGACACTAAGAGCAATGGCTATAAACAGCAGTGCCGACTTGACCACCCAGTCGTCTGGCTGTCTCCAGACAACGGCATCAGCCGTCCACCAACAGATGAGCACCATTGGCACGCAGGCTGTCAGCACTCGTACCGACGAGCGGCCGACCGATCTCCACTCCACGCCGCCCAGACGCCGGTTCAGCACCGCTACCAAAATGCCGCCGTTGACCATGGCGGCAAGGGCCGTCGCCAGAGCAAGCCCCGCCGCCCCGAGAACCGACATCAGCGCCAACGAAAACAGGATATTAGCCACCACCGCAATCGCCGCCGAGACAGCCGGTGTCAGGGTGTCTTGCAACGAATAAAACGCCGCGACGATGATGCGGACGCCGCCGAAGGCCCACAACCCGACGGCATAGCAGAGCACCGCCAAAGCCGTCTCGGCCGTATCATGGGCCGTGAACGTGCCGTGTTCGAAGAACAGATGGACAATCGGCACCCGGAGGAGGATCAGCCCCACCATCGCCGGCACCATGATGAACAGAATCATCCGCAGACCGAATCCCACTGTCGTCCGCAGTTCATCGAGCGCTCCTCTCGCCG
>JANDJK010000033.1 GCA_024330925.1 Nitrospira sp.
TCAGGTGCCGATAGGTGTTCTCGACGACAACGATGGCGTCATCGACCAAGATGCCGATGGAGAAGATCAACGCAAAGAGCGTGACGCGGTTGATCGTGTACCCGATCAACATGGAGGTAAAGAGTGTCAACGCCAGGGTCAGGGGAATGGCGATCGACACCACCAGGGCCGGCCGCGGGCCCAAGGCAACGCCCAGAAACACGACCACCGCCACAACGGCGACGGCCAGATGCCACAGCAGCTCATTGGCCTTTTCCTGAGCCGTCTCTCCATAGTCACGCGTGACGGTGACGCGGACGTCCGCCGGCACCAGCACGCCCTTCATCTCCTCGACCTTGCGGATGACCTGCTCGGCCACAGTCACCGCGTTGACCCCGCCCTGCTTGGCAATGGCCACGGTCACCGCCGACTCTTCTTCAAAGAGGGATTTCTGATCATCCGGCCTCGACGCCGGCTCGGTGGACGATGAGCGGGCGGCGGCTTCCCCCTGTCCGAACCAGACGTAACTGGTCGCTTCAGCCGGCCTGTCGATCACATCGGCCACCTGCCGCAAATAGACCGGCCTCCGTTCGTTGACGCCGACAACCAGCCCCTCCACATCTTCTCGCGAGCGAAGAAACCGGCCGGCCTCTACCAGGAAACTCTGATTGCGGCTGTCGAATCGACCGGTCGGGAGGGCCTGATTCTCATCCCGAATGATATCCGCAATCTGAAGGGGGGTGATGCCAAAGGCTTTCAGCCGAGCGGGATCAAGCTGCACCCGCAGCTCGCGCGGGGTACCGCCGACGATGAACCCGCCGGCCGTCCCTCCGATTTTTTTGATTTCTTCCAATACCTGTTCGGCGAGGCGGGACAGTTCAAAGGCACCGTATCGTCGGCTGGAGAGTGTAATGGTCACAATCGGCACGTCGTTGACGTCTTTGGGTTTGACGAGAAAGGGTCCCGCGCCCGGTGGCAGGAGATCTTGGTTCGACATCAGCTTGTCGTAGAGATCGACCAGACTCTGCTCCATCGGCTGGCCCACGTAAAAGCGGACGATGATCAGCGCGCCGCCCGGACGAGAAATCGAATAGACGTATTCGACCCCCTTGATCTCCGAGATCTTCCGTTCGAACGGCTTGGTCAATTGCTCTTCGACGATTTTGGCGGAGGCGCCGGGAAAGGGCAGCCAGACGTCTGCCATGGGCACAACGATCTGCGGCTCTTCTTCGCGCGGCGTGGCGACGACGGCAAAGAGGCCGAGCAGCAAGGATCCCAACATGATCAGGGGCGTCAACTTGCTTCCGATGAAGAGGGCCGCGATGCGGCCCGACAGGCCATATCGCGTGCGGGGATTAGCGGAGGGTGTCGGATGACCGGCCATGGACGTCCTCGCTTCTTTCACCTGGTCTTGTCACCATACCCCTGGGTCTGACCTCGTTCATCGCCGGACCCCTGTCATCTTCAGGCAAACGGCGCACCATCACGCCATGATGGCGCCGGCGATGATGCCACCGGCTTCCCACCGGATTCGGGAGGAGTGATGATTGCACCCTCGATTCCAAGCGCAGCCTCGCGCAGCACCGATTCTCCGGCGTTCACGCCCGAGAGAATCTCCACCTGCTTGCCGAAGCGCCGGCCGGTCTTGACCCAGCGGAGCCTGGCGATTCCGTCCGGCCCTACAACGAAGACGCTCACGAGCTGCCCTCGTTCGGCGACAGCGGTATCCGGCAACAGGACGGTGGGATGCGTCTCCCTTTCCAATTGCAACCGCCCGAACATGCCGCTCTTCAAGCCCGGCGTCGGAGGCAGGTCCACCTGGACAGTGAATGTGTGGGTCTGGGGATCACCGGCCGGGAGGATCCGTGCGACGGTGCCGGTCAACACTCGTCCGCCTAGAGCATCGATGAGCACGGAGATCTTGTCTCCCGGCGACAGGGATTTGATATCTCTCTCTGCAACCGTAGCTTCTAGCCGCAGCAGCCGCGGATTTTCCATCCGCAACAACGGTTGCCCCGGCGAGGCCAACTCCCCGGCCTCGACGAATTTTTCGGTGATTACGCCGTCAAAGGGGGCCCTCACCACCGTATAGCTGAGCTGGGCTTCGACCGCCTTTCGATTGGCCTCAGCCACTTTGTAGGCGCGAACGGCATTTTCCATCTCCTGCTTGGAAACGGCGTCTCTTTCAAAGAGCTGATTCATGCGATCAAGGTGGGCTCGCGCATTCTCGACCTCGGCGACGGCTCGCGCCAATTCCGCTTCCACATCGCGACTGTCGAGCCGGATCACAGGCTGGCCCTTCGAGACCGCCGTCCCCTCCCGCACCAATAATGTGTCGATCGTCCCCTGAATGCGGCTGGAGAGCGTGGCTTGATAGACGGCGGCGACCAAACCGGTCACCTCGATGCGGATAGGCACTGGGATCTGAATGACTTCGATCACCTCGGCGCGGATCGTCGTTCTGGGCTCGGATGAGTTCGGGACGGTGGGCGACTCTTCCCTTGCTCCGCATCCGGCCACCAGCAAGACAGCCACGACTATGATGACTCCTCGTTTCACTCCGCGTCTCCTCACGGTGTCCCATTCCGTCTTTGATGTCCAACTCATCGGCCCGTCTCAGCCCCGCCCGCTCACTCTGGCACGCCCAGCTTCCGCAGCAAGGCCATCATGGGACACCAACCGGTAAAGGCAGACTGAATGAGGTTCACCGCCACAAAGGCCGCGAAATAATTCCAATACGGATGGACCGTCGCACCCAAAATCACGGCGACGAGCACGAATACACCGGCGATCAATCGCAACAGTTCATTGAGGTTCATGGACGCCTCCTTTCTGCTTGCTTATGTGAGGCGCCGTCCGATTAAAGGATTCACGTCTTCCCCGTCCCGGCCTTGTCGAGTTTATCGATGCCCATGGTTCTCAGGATGGCCTTCTCGAAGAACGGTTCGCTCACACCCCGTTTCATTTTCATGAGGAAATACTTTTCCAGCCCGATCTTGGCCAGGTGCACCCACTTGCCCTTCTTGGCCCAGGTAACGTTGCGCGGCGCCATCTGCGGCAATGCGACGAACGCCATCCCGGTGTCACCCATGTCGGCCAAACAAACGGCATTCCAAGTCGCCGTTTCTTTCTTATTGTCGTTCTCGATATCCGCCTTGATATTGTGCACCGCGGCTGACACCATGGACTCGATCATATAGCCGGTCTTGGGCGCGCCAGTGGGAACCGGTGTCTGCTCCACCGGAGGAATCGCCACACAGACCCCGACGGCGTAGATATTCCGATAGCGAGGATTCGCCTGATAGGCGTCGATGTTGACGAAGCCCTTCGGATTGCACAGCCCCGGCGTGCTCGCCACAGCGTCGACGCCGACGAACGGTGGAATTATCATGGAGTAACGGAACGGCACTTCCTGTCCATCTTCCAGAATCATTGTCCCGGGTCGCACTTCTTTGATCGCGGCGTTGGGAATCGTTTTGATCGCGCGTTCGGCACATTCATCTTCCATCAGCCGGCGAGACCTGCCCACCCCCGCCAACCCCATGTGGCCGATATAGGGTTCGGGAGTCACAAAATACATGGGAACTTTCTTGCGCAGTTTTTTCTTCCGAAGGTCGGCGTCCAGGATGAAGGCCATCTCGTAGGCGGGGCCGAAGCAAGACGCCCCTTGCGCGGCGCCGATCACGATGGGACCGGGATCCTTGAGAAAACTTTGGTACACCCCCCAGGCCTGTTCGGCATGGTCCACGGTGCACACCGATTGGGTGAACCCGCTGGGACCGAGACCCGGCACGGCGCCGAAGTTTAGCTTGGGGCCGGTGGCGATGATGAGATAATCGTAGGGCACCGCTCCTTTCGACGTGATGACCCGATTCTGCTGCGGTTCGATCCGCTCGGCCGCCGCATTGACGAACTCAATACCCTTCTTTTCCAGCACCGGCCCCAGCAAAAAGCTGATGTCTTTTCTTGTCCGCCAGCCGACCGCCACCCAGGGATTCGACGGCACGAAATGAAAGAAATCCACGTTGGAAACGACCGTGACCTTGTGTCTCTTGTCCAACAACGCCCGCGCTTCATACGCAGCCGGAAGCCCCCCGATCGATGCGCCGATAATGACGACTCGTGCCATGCTGCACCTCCTCGCTGAGTATACGATGTGGCGACTTCTTGCCGGATCTTTTCGTTCACGGCCCAATCCCTTTGAATGAGTCATCTCTCAACCATCCGCCGTGCTAAAAGAAACAATTGATTTGAGGCGAATTGTCCCGGAAAGATTCGTGCAAATCGGAACTTGGATCGGCCGGTCCTACGGAACCCAGGGCCCTATCGTGCTTCGCCCAGCCGGTACATCTCATGACAGGCCTTGCATCGGGCCGTTATGTCGGAAAGGCGCTGGAGAATCTGCGGGGCAGTCGCCCCTTCGGCAATGATGTCCGCCACCGCATCCATGTCCTTGTGGATCGACATGCCCGGTTGTTTGAACGGCAGCGGCAGTTTGACCATGATCGCCGGGTCAACATCCGACGCCATTTTCGTGTCCACTTCTCTCGCTCTGCTTGCCAATATCGGCCTGTCGAGTTCCAGCTCTGCAAGGCCGCGTAGAAGACCATCAACCGACTTCAGCAGGAACCTCATTTCAGCCGGAATCTGATCTTGTTCGGAGGGGGCAAGAAGGATTTCTGTCCGCCCGTCACTTCCCGGTTTTGTCCACCCCATTACAAACAGCCATGATGCACCCAACAGAGTCAGACCTCAGAGAACGATTGCGGCGAGACAGACAGGCACCCCTGTTGTTATCGCGAGGTTGGCAACACCCTACCGCACGAGCTGGGTTCGCTCTCGACATGAAGCATGCCATGTCGTGAAAGTACAATAGCGACGTCCAGCGTGGATGTGATCAGCGTGGTCATCAAGCTCTCCGGAGGAAGGGGCCGTGGTCTAAGACCGGGCGAAGATGACCGCCACTCCAATCACAGCAAGCGACAGGAGCAGCGAGAACCGAGGAAGCCAACGGGCTGTTGCGACCACCCACTGTTGCCAGGTTGTCCGTGAGGATGGTGGGATGGCCGATGCCTGACTAACCTGAGGCCCTAATACCAAATCATGGAGCGCGGTCACAACCAGGAGTAGCAGCACGAGGGAAATTTTGAGCGTCGCGATCGACGACCATGATGAGGGGCTCGTCAACATCATGCCTCGTCTCGCTAAAAGAACAGGACCGGTGGTGAGCAACACAGCGATGGCCACCCAGACCACAATGCGAAACCTGAGCGCCGCTGAGCGAAACAGCGCCATGAATTCGGGCGCGGCTTTCCGGCCCTTGACCAGTGGCGCCAGGACCAGGCTCAAAAAGAGCATGCCGCCGATCCAGGCCACGGCGGCCAAGAGATGGAGCGCAACAAGCGTCTGATACATGGTGCTACTATAGTCCATTTCCGCCTCATAATGTCGGCCCTCGCACGGAAGGCATGATGATCGTATCATTAGTAAGAAGGAGACTGCCGAGCGCCGTCGCTCAACTGGCTCATTACCTGCTTCGATTGACAACTGTAAGGAATACAGCCATGGTTCCGGAAGCCTGGTCGTTGGTACTTTTAGTGGCGGTCGGTTGGCATGAGGGGGCTCCTTCGAGGCCTGTGGCCGTTGAGAATCTCAACCTGGTGGAGCAAATTGTTCGCTCTGCCGTCAGCTCTCCACTGGAAGTCGTGCCCGAGGGATTTTTTTTGATGGGAACGGACCATCATGGAGGGAGGCCCTATGGTCTCGACACACAGTATGACGACACCGAACAACCTCAGCGCCGCATTTGGCTCGATGCCTTTCTCATCGACCGCTACGAGGTCAGTCTGGGAGAATTTTTGGATTGGCTCCAACAGGAGCGCCGTCCGCTTCCCGAAGAATTGCGCACACTCATTGAGCACGTGACAACCGTGCACTTCGTACGGCCCGAGACCTTGGCCCGTTGGCCCGCATTGTACGTCACATGGTGGGAAGCTTCAGAGTTTTGTCATGCCCGAGGGAAACGTCTCCCGACGGAGGCCGAGTGGGAGAAGGCGGCCCGCGGGGAATCCGGCAATCTGTTCCCTTGGGGAAGCCAGCGTCCCTCTCTGGATCTTGCGAAGTTCGGCCAGTACCATGTCCATGAGATACCGATCGTGGGATCGGTGGACGGCGGTAAAGAGGGCCAAAGCCCCTACGGGCTGCACCACATGGCGGGCAATGCGGCCGAATGGGTTGCCGATTGGTTTGGGACTGATTACTACGCCACGATGCCGACTCGGAATCCCCCAGGCCCCAAAACCGGTCGCTATAAAGTAGTCCGGGGTGGATCGTGGAAAAGCTCGCCGGAGTTACTGAGGACCGCCACAAGGAGCGGCGCCTTGCCGGATCAACGAGCCGCGACTATCGGGTTTCGATGCGCAAAGTCAGGGGGGCGATAAGACACACCAGAGATTGGCTCGGGCAGAAGCTCACTCACAACATGCCCTTCAGCCTCGACAGAGAGGAGAAGCCTGCATTCCGCTCCTCTTCGGATTGCCTCATTGCCCGCCTCTCCCCTGCATGAAACCGCGCTGCGGTCACCCACCTCTAAGCACAATATGCAAGGTCAAGTCGACACCGGCTCGGCGCACTTTCACCGCAACGGTTTGTCCAGGAGTGGTTCGCTCAATCAAATAATTTTTGAGTTGCGCGCCATCAATTATCTTGACTCCATCGATCTCGAGGATGATATCGTGCTTCTGCACGCCAGCCGATTTAGCCGGCTCTACCACATCTTTGACGACTGTCAGTAACTTGGTTCCTTCTCTCACCGATGTCAAATGCAGTCCTAAGCGTGAAAAGGCCAGTGGCTTTCCTGCAATGGCGGCTGAAACAATCCGTTCCGCAAGGATACCGGGAATAGCAAACGTCAGTCTGCCGCATGATGACGTCGTGTCCTCTTTTTCCGTCCGAATCACGGCATGAACGATACCAATGACCTCCCCTTGAGCGTTAAAGACCCCTCCTCCTGAATTGCCGCTGCAGGAGGACAGATCGGCTTGGATCAGACGAGTCTCCACCGTTGGAAGGAAGACGTTCGTATTCCCCACCCGGCCAAACGCCATAGCCGGTCCCCAGCCGAGCGGGTAGCCAACCGTGAAGACCTCCGTACCGACAGCCATATCGGCCACGTTGAACGATGTTCCACCTGGAATGATGGCACGATGCTCTTCCGGCACCCGATAGACCACCACATCCATGAAGGCATTATCTCCCACGAGTATGGCCGGAAGCTCATGTAGGTTGTCGGTCAAAATGCGGATCTCTCTGGGAATGACCGAGCCCATCACTGGTTCGTATTTTTCTGCAGCATGTCGTGCCGTTACAATATAACCATCTTTGAGGTGAAAGCCTGTGCCTCGCACAACGAGTTTTCCTGGCACATCGGGCATTCGCAGGTCCTGCGTATCGGCCAGTATGCCCACGGTTGCCTGTTTCGCTCGAAGAAACGCCGATTGGTCAAGCTGTCCCTGCTCAGCATGAAGTGGAACGGCGAACAGGAACATCCCCCCCCAAGTCATTAGCCATCCAAAGAGACCGAGCTGGTACATAGCGATCCTTTCTTGTAATGTCTGTTTCTTATCGGTCAGTGCCGGCGACGGTCTTGCCTGCTTTAGCTTCGTCGTCGAGTAACTATCTAATTGTGTTATAATTTCGTTGACCTATGAAAGGATGGTTGATCTTTTTAGCGTGCACGAGTGTCTTGTCCGTTGTCTCCCCCACCCATGCCCTTGAGTTTACAGCCGACCAGGTCATCAAGATCAATGGGAAATCACGGAAGGCCAACATCTATTACCGCGATACCATGTGGCGGATCGAGCACCACACGACGGGGCCTGTCAATGTGACGATCGTCCGAAAGGATAAGCAGGTAGTCTGGTTGTTGCTATCGAGGATGAAACATTTTAAAGCAATTCCCTATAGTCCTGAACACGATCTGCGAGTGAGCGAAACTCTAGAGGGCGAAGTATCACGGGAAGAGATTGGAAAGGAAGTGCGCGAGGGCCATCCAACAATTCTGTACGAAGTCACGACAAAGCATGGCGAGCAAGTCGATACCTATTATCAGTGGGTGGCAACCGATATTCACTTCCCTATGAAGCTTGCTAAAAAAGATGGAAGCTGGATCATGGAATATCAGCATGTGAAGATGCGCTCAGTTCCGGACTCGCTTTTCAAGCTCCCCGTCAACTTCCAGCCTCTGGAAGAATTCGATGCCCAAGCCCCACCTGAGTCCTCTCCCTCTGGTATGTAAGAGGGGCTATGCCGATTGCTAAGACCCTAGGGGGTTCCTTTAGGGGCGTCCATTGCACAACGGAACCCCGTTGACTCATTGCGCATGCTCGGATCAACACCTAAGCGGGTAAAGACCCGGACTGTTGGCGTTTCGTTTTGCCAGCCGGCTCCGCGAATCACTTTTTTTGTGCCGGTGACGGGGCCTCGAGGATTCTTCGACGGACTCTTTGCATAATACTGCGGATCGTACCAGTCGTTTACCCATTCCCAGACATTCCCAGCCATGTCGTAGACCCCATAGGGGCTCTTGCCCGCTTCATAACTCCCTACCGGCATCAGGGTTTTTTCGCCGATCCACCGTTGATTGTAATTGAGGTGTTTTGCCGTTGGTTCGACATTTCCCCAAGGATAACGCCTATCCGAGGGGCCTTTTGCCGCCATCTCCCATTCTGCCTCAGTGGGCAAGCGCTTGCCTGCCCAGGCACAATAGGCTGCAGCATCATACCAATCAACATTGATCACAGGACGGTCCGCCAGCGAATCCGTAATGGTATCGCCTCGCCACAAGCTACGGGTTTGATCCTTCGGATGCAGAGGAACACGATGACCCGTGCTCTTGACAAACTCAAAATAGCGCCCGTTGGTCACCTCGAAGACATCGATGAAAAACGCATCCACGAATACCTCATGGCGTGGATACTCGTCCTCTCCTCCATCCCGTTCTCCAAGAGGAACGCCCATGGGGAAGGACCCTGCCGGCACTAAGACCATCTGCGCACCGTCTTTGCCAACAATCAGGGATGAACGCTCCACCGGCGCTGCCTGAGCAGCTAAAAGAGGATCCGCTTGCAAGACACTAAACAGCACACAACTGACAACAAACAGGATAGTCATCGGAATGGCTCTCTTTCTCTGCTCCCCCCAAAAGTCACTCTCCCCCTCAAAGGGCAGACCGCAAAAAGTGGAGCATGCTTTTTGCGCCTGATGAGCCACACATTGTTCCCACTCGTGTGCGGAAGTCTGAGTCCTAACGCTATGAGTTGGCCATGGGCACAAGTCGAAGCAGCTCGCCTCCGGCAGTGGCGCGGACTGCATCGTCTTCATCATACAGAAGACCTTCTTTGAGAAATGGGAGCGATTCTTTTCCATAGAGTTTTGCGATCGATTTGAGTGCCGCAATTCTTACACGGGGGATCGGATCCACGAGCAACGACTCCAATGTTGAACGGACCTGAATCCGGTTCCCTTTCGAAGCACGCCCTAACGCTCGCGCCAGTGCTGCACGCACAGCGGACTCTTTGTGAGTGGAAAGAGCCGCAATCGAATCCGAGAGTGCTTCACTCTCCTCGCCCTGCTCGAGCAACCCTCCTATGACAAAGGCTTTGACCGAAGGCTCTGGCTCTTCTGCAAGAGCTTGTTTCAGGGGCAAACGTGCTTGCAAATGCGGAGGAAGTTGCCCCAGACTTACAGCCGCTGCAACTCGAACAGGAGGCAGGGGATCTCTCAACAGTTTGGTGAGAATGGGTACCGCTTCTGGCTTGGGCACATGTGCCAATCCCATCGCAGCAGCGCCACGTACCGATGGTTGTTGATGCTCGCTTGCCTCAATGAGGATCGTCAATATGTGCTCACTTTGCAACTCGACCAGTGCGCGGATTGCTGCTTTCCGCTCGTCAGGATTTAGGGATTTGGCCGACTGCTGTACCAACATGCACCCTCGCTCCAGCCTAAGCCGGCAGAGTACCTCTGCGGCAGCCACTCGTACCCTCCCTTCTGGATCTTCAAGAAGAGGCTCAACGAGATTGACAACCGAAGCATCGCCGGATTTCGCCAACCCCTTCAGCGCAGCTTCCTTTACCAAGGCTGCAGGATCGTCTAAAGCTTCCCGGAGCCTCGCCGAATTGCGTCCCTTGTCCAACTTTGCGAGGCCTTCCGCAGCCAGAGCGCGAATGAAGCCCGATCTGTCTTTGAGGCCATCCTCTAAGAAAGGGATCGATTCGGGACTCTGCCAATCTTTCAGAGCCGTGTGGGCAACGCCGCGCATGTGCTCACGCATGTCGTTAGCCATCACGAGCAAAAACCCCAATGAAATTTCACGCAGCAAGGGGAGATCGTCCTGCTTCAGATTGCGCCGAAACTGATCATAGTCGGTCATCGCTTCTTTAGAATGACCCATTCGGAGAAGCGATCGAATCTTGAGGCGGCGGATTTGTGGATCATTGGCCTGTGTCGCCCCCAATTTTGCAATCTCGTCAATAACCTTCTGATACTCCTGCCGCTCATAAAGACGCTGAAGCTCGGTCACGGCCACTGCCACACTCATTACCGGCATACTGAAAATGGCAATAATATTCAAAAGTCCGATCAGTACACCCAGCCGCCAGATCAGCCTTCTGCGCCTCCCTTCGATCCCACCTCCTTCTCTCTTGACGTGGCTTGCTGGGATAATTCGTAGCGATCGTGCAGGCCACTGATAAAGCTGTCGTGTCTTGAGCACCTTCATCGTGTCTTGTATTCTATCAACTCCAGAGATCCCGATGGAAATATCCGCCAGCTAACTTTCGTTTGCTGCTAAGAACGGAACCGCTTGTATCCCGTCCATCGTGACTGTGCCCTCAGCCGCTAGCAGGACCAGACCGATGATCTTTTCGTATCGGACAGATTGTTTTTGCTCACACAGCATCGTTTCCCCATAGCCACCATATCAACATGCAGAAGAGAAACAGGCCGCTGGTGCTGGCGGTCACCTATCCTAGCTCTGATGAACAGACCACTGGTTATCAATCGGATTTTTTGGGGATTGCTCGGATTTCCGTAAAGGATAAGTCACCCTGATGATTTGAACGAGGCTATCTTCATCAGAGTGATGAACGTTGGGCTTCGCTACTCATCGATGTGATCAACAATTCATCATGGCTGCTGATTTTCAAACCCACGAGCTCCCCCTGCATTGCTGCGCTCGACTTCTCTCAACGAGACAACACCCTTTATCGCGACAACTGCAGGCGTTGCCTCAATTGGCCCCTCACTGTTGGGATGACGTGTCTTATAAACCCCAGTATCACAAGGTCTCTCCCCTAGGTCTCCCCACATTGCATAGTGGCCATCTCAACGTTCTTGTCCCCTCCTGCAGCACCATGGCCTTTAAGAAACCTCTTCAGGATTCGCCTGAACATGCCACGGATCAATTCGCCAATGCCCTCGTTCATCACAGGCAATAGGCTGCTATTCTGGCTGTGCATACCACCACCTTATTGACCGAGAACTTTCCGATTGGCCGTACCTTCCAAATCCATCTCCAGCATAGCTGAACCCTCGGGTGTGTTCGCCCTAATCAGACGCGGCATTTGATCGACCACTAATTTTGTCAAGGGAACGGCGACAATATACGGCGCTTCGCGTACTAAGTTGGAATAAAGGGAAAGGCGCACTTTTCTATGCCGTTCGCTTGGTTTGATGTGAGCGATCGCCTCTTGCCCTAAAAACCCCACCAACAGTCCGCTCCCATCGGCAAGTTTGTGGATTTCATATGCATGGGCAGATGAAGGAGCCTGTTCCAGCACGAGGTCAGGGCTCTGCGTCACTAACACCAACCCCAGTTGTTTCGGCGCAATGAAGCCGTAGCTGCCTGGTGATGCTTCTGAAAAGCGAACCGCCTTTTCTTGGAGTGCAGACACTCGATTCTTTTCTCGCATCAGACGACGCAGTTCTGACTCTGAGCCGGCAGTTTCAAGGACTACCACCGAGGGGGCAGCCTTCTGTACCGGCAAGGTTTCGGTCTTGGCAATTGTGGCCGTCTCAAGCAGGAACGGCAGCATACTCATCCCCGCCAGCACAATCACGTACTTCCCACGATGAAGAGAGGACGAACCGATGCTGATCACTCGCCTCACGCCTTTCACTCGCACTGAGTCGATCGGTTGGTGAGCTGACCTTTCAGCCCTGTGGGTTACGACACTCTGATGCAAAGATTTTCCCAGCCATTAATTGTCGGCAATCCGTGGTAACGGTTCCTTCTCAGACTGAATGGCCGCGGCTGAAGACTCGCTGTCAACCGACCTAGCGCAACGGAATCCAAGCCAGTTAGTTTTTGTATTGGGATCCGCCCCGTTTCTCATCGCGATCCTCATTGTCGTGGTGCTGTCAATCCATGCTCCTCCTCGAAATGCCTTCTGTGTACCGGTTTCCGGTCCACGAGGATTCCGATACGGAGCCACCTTATAGTAGTCTGGGTCATACCAATCAGCCACCCACTCAGCAACATTTCCCAGCATTTGATGAATGCCGTAAGGGCTTACCGCATTTTCATACTTATCAACGGCAATGATGGGCGGATAGAGCAACAGCCGTTCGGAGCGATCTCGAACCGGACCAGAAAGTCCTGTGCGGCCGAAATTCGCCCTGCTCAATCCTGGTGGCTCATTACCCCATGGGTACAACCGCCCATCTGTCCCACGCGCAGCCTTTTCCCATTCTGCCTCTGTTGGAAGGCGCATACCCGCCCATCGACAATAGGCATCGGCATCGTACCACGTGACGTGCATGACCGGGTGATGGGCCATCGCTTCTTGAAAATTTCCACCGTCATACCGCCAATCGACCTGAGGAGAACGACCAGTCTCAAGGACAAACTTTAGATATTCGAGTGCGGTGACTTCATATTTACCGATTTCAAACGCATCAAGATAGACTGGGCGCTGGAACAGTTCGCTACGGTAGGCTAGACGGTCTTTTTTCTTATCACTCCCCATGAGGAACTCACCGGCTGGGATGAGCACCATTTCCCCCTTTGGTTTCCAGGTGGCCACCCGTTTTGCTGCAAGCTTTTTCCCTTCCTCAGTCCATTGAACTGTCATATCTTGAACGTCAAGTCCCCAGGCCCAGCTTGCTATGATCAGCAAAACCATCCCCCCACCGGCAAAGCCAAGACCTCTTCTCTTGCATTTCAAGGGAACACGAAGCCATCTTTTCATCGCAATTCCTTCTTGATATTCTGCAGTCATCATCTTGTCATCCATTGCAGGTTCTCAGTCGACAGAATCGTGGACGAGGTTTTTGTCAGGGTTTTGCTCATCCCTCACCCTCGACCCTGACCCCTCTAACCGTTTCGCTACCGGGTCATGGGCATCTTGGGCGCATCGAAAACCTGTCAAATAGCTCTGCTCTTCCGGAGGTCTTGCATTTCTACCAGCCGATCGCGCAACTTCCGGATCTTCATGCCAAGACCCTCCACGAAACACTTTCAACGTTCCGGTTTCTGGTCCCTTCGGATTTTTGTCAACACCACGTCGATAGTACTCTGGATCAAACCAATCTGCGACCCATTCGCTGACATTTCCAGCCATCTGGTAGACTCCGTAGGGACTCACCCCCTTCTCGTACCGATTGACTTTTGCAAGAGGGGGATACTTGAACCCACGTTTCGACCCAGGGTGGGCAATGTTACTCTTCAGCCATCCTGCCGGTTCATTTCCCCAGGGGAAAATCCTCCCATCTTCCCCTCGGGCAGCCTTTTCCCATTCGGCTTCGGTTGGTAAGCGTTTCCCCGCCCATCGACAATAGGCATCAGCCTCGTACCAATTTACGTGAATGACTGGATGAAGCGCGATTTCTTCCGAAAACGGATTCTCCCGCCAAAATTTTGGCCATTGGGCACCGGTTGCAAGCACAAATCGCAGATAGTCCACGTTGGACACTTCATAGCGATCTATCCAAAAGGCATCTAAATAGACGCGGCGTTGGGGAAGTTCTTGAGGACCGGCGGCTCGGTCTTTCCGTGGATCGCTCCCCATGAGGAACCATCCAGCCGGAACAAACACAGCTCCTCCCGGCACCTCCATCGCGGCAAGTCGCTCTGCTTCATCGAGAGGAGTCCAGAGAGGAGGTTGCTTCGAATCTTCGTGATCAGCATACGCCTGAGGCACTCCCAGCCATACCATAGCTGACAATGCCATGATGGCTATGATCGTCACGCTTCTTCCAATACCCTTGTCGTGCCACAAAAATGTACTTCAATCTACTTCCCGGTTGTACTCGCACTGATCAGTGTTATCACTCGTATCAGGTTTTATCAAAGCGCTGCAAGGTCATCGGTGTTGCTTCTGGACGATGGGGTCGATTTCTTTTCGTACTTCCTCTTGAATACTGTAACGGACATAATCATGTGTGAGGACCTCATTGGCATAGAGCCGTCCAGTCGGTGATGGCACTACAAATGTTGTTTCGACAACCTCGTTGGATCCAACGGTAATGGTTTGTTCGATCGGTGTTCTTACATAGGGATGCCACACAATTAATTTATAGGTCCCCGGTGGGATGTCCTCGATGGTAAACTGACCCCGCTCATCCGTTTTGGCAAAATATGGATTGGTGATAGCCAACCCCCAGCTTTCCATGTAGGCGTGAAAGCCGCATTGCATGACAAAGATCTGACGTCCCTTGCTGAGCCTCACGAATTGTTTCATTGGCGCTCCGGCCATATGCTTATGATACAGGGCTGCCTCGCTGCGGTCCTTGAAATTACGGGGGTGATGAGGATTCATAGGAAGCGGTACATTAAACAACACTCGCGCCCCGAGATGCGAAGTTTCATAGGCCTGGATATCGTGCATGACAGGATCAAGATTGACCACTGTTACCGCTTCGCCATCTCTGACAACGGTTGTGAACGGAAGAAACTGGCAGTCTTTTGCCTCAATCACTGGTACGCTTGCCTCTGGAAACGGTTTCCCTTTCTGAATGTCCTCAATGTAGACAATTACATCACGGAACTCGCCTAACGGCCCTACGTTGAATGGTTGTAGAATACGCCAGCCTTTACCATCGGATATACGGCCACAATAAAACGTATCCGGCAAGGTGGTGAGATTGTAGCCTTTAGGCTTCGGCACCTGTCCCTCAAGCTTCACAACCCCTTTAATAGTTCCTCCATTGGAAATGGTGCTTTCTTGATAGCCAAACACAGGGCTTGCCGCTGCTGCTATCGCAATTATTGCTACGCTTAATGCTCCTCTCACATTCATATAGTATTCTCCCACAGTATTAGTGCATCCCCTCTCCTATCCCTCGACCACTCTGAGGGCAGAAACTTTATCATGGATCAGCAAAATGAAACACCCACCCTCCCTTGCCTGATATGGGCATTTTGACAGGTGCGTAAGAGTTTTGAACGAGGTGCTTTTTTCCGTCA
This sequence comes from Nitrospira sp., assembly GCA_024330925.1. Classification (GTDB taxonomy): domain Bacteria; phylum Nitrospirota; class Nitrospiria; order Nitrospirales; family Nitrospiraceae; genus Nitrospira_D. Next base: position 15,446 of record JANDJK010000033.1, read on the forward strand.
GAACACAAATAGGGGAGCCGCAACTTATGCGACCCCCCTACCTGTGACTTCGCTCTTGTCTACTCAGTGACTACCTCAGAGCAGTAGGAATTGTCTGCGGCGAGGGGTACTCTTCGGCTCGTTTAATACCAACGGCCGCTCCTCCTAATGGTTGAATTCTTAGATCATTAGGTGGTAACACCCGCAGGTACCCCCATTGCCCAGCTTGGGCATAAGGCAGCCGCTGATTGGACCATACAAAGTCACCCACCTGCCGGTAGGGCCCACCAGCCCCTCCACGGATGAACACATCAAGGGTCTCAGAGCCAGCATACTCCACAATGCTGATCATATCGGCCCCCGGCATGTAGGGCTCTATTGGCCACTCGTGCCCTTCGACCGCAAACATTCCATTCTGTTCACTGTTCGCCCCAATCACATGGATCCGCACCGGATCACCCGCATGGGCCTCAATGATGGGCGTTACTGGATCTTGCGGCTTATCCACCACACATGGCTGGAATATCCTGGCCAACGAACAACCTTGCTCTTCCCGTAACATATACGGTTCAGCTCGGTAGTTCACAGCCGTGAGACCAGCCACATTCTGGACATAGGGCATGAACGACGTACCAATGATGTTGTCCTCATCTTGGAAGAAAAGGGCCACATCCCGGTAATTCCGTTTACCGACATTCTCCGGCAGGGTTGTATCGACAATCACATCAGCCCTCCAGGAGTTTTTCAAGGAAATATCAGCTCCTGTCACCGGATCTCGATATTGAGATCCACGAGGCCCTACAATCACCGCTCCATACAGTCCATTGCGCGGATTGACCACGATGTTTCCACCATCCCACACGATCGACGTCGTCTCTCCGTTCTTTGGATGAGCGTAATAGGTGTAAGTACGGCTTTCACCCGGCCCAATAGTCTGATCGCCAGGGTTATTCCCAACATTCAGACCTTGTGAATCTTTGGGGTCAAAAGCTAGACCAGGCGCAAAGAACGAGGCCCTGCTTGCTTTCATTCGATTTTTGAGATTTATCTTGATACAGTCACCAACATTGACCCTCAATGTGAGCGGGTGAGGCATCACATCTGAGGCGACCCTTGTCATTTCCTCTTCCAGAGCGAAGATCTTTCCTTCCGGTACCGTCATTTCAATCTTTCGCTCGAAGTCAACTTCGATCGCCTCGGGAGCATTGGGATTCAGCTTCAACGGGCGATCCATCGCCACTACGTTGAAGGTTTTCACCGGAGCATCAGCCGGACAGACCGACTTGGGCACTGGTGGAATCTCAAATGGTTTTGTCCCCGATGGCAAAGGCATTAAGTCTGGAACTTGTTTGTCCAGTACCCTTAAGATGCCCCAGCCACCTTCAGCAAAGTGCGAACTCCTCCCATTAAAGTGGATATAGTCTCCTGGCATACCTTGGAACCCGCCTGCTTTGGTTACCAGGTCATACCGTTCTGCTATTCCTACATGAATAGAGTACTTCCGATTGGCATCCGCTGCATACCGTTCAGTGAGGAACGTATGTCCGGAGAGTGTCCAGACATGCGATTCATTCATCAACTGATGGAGCAAACGGAACACCACGGTATCCCCTACATACGCCCGCAGAAGCGGTGTATCAGGATCACCATGGACCGCACTACTAAATAACTTTGACGTATCAGGATTATTTGCCAGACGTTGCGCAAAGGGTTCGGCTCTAAAATTCAGACCGCTCCCTGTCGTATGAGTTCCTCCATTGATATAGGGGTTGGGCGCCAGCATGATCTTTTCCGGCATCTGGAATGACACCGTCTTCCCAGCTTCGAGCGCCACCTCGACTGGCTGCCCTGGTGGGTTACCAGCTTGGATCACATTCACCGTATGTGGCACTGTATCATGGATAGAAACCATTAACTCGCGGAAGCTACCACTCACCCCTGCCCCAATTGGTTCGTTGCTGTGAATGTCTGCAATCGGCCCACTGTAGACAAGTTTGCCATTCTTCGGATCATGATAGGTAGCTCCATATGGTTCCACAATCGTGACACCAAACCCTCCATGAGGCCATGTCGTCGCCCCAAAGGCATGGTCGTGCCAGAACACGGTTCCTACATCCGCATCGACCCACCACCGATACCGCACAAACTCCGGTGACACGAGGTCGTTCACCGGATGATTATACCGAAGCGGCTTGACGAAGGTAATCGTATCACCCTTGATCTCTTTGATACGGGCGACCTCAGAGCAACTCTTATCCCGCGGCAACGAAGCCGTGGGGTCATTGCCCTTTTCTAAACAATCCATCCCTACCATGACCTCAGTGTTTACATGGAAGGGTGTCGCTCCGGGCGCCATTTCAATCTTGATAGATGTTGCACCAGCTTTGACAGCACTCTTCAACTTCGCCACCATAGGAGCCGGCAACCCATGTTTGCTCTTCTTGCCCCACATGGTGAACGGCCGGACAGACATTTCGTACTCAAAACCCGAGATCACGCCATCCGAATTTCCCGTGTCAAATTGGAAAAAATGCGGATGAATGTTAACTTTCGACGACTGGAAGTTAGTATAGTCGTCATCATCCCATTCGCTGGTAAGAATGATGTCAACACAGTCATACACATTAGCCCGTAGCACTGCAGGATATTTCAAGTCATCGTTAGCTCTTGTTAACCGCTCTTCCTCATGCAAGACGTAGATCAAACCGTCTTTATCAACAATCGGCGGTTCTTTCCCTTGCTTTTTCGAGAGAGTAATGGGCAGCCGAATAAAATGGATGTTATATAACTTTAGACCAGCATTCTCAGGACACAGGCTCCACCGACCATTTTCTCCTGGCCGAGCTGGCTCGCTCGTACGTTCCCCATTCTCATCTAGATGAATTGGCTCTAGCCATGGAGCCCCATTATGGTTTGCCGAAAACGGAACACGTTTGCCAAAATGCGGCTTAAACAGCGGCCACGCCAACTTTCCCGTTGTAGGGTCGAACAAAATGGGAGGCCTCGTGCTATCATCCCACTTGGCGGCTGCTGGATACTTGGGGTTCGGCGCTGTGCTTTCCCGTTCACCAAGGGCCACATTGCCATTCCACTTCCAATCCCACACTGTTGCATCATACGCCATGATCTGGCCCCGTTCATCATCCATATGACCCGGCTTCCCCTGCGCCGGCAGGAACATCTCGACCCAATCCTTGATGTTCACAATGGCAGGATCAGCCTTCCAGTTTGTCTTCTGATTCTTATCAACGATCTTGAACCGCTTTCCGAACCAATCTACCGTCGTTCCAATGAGCTTGTCCGATGTCACGCCAAGCTTCATTCGACCTTTTCGGTCTGGCAATTCCTGGAGATCAGGCATGGTATCGGTATGGCCTTGACCAACCTGCAGCGTGTTGTAGAAGCGGCCATACCCCCACATACCAGCCACATAGTGATGGGCCACGTGGCAATGGTAGAGAAACTCGCCAGCCAGATGCTGACATCCCCCACCACCACATTCTGGCTCTAGGTCCAAAGCCTCAGAGGGGCCAATGACCTCTACATCCACACGATCTGACTTTGTGCGAACAACCGGGTACTTCACTGGCCCATCCTGACCAGCAGCCCAGAGATTGTTGGGCTCGGTCATCGGACTCCGCTGCCAGCGGATTGATCCACTGTGTGGATGGTGAGAGTGAAAGACTTCAGATCCTCCATGGACCACCCGCCATTTCACCGGATCCCCCAAATATCCTCGAGCAATAGGGGTTGGCGCATCACCAAAGGTATAGGCGCTGTAGGCCAACGACTCATCTTCGAATCCGAAGTACTCATGCTGGAGATGCATCTGGTCAATCCCGAATGGCTCACTGCGGTAGTTCAACGCTCGGCCACCAGGTCGATATGCATCAGTTAACGGGTCTCGCTGCGGCAAAAAGTCGCCCTTCTTATTTAAGGGGCGGAACGCTTCGTCCCCAATTTCATGATAGAAGAGAACATATTCTCGAAAATCTGGTCCTGACCCGTTGTCAATGTTGACTTGCCAGCCGCTTTTTACTTCGCGCTCGGGACCGCTACCAAGAGAATCGAGGTACCTTGATCCTTTGGGTTCAATGACAAAGGCACCAAATAACCCCAATACTGTCAGTTCGCGATCGTGGCTGTATGAGTGGAACTGCCGCACCCCTTCCTGCATATTGGGATGAATGTACCACTCAAACTCCTGAGACTTACCGGGAGGAATGATCGCATCCGGGTTAGTTGTTGTCGCAGGTTTGCCTGTTGCACTTACAATCATGCTCGATGCTTGGATGAACAGGCTCCCCTCTTCCCCTTCCATTTGGTTGCGGAGTGTCAACTTCACGCAATCCCCCTGATTGGCTCGCAGGACCAAGGGCTGAATATAATCACCTTGCAACCCCGTTGACACAGCCCCAGGATCGAACCCATCCTTCTCTCGAGCCTCTCTATTTCGTGCTTCCTCCGCTCTGACCTTTTCAACGTTTTCGGTGAGCACATACATGTAGCCCGGGTAATAGTCCAGCCAGCGGTTGAGCGTGATCTCGACATTGATCATCGAGACATCATAATGTTTGGTTGGCACACCAGCCGGACAGCGTCCACCATTACTCAGAACTGGCTCTCCTTTGGTAAAATCTGTCGCTAGGAGGAAGCTGCTTCCATCCTGTCCCATATATTGGTGCATCATCGACATCCCGTTGAAGGCACCGGATGTCTGCTGAGCCTTAGCATCCCGCTGCACCTGCTGTTCGAGCTTCTGCATTAACCGATGGTGCTGTAGCTCCATTTGAGCCGCGTTTTCCGCACGCCCCTCGATTGCATTTTCCACCACCGTTTGCCCCTTCAACTGCTGGGCCCAGCCTGGCATCACGACCGGCGTTGCATGGCCTTGGTGATCTCGTTCGCCAGACTCGGCACTCAATAACCCCGGCCCCAGAAGACATAAACTCCCCGCTACCACAACGGACTGAAGCATCCGCGTGATAATGGGTCGTCTCTGTCCTCTCAATGATTGAAGAAGACCGCCTACCATGATTATGACCTCCTCTCGCTCAATTCCGCCAAAAAGGACAGAAAGTGGTTGGGCACCTTTCCTCTCTTGTGCTCCCGCGACCGCGCTCAGGATTTTGCTTTTCCTTCAGTTTTTTCTTTCAGTTTTTATTTGGTGGTTTAGGTACACAGCGGTTCATGTTGTATCGTGTTTAGAGCCTAGCCGTCAAGTAGCCTCGACCGATACCACTCCTTATGTCCTTACGTGAACAGACCTTACCCCTCCCAGACTTTACCCCTCTCTCTACTTCACACAAGGGCCTCTACGAGGGTTTCGAGACCCGGCCGTCTCTCAGACCCCGGCCTCTACTGGAGGAAAGGAGCTGGTGAAGGGTCCTTCTTACGAAGGAACGGGTCATTCGGAGGCCGGTCCAAAATCACCCAAAACCTTCACCAGCCACCCATGGATCAAGCAACTCGTATGCCCAGCATCTTGTATAGAGACCACCGAGCAGAATCCCCCAAAACAATGGGCACCTGCATAGCAATTCCCCACAGCCAGCAAGAAGCGGGCTTCTCCTCCCCACCTGTCCCAAGATTCCACAGAATTAGACAACTACCGGCAACATTATGCTATGCCTTTTCATTTCAAATGGTTAAGCTGCCTAGTCTGATAGACACTTGATCGGAAACAGTGAGGCGACTCGGTACAGATGATCCGTAGATATAAAATGCCTTTTTCATCTTGACACATTGGCTCCCCTTACACCCTGCTAGAATAGCAAGAAGAGCCATATAAACCAGCGAGCCCATCCCCTCGAATTGCCATTTGTTCCACGTTCCAGCAGAAATAGTGTGAACGTGAGGAGATGCTGCCTCTGTTGGGTTCTGATCCCAACCCCAGGGCGCTCTGCTAGCCTGCTAGATAGATCGCATCAACTCATGGATGCTGCTGATGCCGTACCTGACGTCGCAAAGGGTAGAAAAACAAGCATCGAAAATTTCTCTCTATGACACCACTCCAATCAAAAATGATCTAACACCTTGATCCCCTACGACAGGAACACGGCGGGAAAACACTGTGCCATGGTGACCAGTCAGCGTGTGAGGGTGCTAATTAATTTTTAAGGAAGAGGTAGTCGGTGCTCGCTTCCCCTCCCGACAGCACTCCTCACCAGAAAGGGAGGAGAGGAAGGAGGCAAAAAGTTCCTGGTAGAAGGTAGTCTGGTCCGCAATCGGCTGCCCATCTAGTGCAATCCTGACATTGTGCAGATCCTCCACCTCCGACAGCAGCCGAAGAACACACTCAGCCGATTTCGGCCAATCGTCGAATACTGCCACATACAATGTCCCCTCCTCATCGGCTTCCACCCAATAGGCTGCCGCCGTTCTGAGCCAGCGCAACAAGGCTGGCACGTTACTCGTCTGCGCCTCGGAAATCGCCACAGAAAGATTCATCGGTCACCTTGATTTGGCCCACGGCATGAACACGGCGGGACCAAAATAGGCAAAGGCATCCTTCATGTTCGAAAACAGTTTGTGTAACGGCCCCATCCGCCGATCAGTCACATACTGCAACGTGAGGACCACCCGCCGTTCATGGACCCCCAACGGCGTCACCGCGTGCCAGAGTTTGTCGCCGTTGAAGACCACCATCGTTCCCGGCTCCATGGCAAGACGTGCCTCAGTAATCTCGACCGGCCCCATGCCTTTGCGCACACGAGCCACCAGCCGACAGTGTTCGGACTGTTCCACCAGCCCGATCAGAACCGTATAGCGAGCCCCTTTGTAATAAGAGGTATCGTAGTGAAATCCGATGTGGTCGCCCGGTTTCGTGTAATAATACAACGCGCAGGAATGTGGATCATTCTCCGGACACCACTCGATAGGCTCTCCTCCGATCAATCGGTTCAAGAACGATCGAAGCGCTTCAGAACGATAGAGGGCAAAAATCGCCGGTGCCTTCTTCCGGATAACGTAATAACTGACACTGCCACCCTGTTTATGGCCAGGGACATAGTTTCGATGAATGTCGCCCTCCAGCAGGTCGACTTCTCGCACACACCGTTCGACCACCGGCTGAGGAATGAAACGTTCAAGCCGGACAAACTCGTTTTGCTCCCAATACAGCCGATGGAGAAACGACGGATCGGCTGCGTCGGTTGCTGCACGGAGGTGCTCCTCCATCTCTGCCGTGGTCTCAGTTCGCGGCATCGCCATCCCTTCTCTCTCTTTCTCCATCCCTTTTCTCTACTGGGCTCGTTTGCCCACACCGATACCCCCCGGAGTTGGAAACCATCTTTTCACCCTTGCTTTCCGTCCAGCGCCCACCGAGGCGGCCATCGGCTGAAAACCCAGCCTCACGTAGAGACCGGCGGTCCAGCAATTATCAATTATTCT
>JANDJK010000034.1 GCA_024330925.1 Nitrospira sp.
GGAGGTCTCTGCCTGGAAAGGCGATGGAATCTCCATGAGACGATGGATCCTCTTTATGATGTCATCGTAGTCGGCGGCGGTCCGGCCGGCGCCTGTGCCGCATGGAAGTTGGCTCAAGCGGGGATGACCGTCGCCGTTTTGGAAAAAGCCTCGCTGCCTCGATACAAGGTCTGCGGCGGCGGACTGGTCGGTCGGACGATGCGCGTATTGCCGATCGATGTTCGCTCCGTCGTGGAGCAAGAGTGTTATCGAGCCAGGCTCGATTTCGTATCCTCCGGTCTGTCTTTTGTCACGCAACGAACCATTCCCGTCGTTTCCATGGTCATGAGGTCGGAGTTTGACCGGGCCCTTCTCTTTGCCGCTCAAGCGGCAGGAGCGGCGCTCTACGAGTCGTGCGTCGTCGAGAGCCTGTCGCAGCACGATGATTGCGTGACGGTCCTGACCGCAAAGGGCCCGATGCGAACTGGGTTCGTCGTCGCCGCCGATGGAGCGCTGAGTCCGGTCGCGCGATCCATGGGGTGGGAGGACGGCCGTGTTCTCATCCCGGCGCTGGAGTGCGAAGTGACCGTGCCGTTCGACCGGTTGCGTCACTTTGAGGGCACGGCGCGGTTCCACTTCGACGTTCTCTCTCGAGGATATGGGTGGGTCTTCCCCAAACGGCGGCATCTGTCGATCGGAGTCCTGTCGATGGACAGGCGGCGGCACGGGCTTCATTCTGCACTTACTCGCTATGTGGACCTGCTTGGCTGCACCTCTCCTTTGTCAGTTGAGCGGCACGGTTTTGTCATTCCCGTTTGTCCGCGAAAAGGGCCCTTCGCCAACAATCGTGTCCTCCTGGTCGGGGATGCTGCCGGGTTCGCCGATCCCATCACAGGGGAAGGAATCTCGTATGCCGTCAGGAGTGGTTTGCTGGCGGCCGAATCCTTGATCAACGGACGTTTGCAGAAGGAAATCGTCGAAGATGCCTACTGTCGCCTCGTTGCCAAAGCCATTCTCCCAGACATCCGCGCAGGCCGCATGCTGGCCCGTTTCCTGTACGACTGTCCGCGTATCAGGACATGGGCCTTCTCAAAAGAGGGACGGCGACTCTGTGAAACTGTCACGGACGTGATGGCGGGAACCAAGCAATATCGTGATCTGGTACAACCTGGATCGGCGTTTCGTTTTTTCAAATCTGCTCTGCTGAGCCGATGGATGAGCCGGTCTTTGCAGGCTCGACACAATTGACGACGGGCGACGGTCTCAGCTTGTTCCGGCAATGTGCCGAAAAGCAGGCACCGATGCGGAGTGTTACTCGCGGAGGTGAATGACGTCCGCGGGAGGATATCGATCAATTCAGGTGGCAATCCCGCCGGCGCGGTGAAATGGGGACGGACTTGCAGCGCGCCGTCTGATGAAATGGACTCAGCCGTTCCGGTGATCTCTTGCTCTAGGTCGAGCACAGAATTGCTCATTGACCGGAACATGTTCCAGAAGAAGGAGCCACTTTTCGTGGAAAGAGGCGGCTCTTCTTGTTTTGAGTGGCTTTTCCCCGTTCGTTACGTATGAAGAGAGAACCGAGAGAAGGTTACAGTTCAGATAGGATCCGCTGGGCCTCTCCTGCGCCGGGGAAATGACGGTCAAGTTTCAGCGCGATCTGTAGGGATTTCTTGGCCCCGTCGTTATCGCCGTTCTTGTACTGCGCCATACCGAGGTGGTAGTGAATTAACGCATTGGTTGGTAGTTTTTCGGCTGCTTCCTTTAAGAAACTGATGGCGAGCACATAGGCGTTCTTTTTGTAGTAGAGCCATCCAATGGTGTCGGCGATGGCCGGATCCTGGGGCTGTTGCTCCCTGGCGGTTTGCGCATAGTTCAGTGCCACATCGAGATTCCCTCCCTGTTCAACGAGCAACCATGCCAGATTATTGGCCGCCGGTGCAAATTTGGGATTCAACGCCAGGATTTTTTCATAACGCGCTTTGGCTTGCACATAGTCCTGTTTTTGCTCATGGATCACCCCCAGCATCATGTGAGCTTGGATAGCGTAGGGGTCTTTGTCCACTACTGTCTCATATTCTGCGATTGCCTGGTCTATTCTCCCGGTCTGGTAGTAGAGATGTCCAAGGTTTAAGTAGGCGATGAGGAAGGAGTGGTCAAGCTGGATAGCCTTTTTGAAGGCAGCTTCAGCTTGATTGATGTCGTTGGTGGCGAGCCATAGTTCGCCCAGCAAGTTTTCGTGCAAGGCACTTTGTGAAATGGTTGCCATCTGACGAAGCACTCGCGCACGTCCCTCAACCAGTTTGCCTTGAGAGATCTTGATCGCCGCTATTTGGGCCAACGGCTCGATGGCATTTGGCCGAAGAGCCAACGCTTCTTCAAAAAGCGCGATGGCCTGTGCATCATTCTTCTCGGCACGAGCAACCAGACCGAGGCGATAGGGAACGAGTGCTTCCTTGGGGAGGGCTTGACCAATCGCTTTATAGACCTGTCTGCTTTTGGCGAAATCGCCTTTCCGAAGGTACGCATCGCCAGCAATAAAAGCTGCTTGAACATTCCGCGGATTGAGTTGGATGGCTGCTTGAGCATGTTCCAGTGCCAAGTCGAGCGAGCCTTCATTGAGAAACAACTCTGCCAGGGCTGTGCGGGCTTCTGGAAAAGCAGGGTTCAGTTGAACGGCTTGGGAAAATGCGCCTCGTGCTTGGGGGAGCTGGCGATTTCTTAAATAAGCCAGACCGAGGAAATAATGGGCTGGAGCAAATTGAGCTTCCTCGTTGGCGAGCGCGTGGAACAGTGTAATGGCCTCGTCGACTTTCCCTTTGACAAGAGAAAGTCTAGCGTTAAAAAACCGGCCAGACAAATCGCGAGCATTATTTGCCAGAATGGCTTTGATTTGCGGTTCCGCTTCATCCACTTTGCCGAGGTCAAGCAGAACCGAGATGACTTTATCGCGAGCGATCGCAGAGGAACTATTGATGTGGAGCGCTTGCTGATAGGTGGTCAGCGCCTTGTCCCTCATCCCCAGCGATAAGAAAAAGTCGCCCAAATAAACAAGGGGGCGTTCGTCCTGAGGGGAGGACGAGACCCATTGTTGGAGGACGGCTTCGGCATCGGCGAGTTTGTTGGTTAATTGATAGAGATGGGCCAGTCGCAGTCGAGCGGGCTCATTGTCTGGTGCAATGCTCAGGACCCGCCGGAACATGAATTCGGCCTGATCAGGCTTGCCGATCGAGAGGTGAAAATCGCCGGTCGCTAGCATGAGATCAAGTGAGCTGGGGTTGGTCGCAAGTCCTTGGCGGAGAATCTCTTCGGCGGCGGATCGGTCGTTCGCAAAAAAGTAGGCTCGTGAAAGTTCGATGTACACGCTGGGATTGGATGGATCAAGGGCCAGCAGTTTTTTCAATTCCACAATTCCTTCTTGGTAGCGTCGCTCGTTGATCAAACTGCGCCCGCGAATCGACAGGGCGTCTCGATCTTGGGGAGCAGATGCTAAAATGATGTCGGCTTGTTCTCGAGCCTTGGCTGGTTCATTCCCCACCAAATAGAGTTCACCGATTTTGAGCCGGGCATCGCGGTTGTCTTTATTCAGTTCAAGTGTCCGGAGTAATTCCGTAAATGCTTTTTGCAGGTTAACGATACCGCCAAGCTTCAGGTGGATGAGCGCCATTTGATAGTGCGCGTCTGCGTTGTCCGGATTGGCTTTTGCCACGTTCATGTATTCGATGAGGGCCTCTTGGAGCTGTCCCTTTTCCAAAAAACTGGCAGCCCGTTCGAGGTGTCTGGCTTTTTGAGATTCTGACGAGTCGGAGTGGCAGCTCAGCACGGCGAGCATGAGGGGCATGAGGAGCAAGATAAGTAACTTCCACCGGTCATTGGTGTTGCTTCTCATGGTCTAGACTCCTGAGCTGTGAACTCCGGGGTGAATCGGGAAGAAACGTGTTTTCCTGCTGCGTTGTGACATTATTGAGCGAGGGAGAATATTAGTCAACGAGGATTTCATTTCAGGGCATGCTAGAGCTTGTTGATTGCTGAGCGTGGTTGTGATTCATCACATGACGCATGGTACCGGCTTTGGCATAACGATCAACATCCCACTCGTTTATCGGAGCGACCATGTTTCGATTTGTTCTGCTGAGCCTCGTGAATTCTTTCCGTGTGCTTCGGCGTCATCAATTGCAAAGCAGTCTCACAATGTTGGGCATAGCGGTGGGAGTTGGAGCCGTGATTATGATTGTTGGAATCAGCCAGGGTGCGCGCGTCACGGTTCAGGCACGCATTGCCAGTATGGGCGCCAACGTCATTCTGGTACTACCAGGAGCTACAACAGTAGGAGGGGTACGAACTGGGTTGGGAGGCGCGGCGACATTGACAGTGGCAGACGCGAGGGCACTTCAGCAGCAAGTGGCTCTGTTGAAGGAGGTGGCGTGGGTTAAACGGAAGGGGCTTCAGGTTGTCCATGGCAGCAAAAACTGGCAAGTCAACGTCTATGGCGTATCTGCGGGGTTCTTCTCTGTCCGACAATGGCCTCCAGAACGGGGGGCAGTGTTTTCAGAGGCCGATGTCGAATTCATGAGTCGCGTGGCTGTTTTGGGCCGCACGGTGGTAGACAATCTCTTTGAGGCCGATGTGGATCCTGTCGGGGCTGTTGTCAGGATCGGAAATGTGCCTTTTCGGGTGATTGGTGTCTTGTCAGCAAAGGGGCAATCGGTTGAAGGGGGAGATCAGGATGACGCTGTCTTTATCCCATTCTCGACGGCAGAACGGCAAGTGTTCGGGGTGCAATTCTTCACTGGCCTAGTGGGAGCGGTGCTGGTTGCGACGGAACGCGAAGAGGATCTCGATGAGGCGGTGCATGAAATCAGGCGCATTTTGCGTCAACGCCATCGTTTACGTGATGAACAACCGGATGATTTCACCATTCGCACGCAACATGACATAGCCCAAGTTCAAGAGGAAACCAGTTGGACGCTGATGGTCATGCTGTTGGTAGCCGCTTCTGTTTCCCTGTTGGTGGGGGGAATCGGCATCATGAATATTGTGCTGGTGTCGGTCAACCAGCGGACAAAGGAAATTGGGATTCGCGTAGCGGTTGGCGCGAAGCGGTCTCACATTTTCGTGCAATTTCTGAGCGAGGCGTCAATCTTGAGTGTAATGGGGAGCCTCGTCGGAGTGATGGTTGGTCTTGCCGGTACTCATCTGATCACGCAGACGGTGGGATGGCCAACCGTGGTCCCTTTCACTACGGTCGTAATGGCTGTGTCCCTTGCGATGATCATGGGACTCTTTTTTGGCTTCTATCCTGCCCAGAAAGCGGCCCGGCTGAATCCCATCGAGGCACTACGCTATGAGTGACGAAGCCTATAATCTCCAATACGTGATTGTCGGTGGGATATCCGCCGGGTTGAGGATACTTTTGACGTCAACGATGATTCCCCGCTGGTTGGTACGCAGCAGCCGGATTAGGTCGGCTGGTTGCGTCTGTTTGTACGATTGGTGGGCGACTGCAATGACAAGGCCATCAAGGTCTTTCATGTGTGTCCACTCGACCAAATGAATCCCGTACTCAGCCACGGCCTCCTCTGGAGGGGCCAGAGGGTCATGGACCAGGACGTTAATGCCATATTCGCCCAACTCTTTGATGATGTCGGGCACTTTGCTGTTTCGCAGGTCGGGGACGTTTTCCTTAAAAGTCAGTCCCAGGATTCCTACTCTCAGCTCGTTGGTGGGTCGTGACAGTTGAGACAACAACTTGACCGTCTGTTCCGCGACGAATTTGCCCATCCCATTGTTAATACGTCGCCCAGCGAGGATAACTTGCGGGTGATAACCAACAGATTCAGCCTTGGTGGTCAGGTAATAGGGATCAACGCCAATGCAATGGCCACCAACAAGGCCAGGGGTGAACTTAAGAAAATTCCACTTTGTACCAGCCGCCTCCAAGACTGCTTGGGTGTCAATTCCGAGACGATGGAAAATCAAGGCCAGCTCGTTCATGAGCGCAATGTTGAGATCGCGCTGCGTGTTCTCGATTACCTTGGCTGCCTCTGCCACTTTGATACTGGGAGCCCGGTGAATGCCGGCTTTGACGACCAATCCATACGTCTGTGCCACAATTTCTAGAGCTTCGGCATCTTGAGCCGACACCACCTTGACGATTTTTTCAAGGGTGTGCTCTTTGTCTCCAGGATTGATACGCTCTGGTGAATACCCCACTTTAAAGTCCACTCCAGCTTTCATGCCGGACATTTTCTCCAAAATGGGGATGCAGATTTCCTCTGTCACGCCAGGATAGACGGTCGATTCGTACACGATAATCGTGCCCCGCCTCATATTGGCGCCGATGGTTTGGGAAGACATGCGCAGGGCGTTAAGGTCTGGTTGGAGGGCTTCATTAATGGGTGTAGGAACGGCAACGATAATGAAATCGGCATTCTTGAGGGTGGTAGGATCCGAGGTGTAATGCACCTGAGCGGCTTTGAGATCTTCTTGCCGCACTTCGCCGGTTCGGTCGATGCCGTTTTTAAGTTCATCAACCTTGGACTTGTTGATGTCGAACCCAATGACGGGGCCCAATTTCCCAAATGCAACGGCGAGGGGTAGCCCCACGTAGCCAAGCCCCACGACCGCGATAGAACGCTTCAGGGTTTGTGTCATCGTTCCATGACCTCCGACCAGGTGCAATGATTGCGGCTGTAGCCCAAAAACACCACGGGGAAAAACTTTTCTCACTCTGCCATATGTCGAGAGAATCGGCAAGTATCTCGTTGGTCATGTCAACCACTGCCATGGGGGAATCCGCCTTGACCCTTTTGAGGAGAGCGGGGTATCCTTCGCGCAAGGATGGGAACCGCGTGGGAAGATCACATATCGAGAGCCTGTTCCATGCAAGAAGGGCAACAAATGGGTAAAGACGGCCGGTCTGGTGAGTGGGGCGATCCCGATAGGCAGGAGATGGTCTCTTACCTGGTGGAGCTCGTTAGAAAGGCAAGACAAGCGTCCGGAAAACTGGCGTCCCTTTCAACGACAGTAAAAAATCAGGCTTTGTTAGCCATGGCAGAGAAGCTTGAAGCAAAAACGGAGGAAGTGCTAGAGGCCAACCGTCATGATCTGGAGGCATTTGGGCATGCCGCTGACAAAAAAGCCATGGCTGATCGGCTGCGTTTGACCCCCCAGCGGATTGCGGAGATGGCAAACGGCATTCGCGAAGTAGCCAAGTTACCGGACCCAGTCGGATCCATGTCGTCAATGTGGACGAGACCTAACGGAATACGGGTGGGGCGTGTCCGTGTGCCGATCGGCGTGATCGGTATCATCTATGAGTCTCGTCCTAATGTGACGGCAGATTCTGTCGCTCTGTGTCTCAAGTCCGGGAATGCCTGTGTGTTGCGGGGAGGAAGTGAAGCGATCCGTTCCAACACGGCCATTGCCGCCACTTTGTCCGAGGCGGCAGAGAAAGCGGGAGTGCCACCCGGAGCCATTACATTTATCGATCGACCCGATCGTGAGTTGGTGCCGCTGCTGCTTCAGCAGGATCGCTTTATTGACCTCATTATTCCTCGTGGAGGAGCATCGTTGATGCAACTGATCGCCGAGCATGCGACGATTCCTGTGGTCAAACACGATGCTGGAGTATGCCATGTGTATGTCGATCTGTCGGCAGATCTCGACATGGCCCATGCCATCTGTGTCAATGCCAAAGTGCAACGTCCCTCGACCTGCAACGCGATGGAGACCTTGTTGGTTCATCAAGCCGTGGCGCGAACGTTTCTTCCGAAGCTTGCCGCGAGTCTTCTCTCGGCGGGGGTTGAGATTCGCGGTTGCCCGAAAACGTGCCAACTAGTTCCGGATGCCAAGCCTGCCAGCGAGCAGGATTATGGCAAGGAATTTCTTGATTTAATTTTGGCTGTCAAAGTCGTCAAACATCTCGATGAGGCAATGGACCACATTGCACAGTATGGTTCACGTCACACGGAGGCGATCGTCACCTCGGATTATGGGCGGGCGATGCGATTTCTCAAGGAAGTCGATGCCAGTGCCGTGCTCGTGAATGCTTCGACTCGCCTGAACGATGGGTACCAATTTGGGTTGGGAGCTGAAATCGGCATCAGTACCTCGCGGATCCATGCCAGGGGCCCCATGGGTCTTGAAGAGTTAACCTGCAGCAAATTTGTTGTACTGGGGAGCGGCCAGCTCCGCACCTGAATGTCTTCTGATCTCGTGACATTTGCCCTTCGGCATCCTGGTCATCTGAGTTTTCCTTCCTCGCTGGCACTGGCTGAACGATTTGCCGAACAAGGCGGGCGGGTCGTCACTGCTCCAACAGGACATTTGGTCTTTTATCGGCCGGATGGCCGTCGGTTTCTAGCGACGGATCCTGCTGGCCATCCCCTTCATGAATGTGAGTGGAGTTGCCGGGGTGACGGAACAACGGTGCTGACCAGGGCGAGGGTTTGCCTTGATTGGGGAGGGTGGGTCGGACTTGTGCCGGGAGGGATCATGCATGAAACCACGCTGGATCTCGCCCGGAAGCCGGGATGGGAGCGTCTCACGGCTGATGATTTGCGAGCCATGGCTGCGCGGCTGGTGGGAGTGACCCCAGAGGATATGCGGGTGTTTTATGGCGATGATGATCTGCGGATTGATGGCGGGGGGCGAGCCACCATCCGTCATCGGAAAGATGCTCTCTATGTGTTGGAGGACGGGACCTTTGCAACCGCTCGGTTTATGGCTTGTATGGGAGCCATGCATTGGGAGCGAATCGATTTTCTTCCCGTTGTTGAACTGTTTCGGTCGCTGCTACCGGGAACTGGCTCAGCGGTTTTTGAGCTCATTCGCGGGCTCTATGATGATCAGAACTGCGGGATAGACAATCCCCCTCCACTGCGCTACAGGGGCATTCCCTCTTATCCGTCTTCATCAGCTTGGCAATTGTTTGGCAAGTTCTTTCGTCCCTGTGCTCCATCTGGCACCGACGCTTTTTCGATCTTCATGGATCACACTCGAGCCCACGAGCTTAACTGGAAGCCGGTTTCCGATCCCCCCGTGCGGTATTTTTATGACCATCCCCCGCTTTGTCTGACTATGCAAGGAGGCAGGATTCTTAAAGCCACTCTGCGGAATGATCCGACGGGATTATCCTACTTTCATCCGGATGGAGATCGTCTGGTTCCGTGGGATCGAGCTGTGGTTGTGCAAGATGGGGTTGTAGAATTACGGGATCGCCAAGAAACAACACGGCTCATCGTGGAAGTTCCTGGCGTATCGTTCGCTTCATCCGAGCCAGTTCCTTCTCCGAGTCCAGTGGATTGGCGCAGCGTCTTTTATCCGTGGGTGCCTGTCGTGGATGCGCGCGCGGTGTTTGAAGCGGTGCCGTTGTATCCGCAGGACGATAGGCCGATTGGCGAAGTCGCCGCCCAGTTGTTCGTGGCCGACTACCTTCAAGACTTAGCAGAACAGGATCGGGAAATTGCCAAGGTTGTCAGCATGGCTAATCATATTCTGGTGGAGAATGGTGATGCTGCGATTGCCACATGTCTTCCCTTTGATCGGCCACGGGAGTTGGTCGCTGTAGTCCATTACCCCGCTTTTGCGATCAAACAGGCTCAACGGATTTGGACACTTTGTGCCGAACTGGGACGGTGGGACTGGTTGGTTCAAGCCAAATTTTATCTGGATTGGGCAGCGGTTCCCTCAGAATGGAGAGCGGACCTTGCCTACGCGTGGCTTCCATATGAACACTTTGCCAACCCCGTTGCACGGGCAAACCTGTCGGGACAGTTGGCCAATCGGGTTAAGCGGGGAGGGCAGGCGTTCGTTGTGGGACCAACGGTGTATGGAACTGATCTCAAGCAAGCCGGCTTTCAGATTATATGGGAGGAGACAGTGGAACGGCTTCCCACGTTTGCGATGCACAAGACCATTCTCCCCCGCGCGACACTGCATCCTGGATTGACCCTCTTTCAAGTCCAGCGTTGAGTCAGAAGCAATCTAAACCGGACCCAGACACAAGCTGTGCGGCAGGCTCCTGCTGAGATCGCTTTTCCGGTGAAAAGCAGGGTGTTATCCAACTGGTACGCGGTCATGTCGTGGTTTTTCCTTGGAATGGAAGCGCGGGGAAAGAGTTAATCAGAGAGATACTGCCGGGGAATACGTGGCCCAATCGCACAGAGCACTTCGTAAGGGATAGTGCCAGCCCATTGTGCCACCTCATGAGCGGTGATCTGCTCGCTGCCTTGGCGGCCGATGAGGACCACTTCGTCGCCAACTGCAACATCGGTGATAGCCGTGACATCTACCATCATCATGTCCATACAGATGAGGCCCACGATGGGGGCACGGTGTCCGCGAACCAGCACCCACCCTCGATTCGAGAGATGGCGGCTGATCCCATCGGCATAGCCGATTGGCAAGATTGCGATCTTAGATGTGGTCCGCGTTCGAAAGGTGCCGTGATAGCTGATGGTCTGTCCGGGGGGCACAGTGCGGAGTTGGGCGACGGTTGTGTGCAGGGACAGGACCGGCTTGAAGGCAGGTGCTGCCACAACAGGGGGCAGAGTGTGATAGCCGTACAACATGATACCGGGACGAACGAGCGAAAAACAGGATTCCGGGAAACGAATGGCGGCGGCGCTGTTGGCTGCGTGGATAAGTGGGATGCGAAATCCAGCCAGAGAGACGATCCTCATAGCATCTTGAAATTTCGATAATTGTTCCCGTGTGCTCTCCGATGAGGGACCGTCAGCGTCCGCCAGGTGGGTCATAAGACCTTCCAGTTGGAGTGTGGGAGGAAACTGATGATCGCGGAAGAGGCGTATGAGCTCCTCCTGAGACAGTCCCAACCGTCCCATGCCGGTTTCCACTTTCAGGTGAATGGGGTACGGAACAGGAAAGGAAGCGGCGGCTTGCGCCAAGGCTGGTAGAATGGCAGAGTCACTGACAACGGGGGTGAGCTGATAAGCTAGCAGATCGGCGATCTGTTTGGGAAACAGTGGACCTAACACGACGATTGGTCCTGTAATGCCAGCGTGCCGCAGGTGAGCCCCTTCTTCGATCGAAGCAACTGCGACACGAGAAACACCATGGCGGATTAGCGTTCTCGTTATTTCCACGGCACCATGGCCATAGGCATTGGCTTTCACCACGGCCATGATGTCGCAGCCGGGGCGAAGATAGCTTCGGAAACAGGTCAGGTTGTAGGTGAGAGCGACGAGATCGATGGTGGCACGGGTTGGGAGAAAAGTTGAAGTGGTTGGCACGCTGCCCTAGGCCAGCAATCCGGAGATCAGATTTCCATGATCTCCTGTTCTTTTTTCTTAATAATCTCGTCGATTTTCTGGACAAACTGATCGGTGATCTTTTGCGTTTCCTGTTCAGCTTTGCGTAGCTCGTCCTCGGTGAGTTTGGCGTCTTTCTGTAGTTTTTTTAACTCTTCGTTTGCATCCCTCCGAAACCCTCGGATCTGGACTTTGGTGTCTTCACCGTGTTTTTTACAAAGCTTGGTCAGATCCTTGCGTCGCTCCTCCGTCAGGGGTGGAAGCGGGACCCGAATGATCTTGCCGTCGTTGGAGGGGGTCACGCCTAGGCCGGAGGTTGCCAATGCCTTTTCAATTTCTTTGATCAGGTGAGGTTCCCAGGGCTGAATGGTAATCAGTCTCGCTTCGGGCGTTGCAATGTTGGCCACTTGTTTTAAGGGGGTCATGGTGCCGTAATAGTCGATTCTGATGCTATCAACTAGAGCCACGGAAGCGCGAGCCGTCCGAAGACTAGCAAGGTCGCGTTTCAGGTGCTCGAGTGCCTGTTCCATTTGATGCATGAGTTTTTGATGAATCGGTGCTGCAGCCGACATGTTTGCACTCCGTGCACACGGTCATCGATGGCTGGGCGTCACCAGTGTGCCAATCGGTTCGCCCATTGCTACTCGTCGAAAGTTCCCTTTGACTTTCAGGTTGAACACGATCAACGGCAAGTTATTGTCCATGCATAAACTGATGGCTGTAGCGTCCATAACTTTGAGATTTTGATTGAGAATCGACAGGAATGGAATGTCGGCATATTTTTGAGCGGCCGGGTTTGTAACGGGATCATCATTGTAGATCCCATCGACTTTGGTGCCTTTAAGGATGACTTGGGCGCCGATTTCCATCGCTCGGAGAGCAGCGGCGGTATCGGTGGAAAAATAGGGGTTACCAGTTCCGCCTGCGAAAATGACCACCCGATTTTTTTCCAAGTGTCTGATGGCCCGTCGTCGTATGTAGCCTTCGGCGAGTTGCCTCATCTCGATTGCGGATTGCACGCGGGTGATGATACCAATGCGTTCGAGAGCGTTTTGGAGTGCCAGCGCATTGAGCACTGTGGCGAGCATGCCCATGTAATCGGCTGAGGCTCGTTCCATTCCCGAGGCACTGGCGGCGATTCCGCGAAAGATGTTCCCCCCTCCGATCACGAGAGCGACTTGAACACCAAGCTCCACCACAGAGGCGATTTCTTGGGCCAAGCTCTCAAGCACGGACGGTTGAATACCGTAGCCCTGCTCACCAGCTAACATCTCACCGCTGACCTTCAAGAGAAGGCGTTGGTACTTGGCTGCGCTCATGTCTCGCCCAGTTGATATCGCACGAACCGTCGGATATTGATGTTCTCTCCAATTTTCGCGATTGTTTGGGCCAGGAGCTCTTTGATCGTGATGGCGGGATCCTTGATGAAGGCCTGCTCTAGCAGACAGGATTCTTGGTAAAACTTTTCGAGTTTCCCTTCCACGATTTTGGGCCATGCAGCAGGCGGTTTCCCCATTTCCTTCGCTTGTCCCTCATAGATTGACCGTTCTTTATCAATCACTTCCGCGGGGATATCTTCGCGCTTCACATACAACGGCTTGGCAGCGGCGATTTGCAGGGCAAGATCGTTGACGAAGGTTTTAAATTCCTCGTTGCGAGCAACGAAGTCTGTCTCACAATTGACTTCGATCAACACACCGATCTTGCCACCCATGTGGATATAGGCATGAACGAGACCCTGGTTGGTCTGGCGTCCGGCCTTGTTGGCGGCGGCTGCCAACCCTTTTTGGCGCAAATAGTCGATCGCTTTTTCAATGTTGTTGCCCGTCTCGAGTAAGGCTTTCTGACAGTCAAGAAAGCCGGCACCGGTCTTTTCACGAAGTTCTTTGATCAGCTGAGTTGAACTTACCATAACGTGTCATCCTTTAATGTGATGAGTTCACGACTGTGAGCCTCTCCAAGAACGAAAACCGAGGCTGCTGGTCGTTATGAAGTCGGCACGCTTTCAAGGCGTACGTCCTGTTTCTGCGCGTCTGTTTCGGCAGAAGCGTGAAATTCTGCCTCCTCCCGTTGAGCTCTGAGATGAGCACCTTCGAGACAAGCATCGGCAATTTTCGACGTGATGAGCTTGATCGAACGAATGGCGTCGTCGTTGCCGGGAATAGGATAGGCAATATGATCCGGATCGCAGTTGCTATCAAGAATGGCAATCACGGGAATATCCAAGCGAATGGCTTCTTGAACGGCAATTTTTTCAACCCTTGTGTCGAGTACGAAAATGGCGCCGGGTAGAGTTCGCATGTTCCGAATTCCGGAGAGGTATTTTTGCAACTTGGCAACGTTCTTTTGCATACGGAGGATTTCTTTTTTCTTGAGGCCGTGCTCCGTGGGATTTTCCAGAATAGACTCCAGTTTTTTCAGTTTGTCGATGCTACGGCGGATGGTCTGAAAGTTTGTCAACATGCCGCCTAGCCATCGTTGATTGACGAAGAACATGTTGGCCCGCTTGGCTTCTTCCTCCAGAATCTCAGCGGCCTGCCGTTTGGTGCCAACGAATAAGATCGACTCGCCGGCTGCAACAGTATCGCGGACGAACGCATAGGCTTGGTTGAGCCGCTCCACGGTCTGTTGAAGATCAATGATGGAAATACCGTTTCGCTCGCCAAAGAGAAATTTTTTCATCTTGGGGTTCCAGCGATTGGCCTGATGACCAAAATGGACGCCGGCTTCCAACAGTTCCTTAATAGTGACGACTCCCATGCGTTCACCTCCTTCCAGGCTTGCAGAGCGCCCTACAGACGGGCGAGGGCAACATTCCCTTTACTTCAAGCCGCGCAGCGCATACGCTGAGGTTAAAGTTTGATACACTCTGGTCCGATCCAGGTCGATCGAGACGGGTTGGTCCATTATCATCCGCAAAGCGGGGGCACGCTACCATAGTTGCCGAGTGTTTTCAAGCGGTTGGGGAAAAATCGGATCGAAGGGATCCCACAGGGAGGCCATAGCCAATTCTTATGAACGACGTTTTCCGGTGGGTGAAATCACGGCTGATTGTTGCGCATCGCTCTCGCACAACAGGCATGGTTGTGGGCAGAAGCTCTTCATGCTTACGGTCGTTATGAACGGTAGCTGGCATTAATACGGATGTACTCATAGGAGAGGTCGGTTGTCCACATGTGCGCCTGAGCCTGACCTTCTCCAAGATCGATGGAGATTGTAAACTGTGGTTGTCGAAAGACCTGGGCGATTTTTTGTTCAGCGATTGGTCCAGTCCCCATGCCCTTTTTGACCATCACGATGCTGTCGAAACAGACGGTGATGTTGTCGGGATTGATGGGAACTCCCGCTCTGCCGATTGCCGCCATGACTCTGCCCCAATTGGCGTCTTCTCCAAACAAAGCGGTCTTGACCAAGTTGGAGGTCGCGACGGTAGAAGCGACCCGCTTGGCGGCTGCTACCGTGCTGGCACCGCGAACTTCGATCTTGACGACTTTGGTCACACCTTCGCCGTCCTGACAAATCGCCAACGCAAGCCGGTCAGAGGCTTCGCCCAGCAGCTCTTCAAACTTCCGGTACTGGCGAGTGCCGGCCCGAATCGTTCTGTTGCGGGCCATTCCGTTGGCTAAGCATAGAACCATGTCATTGGTGCTGGTATCACCATCCACAGTGATACAGTTAAATGTTCGGTTCACCACCGATCGTAACGCTCGCTGGAGTGAGAGAGGCTCCACCGCGGCGTCGGTAGTGAGAAAGGCCAGCATCGTAGCCATG
The DNA here is from genome assembly GCA_024330925.1 of Nitrospira sp. Taxonomy (GTDB): domain Bacteria; phylum Nitrospirota; class Nitrospiria; order Nitrospirales; family Nitrospiraceae; genus Nitrospira_D. The sequence continues at coordinate 15,021 of JANDJK010000034.1, forward strand.
TGCGGATGGATCATGCCTGAACCTTTGGCAATGCCGCCGATTGTGATAGCGGTACCGTCGATGAGGCCCCTCACCACCACAGTTTTGGGTTTCAGATCGGTGGTGAGGATGGCACGAGCGGCCTGGATGCTTCCCCGTCGGGTAAGTCGGGCGATGAGATGTGGGATATGACGCTTGATACGATCGATCGGTAAGGGGCGACCAATCACGCCAGTTGATCCTACGAAGACCTGATGAAGGGGAATTGACAACGCCTGGGCCACAGCGGCAGCCATAGCGTGAGCGGCAGCGAACCCTTGTGGGCCGGTGCATGCGTTAGCGTTTCCACTGTTGACGACAATGGCCCGTCCTTGGTGGTGTTTCAGATGAAGGCGATTGAGCTGCACCGGCGCCGCCACCACACGGTTTTGGGTAAACACGCCTGCGATCGGACCGGCTACATCGGAGACGATCAGAGCCAGGTCTGGACTCCTGGATTTTTTAATGCCGCAATGGAGACCAGCGGCTCGAAAACCTTCTGGAGCAGTGACGCCTTGTGACTGTCGTATTTGCACTGGTTGTCTCCGGAAAAGGACTCTCGCCGGCGACCGATAGAGAGTTAGGGATAACTGCTAGATGCTGTTAAGCCGGTTTCCTCGGGAAGGCCCATCATCAAATTCATTGCTTGAATAGCCTGGCCGGCTGCACCCTTGACAAGATTATCAAGGGCTGCCACGGTCACAACCCATCCGGCCCTTGCATCCAGGTAGACACCAATGTCACAGAAGTTCGAGCCTTTGAGGTAACGAGGGTTGGGAACGATGTCTCCAAACAGTCGAACAAACCGTTCACCTTTGTAGAAGTCCGTGTACAGAGCACGGAGTTCCTCCAATGTTGCCTGCCGTGTCAGCTTGCAGTAGGCTGTGCTGAGGATTCCTCGGTTCATAGGGACTAAGTGGGGAGTGAAGGTGACTCTGACAGGAGATGATGAGCCACAGATGGTGCTAAGCTCCTGTTCAATTTCTGGAACATGCCGATGGGTCCCAATTTTATAGGGCTCGATTGATTCGTGAGCTTCAGGAAAATGATAGGGCAAGGCAGGGCTTCTTCCGGCACCGGAGATACCGGATTTGGCGTCGATTACGATCGTCTCCGGTTGAATGTAACCGCGGGCGGCGAGCGGAGCCAGCTGAAGAATGGCAGCGGTGGGATAGCAACCTGGCGATGCGACCAATTTCGCCTCAGCGATGGCCTGGCGATGGAGTTCCGGCAGGCCATAGACGGCCTGTTTCAACAAATCTGGAAATTGGTGTGGGGTGTGATACCACGATTCATAAGCGGCGACATTCTTGAGGCGGTAATCGGCACTCAGGTCAACCACCAGGAGCCCAGCTTTTACGCACGACGCAACTGGCTCCTGGGATTTGGTGTGGGGAAGGGCTAAGAACACGGCGTCGGCTCGGTCTGCGAGGGCCTCAGGCGCTAAAGACTCAAAACGGTAATCGATGAGACCTGTGAAATGAGGAAACACGGATGCAACCGGTTGCCCAGCCGATTTCTCAGATGTCATGGCTGTAATGTCGTAATAGGGATGGGCGACGGCAAGGCGCACCAACTCTGCGCCGGCATAGCCACTGGCACCTGCGATGGCTACCCTGAACTTCTTGGGCATGGTGTTGTGCTCTCTCTACACACAGGATTGGGGAAGGAAACGGTCCACATCCGCCCCGGCGGAACAACACAACCTGCTACCACCTGCTCTGTGGGGCTGGGGACCCCGCTGCTCGTTGTTCCAACGGTTATCGCTTGGAATATTGGAAACGTTTGCGGGCTCCTTTCTGACCATACTTCTTGCGCTCTTTTACTCGGGAGTCCCTTGTGAGAAGTCCTTCTTTTTTAAGGATGGGGCGCATTGAGGCGTCCATGGCCACCAGCGCTCTCGCGATAGCGTGGCGAAGGGCTCCTGCCTGTCCCGTTGGACCGCCCCCCTCGACTGTCGCGGTAACCGAGCACTTGCCCAACAATCCAGCCTGTTCGAGTGGAAATTGGATGATTTGTCTCAAAGTGAGACGCGGAAAGGCCTGTTCCAACGGTTTACGGTTGACGGCGATGTCATTGCCCGTGGCTGAAAGCCATACCCGCGCGACTGCGCATTTTCTGCGACCTGTTGCATAGTATAGGGACCCTGTCATGGATCAGCTTCCTCCTCCCTTCTTCAAATTACTGACGAAGCGTGCTGTCGTTCCGGCTACAGAGACAGCGGTTGTGGCTGTTGTGCTTGATGAGGATGATGCGGGCCGGCATAGACTCTTAACTTTCGGGCCATCCCCTTTCCCAATGGATTTTTAGGGAGCATCCCTTCGATGGCGTAAACGAGCAAGCGGGTAGGATTTTTTCGGAACACCTGTTCTGCCGTGGCGGTTTTCAAGCCTCCGGGGTAGCCAGTGTGGTGACGATACAGCTTGGTTTTCATCTTATTTCCGGTAAGCTGGATCTTTTCGGCATTGACGATGATGACATGATCACCCATGTCGATGTGGGGAGTGAAGGTTGGATGGTGTTTTCCCCGCAGAATAGAGGCGACACGGGCGGCCAGGCGCCCCAGAGTTTTTCCTTCCGCATTGATGACATACCATCTGTGTTTCACATTGGCTGGTTTCTCAAAGTACGTCATTTTCTCTCTCCCACTTGCATGTTTGCTGAAAAGATAAAGAGCCACGATCGAGTGATAGTAGCAACCGCTTAGGTTTCAAGCTGTTTTGACTCGATTTTATTCAGCCACGCTTCCAAGTTCTGGCCACTTCGCCGTTTCCAGACATCGGCTGTGGCATAAACCGGAGCTGAGCAGCGCAAGGCTAAGGCAATGGCATCGCTCGGCCTTGCGTCAATGGTCCTTGTCACCCCTTTGGCGTCGAGGTAGACTGTCGCGAAGTATGTGTTGTGCTTGACATCTGTCAGGACGACTTTCGTCGTTTTGATTCCCAGGTGCTCGCCCATGTTCTTGATGAGGTCATGACTCATGGGGCGAGGAGTAACTAACCCATCGAGGATCCGGCGGATTGCTTCGCCTTCCGATGCTCCAATCCAGATCATAAGGTGTTCTCTCGGATCATCGGAACGGGAAAGCACAACGATTCTGGTGTCGGTGGCCGAGTCATCGAGCACCCGGTCAACTTTCAATTCTACTAACGAGTCCCCCCACTCCTGCATGCCGCTCCTGCAATGCAATGTTGTGTGATGGTTAGGTATCCAATTTGCCAAAATCATCTGGCTTTAAATTTTCTAGCCACTGAGCCAGCTCTTCTGAACCCTGTTTTTTGATGACGGATTCGTTGACAAAGATAGGAGCTTCCGTGCGAAGTGCCAACGCGATCGCGTCGCTTGGCCTGGAGTCCACGGTGTATTCGGAGTCACCGTGCAGCAAGTGTATTTTGGCAAAATATGTATTGTCATTCAAATCAGTAATCACCACGCTGATCACTTTTGCACTTGCCGCATCTAAATAAGCTTTCATGAAGTCGTGCGTCATGGGGCGAGGAGGGGAGATGTGCTCCATCGCTAAACTGATCGAGCTTGCCTCTGGTTTCCCAATCCAAATGGGCAACATTTCTGATTGAGTTTCGTCGCGCAGGACCACAATGTAGGCGTTATTGTACGGGTCGAACATCAGACCTTTGACGTACATTTGGACAATCATCCCACCCCACCTCTGGCTGTGTTCTCTCCTGGTGAAGAAGAGAAGGGCGGCACTAATCAATCAGAAACAATCAGAAATATGAGAGAATCAGGCTAGGCTAGCATTACTTTGTGCATCCTGTCAACGCAGGCCTTTCGCCACACTGCTGTTTATTGTCAGTGCTCTGGTAGGCTGACACTGGTCAGCGCTCGTCTAGCACGAGAAAGGAGGGACGATGAGCTGCGTACGAGTGATCGGAAGAGAAAAACACGACGGGCATCACTGGCACTAGCCGGCACTCCATACGGCGATGTGCAACGACAACGAGGAAAAAGCAGGAGGAAACAATGGAGCCATCCCCTCTTTCGTGCAGAGAGTTATGAAGAGCCGACTGGCCGATAGTTTTCAGCTACCGATGACGAATCGACTGGTTCTCCTAGCTTTAAAAACGCTTTCATCTGCTTTCGGACGAGTTCGCGGCCACTTTCCTCCCCCAGGTTGACTCGGTATTCATTGATGATCATAACCCTCATATTTTCCCACTTTTTCCAGCAACCCTGACACACCTTGGCTTTGACTTCTGCTTCCAGCTTACCCAAGAACAAAGGGGCAGTAATCGCTTCGCCGATTTGGCCGCATGTGATGCATGTTATTTCTGCCATGGTTTGATACTCCTTTGGTTTGGTGGAGGGGATGGCTGAGGGCGCATCAACCCTCCCTTGCAGAGGACGGTGCAGGTACGATAGCACGATCGTGTGGCACTATATCAGACATGACTTTCTGAAAAAAAGAGACATTGTGGTCACACATTGACCAGAGGAACCCGTCATGCTACAAAGACCGCTTGCGAAAAGGGAGAAGGAAGGGATACTGGTGGGCCCGGATGGCGGAACTGGCAGACGCGCCGGACTCAAAATCCGGTTCTCGTGAGAGAGTGGGAGTTCGACCCTCCCTCCGGGCACCAAGGTCCTTCAATCAAGGGAGGGGTGGGAGGAGCACGGTTAAAGAACGGTTACAGATTGGTTTCGCCCCTCTTGACAGTCAGCAGCGGTTGACCTAGGTTTCCGTCATCCAAAGATGTAAGGCCCAAATGTGGAGGGAAGCCTCGTGCAAGAGAAGAAAAGATCTATAAAGAGGGGCCACTATGCGCAAAAATTTAATCACCATTACAAGGAGGCAGTCCATGCGTAAGGTGTTGGCACTGGGAGCCATCATATTGCTGGTCGGCTCTACAGACATCGCGAAGGCTCAGGAGCGCCTGCAGCAATCGTCTGGTGGGTCTGCAATGGGTGTGGGAACTGGGGTCGGCGACGTGTCCGGGCATGCCAACCGGGTGCAGGCTTTTGATCGGAACGCGTTTCTGGATCGCCTTTCTCTTCCGGAAACTATTTATGGGAGAGTGCTGGCCATTGATTTCCCCGGTAACAAGATGCATTTGGAAACAGGCGGCAGTTCCCATGATGAAGGCCGGGCGGGGTTGGGGGCGATGAACTCCATGACAGTGTATTTCGATGAGCGGACCAATATGGATCAAATCAAGACGCTCAATACCGGGGATGATATTTCTCTGCAAGTTGTCGAAGCAACGACCCCTCAGCAGGAGTTTGGTACAGGTCGCAAGATAGTGCGGGAAGTCTACCTGCTGCGCAAAAACGAGAAATTAGCAGGGTTTGGGGGGCTTGGGCAACGACCAGATCCGGCCACGGAGCGGGGCATTGAGACGACCAGTGGCAGTACCACGGGAGGAGTTTCGGGGGGAGTTTTGCCTGGTAAAATTGGTGGGATTGTAGACACGACGATCGGAGAATACACAGGCTCAGCTCCGTGCTGGAATTGTGAGCCCCAACCGGGGTGGGGCTACAGCCCAAAGCAAACCAAATCCGACTACGGTCCTGATCCATCCAAACCCAATCTAGTCAAGGGGCTTGAGTAAAGGATAGATCGTAATTGGATGAGTAAGAAGAGGGTGGCGTGGGGCCACCCTCTTCCTGTATGGTCAGTCTACCTCAGAGGGGGAGACGAGCATCGCTTTTCGATGGAAACGATTGACGCGGTGCAGACAGAGAAGAGCATTTCTCGAGATGGACCAAGCAAGTAGGTGCAGTGATGAGTGAGGTATCAAGCGGGGTGGTTCTGTCAGGATCGCCTCATGCGGCACATGAAGAACTTGACCTCCGGGGGGTCATCTGCCCCTACAATTTCATCAAGACCAAGCTCAAGTTGGAAACGATGAAGGAGGGGCAGATTCTATCGGTGCTTCTCGATGAGGGCGATCCCATCAGGAATGTTCCCCAAAGTGTTCAGAATGAAGGCCACACCATTTTGTCGGTAGAACAACGAGATCGCGTCTATCGTGTCTTAATCCGCCGCGAAGACACCGACTGATGCTGGTTAGTAGTCTGGTGTTTCCCCCGTTCCTTTTTTAGGCTTTCCACCGCTAATCACAAGCGTAACCGCCTGTGGGTGGGGGTGTTGTGTTTCCTGCAGTTGCCTGTGAAGGTGGCCGGCGGTTCCAATCAGGATTTGCTCATGGGGCAAAGTGAGATCACAGGCCACTACCAGCCGGCGCCGTGGTGCAAGGGTGGCAACCATGCGCAATGTCGGCAATACAGAAGCAGTGGGACAAAAGGCGACGACGGCAAAGTTGGTCGTCGGGAGAATGGCAAGGCGTCGGCGGATAGCCTGCTCAGTGGTCGGCAGTTGGCCTAAGAACAGAAAATGATCGCATGAAAGTCCGGCCAATGAAACGGCGGCGGTGAGCGCTGAAGGTCCAGGAAGGGCCACGAGGGGAATGCCATGTTTCTGGGCAGAGCGCACGAGCGTTGCTCCAGGATCGGCAACCACCGGTGATCCGCAATCCGATACAAGAGCAAGTTGTGCGCCGCGTTTGAGGCGATCGATCAACACCGCCACTTTTTGTGGGATGTCTGTCGGTCCATAGCTCGTGACGGGTGTGCTGAGACGATGATGGTCCAGCAGACGGCGTGTGACAGGTGGATTTTCCGACACGATGAGCTCGACTTGGCGCAGGATCTGAAGGGCGCGCACGGTCATATCGTCGTAGTGACCGATCGGCACGGCCACTACATAGAGGCAACCTTTCCGACTTTGTTGACTCTGTTCACAGTGCATCGATATAATTTCTCGCCGCTCTTTGTAATTTCGCCGCCAGCTAGAATCGAGAAAAGGTACGGTCGATGGCCTTCGTCTGTTTCATGATGACCATGGTCTTGTACTTTGCGGCCACCGTGTCGTTTCTCGTTTATTTACTGCGGCGTTCAGAAGCCCTGTCAAATGTGTCCTTGGGGATTACGGCGGCAGGATTTCTGTTTCACACCCTTGCCCTCGTGGCAAAGATGGCCGACGCTTCTTCTGCCTCCCCTCCCAGCTTCTTTGAAGCACTCTCGTTCTTTTCCTGGATGATCATTCTGGTATTTCTCGTTGTGGAAGTCCGGCATCAGATTCACGTGCTGGGATCGTTTATGGTTCCGTTGGCCCTCATGTCGCTTGTCTCGGCGGCGGCTTTGCCCCAAACAGTTCCGACGCTCCAGCCAGTCTTCAAGACCCTGTGGGTTCATGTGGCCTTGAGCATGTTGGGTGCCGTGGGGTTCACGGTAGGATTTGTAGCGGGGGTTATGTACCTGATTCAAGAGCGCCTGCTCAAATCGAAGCGGTTTAACGTCCTCTATACCAAGTTGCCAGCTCTTGATTTTCTCGATCAGTTAAATCAGCAGTCAATTGTATGGGGGTTTCCACTGCTCACCTTAGGAATTGTGACCGGAGCCATCTCCGCAGAATTTTCCCGTGGTTCATACCTGACGTGGAATGCGGAGCAGACGGGCGCGGTGGTCACGTGGCTCTTTTACTTTGTTGTGCTGGTGGGCCGTTTGACGGTCGGATGGCGCGCACGACGGGCCGCCTACCTCACAGTGGTGGGCTTTGCCTGCGTGATTCTCACCTTGGTAGGGGTGGTGCTTAAAAGTTACGGAGACGTGTCCTAACATGCACGTGATCGTCGTGGGCCTC